>NZ_CALNWX010000003.1:0-511054 GCF_940807095.1 Chryseobacterium sp. Marseille-Q3244 | reverse complement strand
GGGGAAATGTGAGTATTACTGATAATAATGTTTCTAATATAGATTTGAAGCAGACTATCAATAATCTTAACCGGACAGATGGAATTGTTGCGCTGACCATGACATTAGGGGCACAGGACGGTAGTAAATTACTCAAAGACAGATCCAAAACCAAATAGTAAATCTCAAAATAATAATAATATGGCAATGTTTAATTATGGTGTTGGCGGAAACGAGGTAAAAGTAGACGCTAATGAAGCTATTCAGGAAATACAGGAAAATAAATCACTGATAGTAAGCCAGCTTACAACAGACGAATCTTATACCCCTGAAATTGTAACAGGATTAAAAACTGTGGAAGATGTCTTCAAACATTTTCAGCCTTCTGTGGCAGTACAACACGAAACAGAAGATGGAGGAGTGGTTGATGAAGAATTCCGTTTTCAGAATCTTGGAGACTTTACTCCTAAAAGCCTTACTCAGAAATCTGACTATCTTCAGCAGCTGAGCATGGAGCAGGAGCAGTACAATAAAATTGTACGTCAGTTAAAAACCAATAAAATTCTTCGTAATATGTTAGAGAACGACCAAACTAGAGCGGCGTTCATCGAAGTATTGAAGGATGTAGCACAAGAACTTGAAAAATAATTAAAGACTTACATTAAATCATGGATAGCAAATTACAGGCGCAAGAAAGCCAGCAGCAGGGACAGCAGCAGCAACACTCAGGTCAGCCGAAAGGTAACCCGCTTGCGGAACTCAATAAAATGGGAGGTTTTGGCTTTGTTGAATCCGTTGTAGACGGTATCGCCAATATGAACCCAACAAGAAAAGCAAGGAAAGAAATCTTTCTTAACGATGGCAATAAAGCAGAAGAAAGAAAAGAGCTTCTTCAGAAGATCAATCTTTGGGTAAGCCTTTTAGAAGGTAGCGAATCGGCAGATAAAATGGCAGATACGTGCAAAACCAAAGCACAACAAGCTGATCAAAATTTAAAGAAAAACTTAAAAAGTACATTAGATGCCGTTCGTTTGTTAGAAACTAACTATAGAACTGTAGCTCAATTCTACAAAAATACAGAATTGGATAAAGTGGATAATGTAAGTATTGTTAATGCAAGCCTGGATCAGGTTTCAGACTTAGACAATCCTTTATTCATTGATGCCATTTCTGAAGAATTTAAAAATTACTATGACCGTTTAGACCTTAGAGATAACTACTCAATCCTTGCTATCCCTGGATATTTAGGATCAAATAAAGTTATTGAAAAGTGGGCTAAAATCTGTAACGAAAACAAAGTAATGATGGTTACAGACTTTGCTAATCTTGACAAGCCGGATGATGTAGTAGACCTATTCCATTCTGCGAATCTTACAGGTGGTGAACTTCACAGAAGTAACGTTATTATGACGTGTAACTGGTTAGTAGGACGTGGAAAAGCAGAAGAAGTAGGAGAAGAAGAAAACGTAGAACTTCCTCCTTCCACTTCATTAGCAGGAAAAATTCACAAGACACTGATGTCTCAGGTAGCAGCAGGTAAAAAACATGGTAATATCAATGAGGTAGATGCTGTAAAATTCGAATTGAAGAAAAGTGAAATTTCTCAGTTGGAAAAAATGGGTCTTGTACCAATGGTTAACGAATATGGTAAAATCATGGCTTTCTCTGCGAAGACATTATTTACAGGAGACAACATTGGTCTTCAAACCTATTCGGTAGTTCGTGTATTCGACTATGTAACAAAAGTATTACTGGACTTCCTGAACAGAAGAGCCTTCGAAAACTGGAATGCTAAAAACGAAGACGATTTGAGAAGACAAATTGTAACATTCCTTGATAATATCAAAGGACCGGACAAATTGATTGAGAAATTCAAGATCGTTCGTTTCGAACAAGATAGAGTAAACAAAGACAGAGTATGGCTTGATATCCGTATGACCCCTTATTTCCCTACAAAAAGTTTCGTTATTAAACTTGACGGACACAAAGGAGATGATGGTAACGAATGGGACGCAGAATACGCTCAGGAATAATAACACCTTATTTTTAATATAAAAACCGATGCATTTTTTACATCGGTTTTTTTCTACCAATACCTATGAATATTAAAATGAATATTAAACTGGCCATCGGTATGCCTATACTATTAATGGCAGTATTAGCAAGTTGTGAAAAAAAATATCAGAGTCCTGATCAATATGAAGATGACCTTTTTGCAGCCGAACGTCAGGAAGGGAAAGCTTATATTATGGATGAGGAAGAATGTTTTGATGGTAGTGAACTGGTTTTAGCAAGTTCGGAAGTTAAGTTAGCGGACAGTTCAAAGGGCCGTGGAAAACCATTTTTTCTTTATAAAGTAAAATCAGGAAAAGTTTTAAAAACAGTAAGAGATTCTGTGCTGGATATGCCAATGATGTTCTTGTCTCCTCACAAGCTAAAGCTGAAAGAAGATTCCATGTATCTGTACCTGAAAAAATTGGATGGTTATCGTTTTATCGCGAAGGACAGAAACCTGAAATACCAGTGGTTAAGAGGAGCTTCTGTATATTCTGTGAAGAAAAAATAAGCAAGATTCATTGTTACGATACAACTTAATAAATAAAGAATAGAAATTAAAAAATTAGATAGAATTTGAAAAAATAAAATAAACCTATCTTTGCGTTCCTGAAATGATACAGGGCGAAGAGACAAAACCTCTTCAGCGACTTAAATTGATTGGTTTTTGGAAAAGAATATTGCAGCCTCAGAATTTCTTCATGTAGGAAACAGGCTTTTGGAATGGTATCGGAATAATGCGAGAGATCTGCCTTTCAGACAGACAAAAGATCCGTATAAAATTTGGATCTGCGAAATTGTATTTCAGCAGACAAGAATCAATCAGGGGCTCAATCACTATAATAATTTCATTAAAAGATTTCCGGATGTAAAAACCTTAGCTGAAGCTGATGAAAATGAAGTCTTGCTTTATTGGAAAGGACTAGGCTATTATTCCAGAGCCATCAATATTCATAAAGCTGCGCAGCAGATCATGAATGATTACAATGGTATATTTCCCAATCAGTACGAAGAAATTTTAAAACTGAAAGGAATTGGAAAGTATACAGCAGCAGCGGTTTCAAGTATTTGCTTTTGTGGAAAAATGCCGGCAGTAGATGGAAACTTTTACCGTGTGCTGAGCCGTTTCTTTGCTGATGATTTTGATATTTCAAACTCAAGGGCGTTTACTTATTTTTCAGAATTGGCGACTTTGGTAATGCCTGATAATGTGGGAGATTTCAACCAGGCGATGATGGATATTGGTTCAGAAATCTGTAAACCTAAAAATCCATTATGTGGAGAATGTCCGATAAATGAAGACTGTCTTGCTTTTTCTTTACAAAAAATTTCAGATTATCCTGTCAAAACAAAAAAAGTAAAGGCTGAAGATCTGGCTTTAACTTATTATTTTGTTCATAGAAACGGGGAGTTTCTGATCCGTCAGCGAAAAGATGATTTTATCTGGAAGAAATTATTTGAGTTTCCGTCTTCTATTTCTCCTGAAATGAAGCCCTTTATTACCGGTTCTAAAACGGTTAGCCATAAACTGACACACAAGAATTTAACTATTGAAATATTTAAGGTTGAGGTATCTTCAGAAGACATCTGGAATCGTTTTATTACTGAAAATCAATACCAGATTACGGACGTGCAGGGTTCTCATGATAAATCCTTTCCGAAGCCTTTGGAAAATTACATTCAAAACTCATTGAAAGACTGAAATTTGTCTTCCGAAATCTGAAATCTAATTTGTACTTTTGCAAAATGATTAAAAAAGTCATTTTTATTTTTGTATCACTGCTTTTAATTTCATGTGGAAAAGACCCGGTTCCAAAACCGTATGGAGAACTGCGTCTGGAATATCCGGAACCGAAATACCAGAAGTTTGAAAACAACTGTGCGTATACCTTCGAGTATTCGGATTTCGCTAATATTACCGCAGCGAAAAAGCCTTGCTGGTATTATCTGAACTATCCAAAGATGAAAGCAAAGGTTTTTGTAACCTATTACCCGATACAGAATGACTTTGCAGAACATATCAAGGAAGCTGAAAAAATGGTATACGAACATACCATTAAAGCCAGTTCTATAGACACAAAATCCTTTGAATACCCTGAAAAGAAAGTATATGGGAATTTCTATGAGCTGAAAGGGCAGAGCGCTTCCAATCTTCAATTTTACATTACAGACAGTACGAAACATTTCGTGACTGGTTACTTATACTTTAATACGAGACCGAAACCGGACTCTCTGGCTCCTGCTGTGAACTATATCAAGAATGATATGAAACATATGTTGGACTCTTTTGAATGGAAAAAATAATTACTTTTAATATACATTGAAAAATATATGAAACTTTTAGTTGTAGGAAGTGTTGCATTTGATGCAATTGAAACACCATTTGGTAAAACGGACAAAATTTTAGGCGGAGCTGCTACTTATATTGGGATCACTTCATCTATTTTAGGCGTTAAATCCGGTATCGTTTCTGTAGTAGGAGGAGACTTTCCACAGGAACATCTTGATATGTTCACGAACAGAGAAGTAAACATCGAGGGAATTGAAATTGTAAAAGAAGGAAAAACATTCTTCTGGTCAGGAAAATATCATAATGATCTGAATACCAGAGATACGTTGGCTACAGAAGTAAACGTATTGGAGAACTTTGATCCGAAAATTCCGGATTCTATGCAGGATGCCGAAATTTTATTACTTGGTAACCTACATCCTGGAGTTCAGTTATCCGTATTGGAAAAAATGAACAACCGTCCTAAACTTGTAATCCTTGATACCATGAACTTCTGGATGGATTGTGCTTGGGATATTTTGATGGATATGATTGCTAAAACTGACGTAATTACCATCAATGATGAAGAGGCAAGACAACTTTCAGGAGAATATTCTCTGGTAAAAGCTGCTAAGAAGATCCATGCAATGGGACCTGAATATGTCATCATTAAAAAAGGAGAGCACGGAGCTTTACTTTTCCATGACGGTAAAGTATTTGCGATCCCGGCACTTCCGTTAGAAGATGTTTTTGATCCAACCGGTGCAGGAGATACTTTCGCAGGAGGTTTTGCAGCTTATTTGGCTAAAAAAGGTAAAATTGATTTTGATACCATGAAGTCTGCATTGATCGTAGGATCTGCAATGGCTTCTTTCACGGTAGAGAAATTCGGAACACAAAGAATAGAAGAAGTAAACGAATCAGATATGTTCAGCAGATTGAGACAATTCAAAGAATTGACGACATTTGATGTTGAACTGCAGTAAATAAGTCTTTTTAAGAAATATTTATAATAAAAAATTGAGTGAAATTCGTTAAGAATTCTAAATTTGCAACTTGTTAAAATAGTAAAATGACAAATAAACTAAAAATCACTTATCTTCTTGGGATTTTCATCATGATATTTTCTTCTAATATGATGAATGCCCAGCTAAAACCGGGAGATTTAGTGGATGGTATTGCTGCTGTGATCGGAAATGAAATTGTTTTGGAATCAGATGTTACGGAGCAGATGAATTATGGGAAACAGCAGGGAGCTACCAACACAGATAAATGTGAGTTTCTTGAAAGCCTTATCAACAACAAACTTCTTGTATACGAAGCAAAAAAAGATACGTTAATTGAAAACCGTTCTGCTGCGATCAAAGAGCAGGCTAATCAAAAATACCGTCAGTTGCTTTCTCAATTTCCGGATGAAAAAGCATTATTAACTGCGTATAAATTCAGAAATTCTTACGAAATGAAAAACGCTATCGAGAAAATCGATACGGATCAATATTACGGACAGGCGAAATACCAAAGAGTTACTGATAAAGCAGACGTTACTCCTAATGAGGTAACTGACTTTTATAATATGTATAAAATGCAGCTGCCACAGGTAAAAGATGAGGTTACTTTAGCTCAGATTATGATGTATCCTACCTTAACGGAAGCTCATAAGCAGGATCTTATCAATAGACTGAAAAAGATCAAACAGGATATTCTTGGTGGGGAAACTTTTGAAAGCCAGGCAAGAATTTACTCTGAAGATGAAGGTTCCGCTACGAATGGAGGACTATATAAAAACATCAACAAAGGACAAATGGTGAAGCCGTTTGAAGCAGCAGCTTTAAACCTTCAGGAAAATGAAATCTCAGATCCTATTGAATCTGAATTCGGATACCACATCATTCAGTTGTTGAAGAGATCAGGGAAAGTATATGACGCAAGACATATTCTTTTGAAAGCAACTCCTACAGATGAAGAACTTAAGACAGCAAAAGCAAAATTAGACAGCATCCGAGGTTTAATCATGGACGGAAAGATGACGTTTAAAGATGCAGCGTTCAAGTTCTCAGATGATAAAAGAACCAAGTTCAACGCAGGTATAATTCCTGGAGGTGACGGTTCAGACAAAATCGAAAGAGAAAGTATTCCTGGAACAATCAGTTATGAATTGGCAGGTTTGAATAAAGGAGATATTACTTCTGCTTTTGAAGATGAAGATAACAGAAGAAAAGCTGTGAAGATCATTAAACTTGAAGATGTTATTCCTGCACACCAGATCACTCTGGAAACAGACTTTAGCCGTATCAAACAGATGGCGCTCAATAAAAAGAAAAATGAAATGGTTGAGAAATTTGTTAATTCCAAGCTACCAACCACTTTCATCTCCATTGATGGACGTTACGATAATTGTAATTTTAAATCCAACTGGAAGAAAGACTCAATCAAAAAATAAAATCAAAACCTTCAGAATTTCTGAAGGTTTTTTTTATACATCTGAATCTTAGTATTTAATATCTTTATAAAAAATAGGAGATGGATTATACTTTTTATACAAAACAATTTCATTCAGCTATAGCAAAGATTTCTAAAGAAAAATTTGAAAGTTTAGGTTTGAAAGTATCAATAGAAGTTGTTTTAGAATCTGTTGCATTAAAAGTTTATAAACCGGAATGGGCAGCAGATCAGAAGGCTCCATTAGACTCCGCCGGGAGAATTTTTTTTTCAGTCTGGGTTAATGATAAGGCTTTGCAAGAAGAGAAATTATACTACAATATTCATGCTTTAAAACTTAGGGAATTTAAAAACCATAAAATAGCCAGCAGAGATTTTGCTCAGGATTTTAGAAATGAATTTTCGAAATATCAAAAAGGCTGGCCCAATATAAGCCTAAAATTTGGTCCACTTACTCTGATGCAGGGTTGGGTTAGCTTTAAGCCGAATAATATGCAGGAAAATATTCATGAGCTGGTTCAACACTTTCTGAATATAAGCTTTATTATTGATGAGGTTTTAGAGCAGTATAAAAAATAATAATATTTAGCCTTTTTAAATATATTTTTAATTGATGGAAGGATCTGATAATGGTTGTTTTTAGTATTTTTACAGCATGGGCAATTTTATAGATTTCAACGCGGCAAAAAAGCTACATGATATGCAGGCCAGTCAAAATAGAATTTCAGAACTTTTTAATATCAAATATCCGATTATACAGGCAGGGATGATCTGGCATTCCGGATGGAAGCTGGCATCAGCGGTTTCCAACTGTGGAGGATTGGGATTAATTGGAGCAGGAAGCATGTATCCTGATATCCTCAGAGAAAATATCCAGAAATGCAAACAGGCTACCAATAAACCTTTTGGAGTAAATGTTCCAATGCTGTATCCCAATATTGAAGAAATTATTCAAATTATTCTTGAAGAAGGAGTGAAGATTGTTTTTACGTCAGCAGGAAACCCCAAAACTTATACGGAAACTTTACAGAAAGAAGGCATCAAAGTCGCTCACGTAGTATCTTCTACCAAATTTGCAGTAAAATGTGAAGATGCCGGAGTAGATGCAATAGTTGCTGAAGGTTTTGAAGCCGGAGGACACAACGGAAGAGATGAAACTACCACATTCTGCCTTATTCCTAACGTAAAAAAACATATCTCAAAACCATTAATTGCAGCTGGAGGAATTGCTTTAGGCTCCCAAATGAAAGCAGCAATGATTCTTGGGGCAGACGGAGTACAGATTGGTTCCCGTTTCGCTGCTACTACAGAGGCAAGTGCTCATGAAAATTGGAAAAAGAAAATTACAGAACTTCAGGAAGGAGATACCCATCTTACTCTAAAAGAATTAGCTCCGGTAAGAATGGTTAAAAATAAATTCTTCAATGAACTGGAAGATATTTATCAGGCGGGAAGAAATAAAGAGGCATTAGTTGCTTCATTAGGAAGAGCCAGAGCAAAACGTGGAATGTTTGAAGGTGACATGGAAGATGGTGAACTTGAAATAGGGCAGGTTTCAGCTTTGATTGATGATATTCTTCCGGTGGAAACGGTTTTCAATCATCTGTTAAAAGAATTTGATGAGATTAAAATGCCAACACTATAATATTAAAGAATCCTTATAAGGATTCTTTTTTTATTAGAAATGAAGTTCAGTAGATTGCTTGATATTGCTCATCACAAATGAGCTTTTTATTTTACTAATATGGGGAATAACAGATAATTTCGTAGCAATAAAATCACTGAAAGCTTCAGGACTTTGTACAATGACTTTTAATATGTAGTCAAAGATACCTCCTGTCACATATGCTTCTACCACTTCATCAAGAGTTGCTATTTTCTTTGAAAATTCTTCCACATATTCTATTTGCTGGCTGTTAAGAGACACCGTTATGATTACTGTAAAATTTAATCCTACTTTCTTAGGATCAATTAATGCAACATAATTAGTGATATATCCTTCGTTTTCCAGCTTTTTTATTTTGTCATATATGGATGTCCGGGACATGTTAAGTTTCTCTGTAAGATCTGTAATGTCGAATCTTGAACTTTTCTGAAGAACTCTTAGTAGTTCCAATTCCTGTTTCCCTAATTTTTCCATGTGGACTTTTTCCTATAAAAGTATAAAAATTAAATTTATTTTTGAACATTGTCTGGTTTTATGTTTTTATAATGGGATTTTTTACATATTTACTTTTTAAATTTCGTATTTATTTTAGCGTTTTATATTTTTGTCCGGATTTAAATCGTTGTTGTTTTTGGAATTTCAATTTTTAAAGCCTTAAAGAAAATGGTTGAGAATAAAATAGTAAATATTGGAGATAAAGCCCTTTACGTAGAATATAATAATTCATTTGAAAATAAACCCACTCTTGTTTTTTTACATGACTCGTTGGGGTCTGTACAACTTTGGAGGGATTTACCCGCTAAGCTTTCAGAAGAAACCCAATGTAATGTCCTTGTCTATGACCGTTTAGGATATGGGAAATCTTATCCAATGCCTACTCATATAAGACCAGTAAATTATATGGAATTGGAAGCTGATCTATTAAACGACCTTTTAGTAGAGCTTAATATCAACAATTCAATTTTATTTGGACACAGCGATGGAGGAACTATTGCTTTAATCACAGCTGCAAAATATCCGGAAAGGGTAGAAGCTGTAATTTGTGAAGCCGGACATATCTTTGTAGAAGAAGTAACCTTAAAAGGCGTTTATGATGCCTGGGAAGCTTATAAGACCACAAATTTGCCTGAACGTCTGCAGAAATACCATGCTGATAAAGTAGACATGTTATTCAGAGCCTGGACAGAAACATGGACCCGTGATGATTACAGATCCTGGAATATCGAATATCTTTTGAAAGATATCACCTGCCCGCTTCTGTTCATTCAGGGAGAAAATGATGAATATGGAACTTTGGATCAGGTTGATAAGACCGTTACCCAGGTAAGTGGGAGTGCTGAGAAATACATTATTCCTGGTATTGGACATACGCCACACAAAGAAGCTCCGGAGCTGGTATTGGAAAAAGCTATAGAATTTATCGGGAATAACTCTTAGCCCTAAATAAATTTAGCAAAATAAATACATTAAGCTATCTCAATTTGAGATCGCTTTTTCTTTTTACAAACTAAGGGGAACATAGATTTTATGTATTGCTAAATCTGCATATTGGCTTTGATTTGTACAATATGTATGCATGTTTTTCGTAAAGATCCTCCTTATTGTAAAATTTGATTTGAGACGAATTAAATTATTTCTTTATTTCTAAAACAAGCTTAAATAATTTTTTAATATTTAATTCAAAGAATGAATGACATTAACTAATATCTCAGTACCTCTCCAGCCTGAAAATTACAACAAATACGCAATAAATATCTCTTCTAAGGGATATAATATTTTCTATTTTTGAAAATAAGATTTAGTGGTTGAGAAAATTAATGATGCAAATCATTAAATATTTTGTTTGATCTGAATGTGTGAAGAGATGCAAATTTGCATCTCTTTTTTGTTTCTAAAAACTATAATAATTGGATTTCAGCAGCAATATTTGATCTTGCCTGTATCTCATACTTTTCCTTAAAATAATCTGTCTTAAAAATACTGTCGAGTTCCAGAAAATGAGTAAGCACTTTTTTTCTGCCTGGTTTATAAAGAAGATCAGGATAAATAGAATATTCTTTTCGAATTTTACGGGCATACTCCATATAGACTTCAAAATCTTTCCCAAGGATGGAAAGGTCAGTATCTAAAAGATAATTGGTGTCTTTATTTTCTGATCTCTCATGAAATTGGGTAGCCAGGATCTGGTCAGAAATAATTTTTATATTATTTTGATGTAAACCAAGTTCGGAAAGTCTTTCCGCGGCTTTCAGAGCACTTTTTTCCTCATTGGATTTAGAGGTAACATTATAGATAATATCATGATAGAAAATAGAAAAAGAAACTCCATTGAAATCAGAAAGATCACTTTTTACACTGCCAAGTTCCCTGAACATATTTTCAAGATGAAGAAGATTGTGATAATGCCTGTTTTTTTCAGCGTATTGAGTTTCAATCTCTTTCCATAAGTTGCTGATTAAGTCTGGGTCATCAGTGAAAAGTAAACAAAGCTGTTCAAATTGATCTTTTAGATTCATGGTGAATAGGTATAAAAAAAGGAACTTTTAAAAAGTTCCTCTGTTTGCTTCAAGAACAGCTTTCAGCTCAGCCCAGCCTCCGCCGTTATAACCGTCCTTTAATCCTTGAGCGCTTAGGTATTCCAATGCTTTTCCGCTTCTGTTTCCACTTCTGCAGAATAAAATTACCGGCTTTTCAATAGAAAGGATCTCGTCCTGTCTGTCTTCTACTTCACCCAGTGGAATATTTTTGGCACCATCTATATTTCCGTCCATTTCAAGCTCCATAGGCTCACGAACGTCGATCAATTCATAGTTTCCAGATTGTATTACTTCTATTAAAGACATAGTTGTTTGTTTTAAACATTAAATTATAGACGAAATTACGTATTTTTTTTTTGAAAAAAATCTTAATGAAACTATAAATTTAAGAAAGGATGTTGCATTCAGAAGAAAGTGATGAAGACGGACAAAACTAAAGATTGATAAAATAATCTTAATTTTGCAGTGTGAAATTAATGAACGCTGGTGCTGAAAAATATTCCGAACTGATAAAAACCAAGGCTAAACGTTTTGGCTTTCAGGGTTGTGGCATATCTAAAGCAGATTTTCTGGAAGAAGACGCCGGACACCTTGAAAAATGGTTGAAAAACAACTGTAATGGGGAAATGAAATATATGGAAAATCATTTCGATAAAAGGCTCGATCCAAGACTGCTGGTAGAAGGTTCTAAATCCGTTATTTCACTTTCTTATAATTATTTTCCTGAAGAAAAAATCTCCATGCTGGAGAACTTTAAAATATCAAAATACGCCTACGCTGAAGATTATCATGAAGTTATTAAAGAGATTCTTCGTGAAATGGTGGCTGAACTGCAAGAAGAAATCGGAGAATTCGGATTCAGAGCCTTTGTAGATTCAGCACCGGTATTGGAGAGAAGCTGGGCCAGAAAATCAGGAATTGGCTGGGTAGGGAAAAATGCGAATCTGATTACCAAACAAAACGGATCTTTCTATTTCCTGGCTGAGATCATTTGTGATCTGGAACTTATAGCAGATCATGAAACCACAGATCATTGCGGAACTTGCAGAAAATGTATTGATGCTTGTCCTACAGATGCCATTGTTTCTGAAAAAATTATTGATGGAAGCAAATGCATTTCCTATGCTACCATAGAATTGAAAAATGACATTCCGGATCATTTCAAAAATAAAATGGAAGACTGGATGTTTGGTTGTGATATCTGTCAGGATGTTTGTCCCTGGAATCGTTTTGCAGCTCCTCATCAGCAAAGCAGATTCAAACCCAATGAAGCCCTGAAGAACTTCAAAAAAGGAGAATGGAAAGAAATTACTCAGGAAATTTTCTCCGAGATCTTCAAAAAATCACCTGTGAAAAGAACCAAATTCGCAGGTTTGAAGAGAAATATTGAATTTTTAGAGCGGTCTTCAGATTAAATTTTGCTTACCTATTTGGTGACGATTCCTGTGTTGGAAATTGTTAAAGTTCCAAACAAAAGCTGACAACCGACCATTCCTTAGATTTTAAAAGCTAAAGAGGTTTAGATTTAATTGAATAAACTGGCTAAAAAGTCTTTCCTAAAAAGAAAAATTGACCTTCAGGAGATTAAATCTCACCGAAAATCAACGTTTTTTTTGTATTCTTTTTGGAGCAGTTTTTACTCTTACTTTAAATCTTTTTTGGGATTTGGTATTTTTACGCATATTTGTGAATATTTCGTAATTAAATATAGCCAATTTTTCGATTAAAACAAATACTTTTACGAAAAATTATATATTAAATTTTATTCAAAAACATGACTGTGAAAACCATATTAATATACACGTTGAAAATCCTTGGAGTGATTCTGGGAATTGTAATTGTTTATGTTCTCCTGGGACTACTGATCCCGTTCATTCCGGTTTCTGCCAAAGATGATGGTGAAAAGAAAGATATTCCCATCTATATCTATACCAACGGTGTTCATACCGATATTGTAATGCCTGTAAAGAACGATCTGAAAGATTGGAGCTTGATGATTCCTTTTGCAAATACAAAATCTAAGAAAACAGATTATCAATATATTGGAATAGGATGGGGAGATAAAGGCTTTTATCTGGATACTCCAACCTGGGCTGACCTGAAGTTTTCAACAGCTGTGAAAGCAGCTTTTTGGCTAAGCGATTCAGCCATGCATTGTACTTACTATTATGCAATGAAAGAAGGTGAAGATTGTAAGATGATTATGATTAGCAGAAGCCAATATCAAAATTTAATCAAATTTGTAGAAGATAAATTCGATAGAGATCAGAACGGAAAATTCATGTTGATTCCTACCAATGCAGTGTATGGTGATAATGATGCATTTTATGATGCCAGAGGAACATACAGTTTCCTTTATACCTGCAACACCTGGAGCAATAATGCATTGAAGGCTGCAGGACAGAAAGCAGCACTTTGGACACCATCAGATTTTGGAATCTTCCAGCATTATAAATAAGCGTGAAACCTCTTTTTTTGTTTTGTGCTATGGCTTTATAGAAAGAGATAATTAAGAAGAAATAAAATGAAACATAAGCTTTTCCGTGAACAACAGCTAAACTGTGATGTAGAAACTGCCTGGAAATTCTTTTCCTCAGCCAATAACCTTTCAGAAATTACTCCGAAAGATATGGGGTTTACGGTATTGACAGAAATGAAAGATGATGAAATATATGAAGGAATGCTCATTGATTACTATGTTTCCCCATTATTTGGGATTAAGATGAAATGGCAGACCGAAATTACCCATGTGGATTTTCAGAAAAGCTTCATAGATTTCCAAAAAAAGGGTCCCTACAAATTATGGAATCATCACCATGAGTTTATTCCCAATGATGAAGGAGTAATGATGAGAGATTCTATAGATTATGAACTTCCTATGGGATTCTTAGGCGAAATTGCCCATTCCTTATTTGTGAAAAAGAAACTGGAATATATCTTTGATTATCGGTTCAGAGTTTTAAGCAGACTGTTTTAAAGAGTTCAGTTATTGTATATAGTTTGTCCTTCTGACAAGGGAAGAAATATGATTTCTCGCAGATCCCACAGATCTTGCAGGTTTTTAAAGATTTATTATCTGCCATATCAGCTTAATCCGCGAGATTAAAGAAATCAACAAGGTCTTTGTTATTGTAATGAAAGAAGAATCTTTTTCACGACTTTATGCTTTGCTATCTTCCTCAGAAAACCTTACTCATCCTAAGAAAAATGTGATTTTATCAGCATTGTTTAAGTTTTTTTAACAGTTAAAAGACAGTAACTCCATCAAAATTTCTTATTTTTGCAGCACTATCGTTTTTACTAAAAAACTAAGTATTCTGATTGACATGGCAGGTCTGAGGTCACTTTTCTATTTTTATATCATATTGGTTTTTTCCCTTTTCAATTCGAATTGGGCAGAAAAATCATTACAGAATATTCCTCACCTTCCACATGTAAACAATATCCATTTGCTGGATGTTTACGAAGAAGCAGATATGAATACGCATGCATTGCCTGCAGCGTCTAAAATTGTAAAGCATTCCCTACGCAAGGATGATTCTGCAGTTGGAGATTTTTCAGCAGCTTTAAAAGTTGCTCCAAAAATCATACTTCCTGATATTGCAGTCTCCATTATCTGTGGAGTAAAGTCTTTTCTCCATCTCCTCCAATTATACTAGTTTAAGTTATTGAATTTCAATTTATTTTAACGAAAATTTTATAACCTAAACATTCAGAAATGTATTTTAAAAATGTAATAATTTGCAGCTTTGCAATATTATTCGCAGTGTCATGCAATAAAGACAAGAAAAAAAATAACCAAAAAGAAAAAGAAGTTCCTATACTGGAAATCAAGGAAAAAGATACCTTGGTAAGCAATCAGTTTGTAACGGATATTCAGGCTAAAAAAAATGTGGAGATGCGTTCCAGGATTGGTGGAATTATTCAGCATATTTATGTTAATGAAGGGCAATTTGTTCATCAGGGGCAGCCTTTGTTCAAAATTAATGATGCCGAGCTACAGATGGAACTTTTAAAGGCTAATGCTGCTTTGAAACAAACCCAGGCTGATGTCCGTATTGCGGAAGTGGAGCTGAAACAGATTCAGAGCCTTCACGCTAAAAAGTTTGTGGCTAATAATGAACTGGAATTGGTAAAGGCTAAGCTTTCATCCGCTCAGGCTAAGCATGCTTTTGCTGATGCAGAAAAAAGAGCGGTACTTCAGAAGATCAGTTTTACAAAGATTACAGCACCTTTTGATGGAGTAATAGACGTGATTCCTCATAAAGATGGAAGCTTGGTGGAAAATGGAACTTTACTGACAACATTATCCCAACTTAATGAGGTCTACGCTTACTTTTCAATCCCGGAAAATCTTTATTTTGAGCTTTTGGCCAATGACAAGATTGGAAACCATCAAAAGATTGAATTAACCCTGCCAAACGGTGTAAATTATCAGTTTAATGGAGCCTTAAAGACAGCGGAAGGAGAAATCGACAGAACTACTGGATCTATCCGTTATAAAGTCCTTTTCCCGAACCCTGACCGCTTGATTAAGCACGGTACTTCAGGAAAATTGATTATTTCCGAAAATCAGGATAATGCCATTTTGATTCCGCAGAAATCTACATTCTCCATTCAGGATAAAACCTATGTTTTTGTAGTGGATAAACAGAATAAGGTGAAAATGACAAACATTAAGATCGGAAGCACACTGAGAGATTCTTATATGGTGGAAAGTGGTCTTAAAAAAGGAGATTTAATCATTTATGAAGGTACTCAGTCCCTAAAGGATGGTGATATTATTAAAATCAAAAAGAAGTATTAACCTTTCATAATCTTTAAATCAACTTATTATGGTAGAGATGTTTATAAGACGAAAGGTTCTTTCGTTGGTTATTTCCATATTATTTGTATTACTGGGAATTATGGCCTTATTAAAGATGCCGATTACCCAGTTTCCGGATATTGTACCACCTTCAGTAACGGTAACAGCAAAATATACAGGGGCTAATGCTGAAGTTTCCGCTAATGCGGTTGCTCTTCCATTGGAACGTGCCATCAACGGAGTTCCGGGAATGACGTATATGTCAACGGTAACGTCCAATGATGGGCTTACCCTGATCCAGGTGTTCTTTGAAGTAGGAACAGATCCTGATGTGGCGGCAGTAAACGTTCAGAACAGGGTAACAACCATCCTTGATGAGCTTCCTGAAGAGGTAATTCGTGCCGGGGTAACTACTGAAAAAGAAGTAAACAGTATGCTGATGTACCTCAACATTACGAGTACAGATCCTAGTCAGGATGAGCAATTCATTTACAACTTTACGGATATTAATGTTCTTCAGGAACTGAAACGTATTGACGGAGTAGGACGTGCAGAGATCATGGGACAGAAAGAATATTCCATGAGGGTATGGCTTGATCCGCAGAAGATGGCAGCCTATAATATTTCTGCTGATGAAGTGATTACTTCATTGCAAAAACAGAATATTTCAGCAGCACCCGGAAAAGTAGGAGAAACTTCAGGAAAAACTTCCAGTCAGCTTCAGTATGTAATCAAATATAAAGGGAAATTCTTTGAGCCTAAGCAATACGAAGAAGTTCCGATCAGATCCGATGTAGACGGAACAATTTTAAAGCTTAAGGATATTGCTAAGGTAGAATTCGGGGCAATGAACTACGGAATGGTTTCCAAAACAGACGGAAGACCTTCTGCATCCATTATGATGAAGCAGCGTCCAGGGTCCAATGCATCAGAAGTAATTGAAAGCGTAAAAGCTAAAATGGAAGAATTAAAAGGCACTTCATTCCCTCCCGGAATGGAATTTAATATGGCTTATGATGTTTCCAGATTCCTTGATGCTTCTATCAGTGCAGTATTAACAACCCTTATCGAAGCTTTTATTCTTGTAGGAATTGTAGTATTTATTTTCCTTCAGGACTGGCGTTCAACGTTAATTCCGGTATTGGCGGTTCCGGTAGCATTGATTGGAACCTTTGCCTTTATGAATATGATGGATTTCTCAGTAAACCTGTTGACATTATTCGCTTTGGTATTGGCTATTGGAATTGTGGTGGATAATGCCATTGTCGTCGTGGAAGCCGTCCATGTAAAAATGGAAGAAGGGATGAACGCTATGGATGCTACCATCAGTGCTACCAAGGAAATTGCAGGAGCAGTAGTGGCGATCACCATTGTAATGTCTGCCGTATTTATTCCTGTGGCGTTTCTGGATGGTCCGGTAGGAGTATTTTACCGTCAGTTTTCATTAACACTGGCGATCAGTATTGTTATTTCAGGGGTGAATGCATTAACGCTTACTCCGGCATTGTGTGCGATTATTTTGAAACCTCACGATCACAATAAAAAGAAAACAATTATTGATAGGGCTTTTCAAAGTTTCAACACAGGCTTTGAAAGATTGACTAATGGCTACGTAGGGATTTTATCAAAATTTGCGACAAGAACTACCGTTACTTTTGGGTTGTTATTCCTGTTTATAGGGTTAACTTTTGTAACGAGTAAATTCCTTCCAACCGGATTTATTCCCATGGAAGACCAGGGAATGGTATATGTAAGTGTAACTACTCCACAGGGAGCCACCGTAGAAAGAACGGAAAAGGTATTGGATGAAGTAACGGTTATTGCCAAGAAAATAAAAGGGGTAGAAAACGTAACAACCCTTGCAGGATACAGTATTGTTACAGAAATCGCAGGTTCATCTTACGGAATGGCCATGATTAACCTTAAAGATTGGAAAGAAAGATCCATTTCTGTGAATGATCTGATTGCTGAACTTTCAGAAAAGACAAAAGGAATTGCTGATGCCCAGATTGAGATCTTTGCTCCCCCTACTGTTCCTGGATTCGGAAATACCAGTGGTTTTGAATTGCGTTTGCTGGATAGAACAGGAGGAACCATTGAAAATACCGATAAGATCACTAAAGATTTTGTCAAAAAGCTGAATGAAGCGCCTGAGCTACAGAACAACTTTACTAGTTTTGATGCCACTTTCCCGCAATATATGATTAATGTGGATTATGATATGGCAGCGAAAAAGGGTGTGTCTGTAGACAATGCAATGTCAACCTTACAAACCATGTTGGGATCCTATTATGCTACCAATTTTATCCGTTTCAGTCAGATGTATAAAGTGATGGTTCAGGCAAGTCCGGAGCACAGAGATACTCCTGAAAGTATCCTGAATTTATATCTGAAGAATGATAAAGGAGAAATGGTTCCCTTTTCAACATTTATCACGATTGAAAAAGTATATGGTCCTGAAGTACTGACAAGGTATAATATGTATATGTCCGCCATGATTAACGGAGAGCCTGCAGAGGGTTACAGTTCCGGTGATGCTATTGCAGCGGTAGAACGTGTAGCCAAAGAAGTACTTCCAAGAGGTTTCGATATTGAATGGTCGGGGATGACGAGAGAAGAGATCTTATCGGGGAATCAAACTGTATATATATTCCTCATCTGCCTGTTGTTCGTCTATCTTTTGTTAGCAGCCCAATATGAGAGTTTCCTTCTTCCGTTACCTGTATTATTAAGCCTTCCGACAGGAATCTTCGGATCCTATATCGCTTTGGTACTGGCAGGGTTGGATAATAATATTTATGCACAGGTTGCGCTGGTCATGCTGATCGGACTTTTGGCTAAAAATGCCATTCTGATTGTAGAATTTGCGGTAGCCAGAAATAAGCAGGGATATGATATTGTTCCAGCTGCAATTGAAGGAGCAAGACAACGTCTGAGACCTATCTTGATGACTTCCTTTGCCTTTGTGGCCGGGCTTATTCCATTGTGTATCGCATCTGGAGCTGGAGCAATCGGTAACCGTTCCATTGGTACTGCTGCGGCAGGAGGAATGCTTATCGGAACCATTTTCGGATTGGTTGTAATTCCGGGACTATATATATTCTTTGCGAAACTTGAAAATAAGAAGAAAGATGAAAAGATTAAATCATAGACATATATTGTGCGGAATAGCTGCATTAAGCTTAGTTTCATGTGCTGTTCCAAAGGTTGCTGATATCAAAAAGGCTCAGACACTGCCGGAAATACCTGCTAAAACGATCAATTCGGGAGAGTTTCAGCAGCTTGATCTGAAAGCTTATTTCACGGATGCTCATTTATTAGAGCTTTTTAATAAAGTGGTGCAGGCCAATCCTGATTTTCAGATTGCACAACAAAGAGTGGAAATCGCTAATAGTTTCCTGCAAAGATCAAAAATGGATCTTTTGCCTTCTCTTGAAGTAGGAGCGGAAGCTAGCGGTAATCGCTATGGAAAATATACCATGGAAGGTGTGGGGAATTATGATACCAATCTTTCCCCCAATATTACAGAAGAGCAGAAAATCAACCGTGATTTTACGCCTAATTATTGGTTGGGAGCAAGGAGCAGCTGGGAAATTGATGCCTGGGGTAAACTGAAAAATAAAAAAATTGCTGCTCAAAAGAAATATCTGGCTTCTACGGAAGGGCTGCGATTACTTCAGGTAGAACTTTTCACGGATATTGCGAACCTGTATTATCAGTTGGTAACTTTAGACAACCGCTTGGCTATTTATCAGAAGAATTATAACCTTCAGCAGAGAGCTTTTGAAATTGTCCTGGCACAGCGTGAAGTGGGAAAAGCTACCGAGCTTGCCGTACAACAGTTCAAAGCACAGAATAACAACTGGCTGGCAGAAATCGAACATATCAAAGTGGAGATCGTTACTGTTGAACAGGCAATTACCACTTTGACGGGAAGTTATGGTGGAGAGGTAAAGCGTGGTAAAGTGCTTATGCCAACCAATATGGATGTTTTAAACAAAACCATTAATGTAGAAGCGGTCATCCATTCGAGACCGGATGTGGCTGCTAATTATTATGTATTGGAGGCTTCTCAGGCAGATGCAAAGGCGGCAAGAGCTGCATTCTATCCGAAAATTGACCTTGGAGCCGGAATCGGGATGAATTCTTTTTCTGTGGAAACGCTTTTCAAACCAAGTTCATTGGCAGGACAGCTGTTGGGTGGATTAATGGTTCCTGTTTTTAATAAAGGCCAGTTGAAATATGAGTTTAAAGTAGCCAACAAGGAGCAGGAGATTGCTTTTTTAAATTATCAGAAGAGTATTACCACCGCATTTAATGAACTTCAGTCTATTTTGAAACAAACCAGGATTTATGAGAAGGTTTTAAAATTAAAATCTGAAGAGGTTGGTTTTCTTGATCGGGGTGTAGAGGTTTCCAATGATCTGTATCTCACAGGATATGCCAATTATTTTGAACTGATTAATTCTCAGAAAAGTAAATTGACCGCAGAACTGGACCTTTTACAGTTTCAGCATCAGAATACCAGAAATAATGTTCTGCTGTTTAAAGCTTTAGGAGGAAAACTGAATTAGAAATTCTATAGTTTAAAACCATAGCTTTTTCGGTTTTGTAAACCGACCATTTTTATTTTACGATGAAGAAAGAGGCTGTCTCCGTGCGAGGCAGCTTCTTTTGATTTTGATAAATAATTCTCTGTTATTGGAATATTATTATATTTATAACATCATTAAAACTATTTAATTATGAAAAATTTGAAAAAAGTATCAAGAGAACAACTAAAAGCAATACAGGGGGGGGAATTATGGATTATCCGAAATGTGGACCTAAAACACAATTAAGATGTTACAGCATAGAATATTGTGATCCTGAATTTTCAGATGGTTGTCAATGTGTTTGTGTAAGAATCTAATTCCTGCAAAATATTGAAGCAGGCTCAATTTTAATAAAAAAAGAGACCGTCTGTAAGACGGTCTCTTTTTGTATAGTTTAAAAACATAGCTGCAATATAATGCAGTATGTATTGATCTTATTTGACAATCTGGATTTCAACTGCAGAAAATCCTTTTGGAGATTTCTCCTTTTCAAAAGAAACTTTGTTTCCTTTCTTTACCGGTTCTACACAGTTATTATTGTGGAAGAAGATATTTTCTTTAGAATTATCTTCAGTAATGAAACCATATCCTTTTTCACTAAGGAAGGTAACGATCCCTGTTTTTCTTGGATCTTCCTCAATAATAGGAGCAGCCCCTAATTGAATATCATCAAGGTTTACTTCCTGTCTTTGTTCTGGTGGAGTAGAAGTTAATCTTCCGAATTCATCTACATACATGAATACGTCCTCCGCTCCTTTGTTGTTGTTCGTTTTACGTTCTTCGCGTCTTAGCGCCTTTTCTTTTTGCTTTTGAATTTTTTTCTTGAAATTTTCCTTTTTAGAAAAAGAATCTGCCATAAATTATTTTTAGTATTTAGTTTCTATAAATTGTATTGTTCACTCTGGTCTGCCTTAGACCTTAAAGCCCGTCGATGTTTCCTGTTCTGGGTTTCCCTAATCATACAGAGCTTTAAAATTCCGACAAGTATTGTTCTGGGTAGAAGAATAAAAGTTAAAAATATGGCTGCTCAAAAAGCAAAGACTGAATATATATATTCTAAGTCGTTACAGAAAACAAAGTAGTGACTTTGGTTAATAATATGCAAATATACAACAATAAAATGAATAAAACTGTTTTTAAATGATTGATTATCAGAAATGGATTTTATAGAAACCAGCCCGGATCTCCTTATTTACAGAGGAATAAAGAAGTATTGAGTGATTTTCACAAAAAAATCCTCAGTAAGCTGAGGATTTAAAAAAATATATTAAAAATGAAATGGTGTGTGTTAATACGGGTGGGAAGGTATCAAATGCTGTGCCTAAAACTCACTTTATCAGGAAAAGTTAAGCGTTTGTTTAATATCTAAAACAGGATGCAAACTCTATCTGTCTGGCAGATAATAGGATATTGAGAAAAAATATGTTTATATAAATTTTAAATATTTTACAGGATTTTTAAGCTCTCAATTGAGCCAATCTGAAATTTTGATGAATTCCCGAAAATTTCACCATGTTGAGACCGATGATATTGTCCAACTTTGTTTCATCAACCATTAAAAATTAAAAATAATGTCAACACAAGATGTCAACGGAAAAGTTGTTTTAATAGCCGGAGGAGGTAAAAACCTGGGCGGATTATTGAGTAGAGATTTTGCGGCAAAAGGAGCGAAACTGGCAATCCATTATAACAGTGAGAGTTCAAGAGCTGAAAGTGAAAAAACACTGGCTGAAGTTCAGGCATTGGGTGCTGAAGCATTTCTGTTTCAGGGGGACCTTACCAAAGTAGATAATATTGCAAAGTTTTTTGACGAAACCATTTCCCGTTTTGGCGGAGTGGATATTGCGATTAACACCGTAGGAATGGTATTGAAAAAACCGTTTTCAGAAACTACGGAAGCAGAGTATGATACTATGTTCAATGTGAATTCAAAATCAGCCTATTTCTTTTTACAGGAAGCTGGTAAAAAAATAAATGACCACGGTAAGATTTGTACCATTGTGACTTCATTACTGGCTGCATATACCGGGCTTTATTCCACATATGCAGGCGCAAAAGCTCCGGTAGAGCATTTTACAAGGGCTGCTTCTAAAGAATTTGGAGCCAGAGGAATTTCTGTAACGGCTGTAGCGCCAGGCCCGATGGATACTCCTTTCTTCTACGGGCAGGAAACAGATGATGCCGTTGCTTATCACAAATCAGCCTCTGCATTGGGTGGACTTACCAATATTAAGGACATTGCTCCATTAGTAGAATTTCTGGTCACTGACGGATGGTGGATTACAGGGCAGACAATCTTTGCCAATGGGGGGTATACAACAAGATAAACTGAAACTTATTAAAAAAAGAAACTCACTGAAAACAACTTTCAGTGAGTTTTTTATGATTTGAGGAAGAAAGACTATAAAGTTTTCATCTTTCCTTTTTCCAATACACTTTTGATAATGAAGAAAAGTCCCAGAAGCACAAAAGGAATACTTAAAAGCTGCCCCATATTTAAGCTCATTCCATGTTCAAATTCTACCTGGTCTACTTTTATAAACTCAATCAGGATTCTCATAATAAAGATTAAAAGAATACTGATCCCGAAATAAAAACCTTTTCCGATTTTAAAGATATCTTTCTTATAAATAAGATAAACAATAAGGAAAATAATAAGATATGAAATCGCCTCATACAACTGAGCAGGATGTCTTGGAAGGTTATCTACCTGATGGAATATAAAAGCCCATGGAACATTGGTAGGAGTCCCGATGATTTCAGAGTTCATAAGGTTGGCAAGTCTGATAAAAACACCTGCCAGCGGAAGAACAATAGCGATGGCATCCAAAACAGTCATTAATGGGATTTTAAACTTTCTGGCATAGATCAGCAGCATAATCATCAACCCAATTCCACCACCGTGACTTGCAAGCCCTGCATAACCGGTAAAGTGATAAGCTCCATCCGGACCTCTCTGGATCGGTAAGAAGATTTCTAACGGATGCTGGGAATAATAATCAAAATCATAAAAGAGACAGTGTCCCAATCTGGCACCCACTAATATTCCGATAAGTGCATATGAAAATAAGGCATCGTGTGCCTGTGCGCTTAGATTTTCTTTTTTATAAATGCTTTTTACAATATTAAAGCATAAAACAAGTCCTGAAAGAAATAACAGGCCATAGTATTTAATAGAAACACCTAAAATATTGACGATCTCAGGATTGACATCCCAGTTGATATATAATAAACTCATTGATATTGTTATCGGATTTTACGTTTGCAAAGATAAGAAAATAGGATTTTTCTATAAATAGATGGGGTTTTGGAATCTTTATGTTTGATTTATAGGTTTTTAATGGTAATTTATGTTGCCTAGCGGGAAGGTGTAATGCATACAAAATCTATGGTTTTTATTCCATGATCCTTATTATATTTGTAATAAACTGATTTGTATGAATAAACTAGTTGTTTTCCTTGCTGGTTCACTTTTATTATTGAGTAATACTTTATATTCCCAAAAAACGATGCCTCAGTCACTCAATAAATGCTATATCTACCTAACATTCGATGATGGCCCACTTAACGGAAGTGAAAATATCAATGATATTATTCTAAAGGAAAAAATTAAGATCAGTGTTTTTATGGTGGGAGAACATGTGATTAAGGATAAACAGATGGATACTTATGCCAAGTATTACGATCAGAATCCCTACATTGATGAATATAATCACAGTTTTACTCATGCCAACGATCATTATGAGGCGTTTTATAATAATGTAGACAAATCAGTACAGGACATCGTGTATAATCAGAGTTTATTGAAGCTGCCCTATAAGATCGTCCGTCTTCCCGGAAGAAATATCTGGAGATTAGGCGGAAAGTCAAAAAATGATATCACCAATGGAATACAGACTGCAGATCAACTGGCTGCAATGGGGTATAAAGTAGTAGGCTGGGATGTTGAATGGCAACATCGTCCTGCTGACGGAACACCCATTCAAACTGTCAACGATATGTATACTTCTGTTCAAAAACTCTGTAGTTCTGATAAAACATTTACTAAGAATAATGTGGTGATGCTGATTCATGATGAAATGTTTCAAAAAAGCTGGGAAGAATCAGAATTAAAAGAATTAATAGATCTTCTAAGGGCAAATTCCAATTATAGCTTTGAACAGATGAGGTTTTATCCCCAATAAAAGTCATGTAATTTAAAATCATTCTTGAATAAACATTTTATAACTTTAAACTAAGTTTGGAAAGAAGATGATTTTAAAGTTATATATCTTTCGATTCCAGACTTATATTTAAAATAACACCAACACCAACACACAGATTATTGTATGCATCATCAACTGGAAAAGCACTATGTAAATAGAGTGGGCTGGCTTCGGGCAGCTGTTTTGGGAGCTAATGACGGACTGCTATCTACTACAAGTATTGTCATTGGTGTGGCAGCAGCAGAACCTGAGCGGCATATCATTATCTTGGCTGCTTTGGCAGGAATGATTGCAGGAGCAATGTCTATGGCTGCTGGAGAATACGTTTCTGTAAGCTCACAGGAAGATACTGAAAAGGCAGATCTGATCCGGGAGCAAAGGGAACTTGAAGAAATGCCGGAAGTAGAACTTCGGGAATTGGCTAAGGTCTATGAAAGAAGAGGATGTACGAAAGAAACAGCAATGCAGGTTGCTATTGAACTTACAGAGCATAATGCATTGGAAGCGCATGCCCGTGATGAACTTGGAATCAATGAAATTACTCAGGCAAAACCTTTACAGGCAGCAATCGCTTCATTCGGATCATTTGCAGTAGGAGCATTATTACCATTTACCGTTTCTCTTTTAGCTCCTATCAAGCAGATGGTATATTTTCAATATGGTTTTTCTATTATATTTCTGATGCTTCTAGGGGCAATTTCAGCCAGAGCAGGAGGTTCCAGTATTAAAATAGCAGTATTGAGAATCTGCTTCTGGGGTACGGTAGCTATGGGAATTACTGCTTTGGTGGGACATCTTTTCGGGGTGAATATATCTTAATTCAGTATGAGTTTACAGTACAGTGTCAGAGAAAGTTTAGATTAGTAAGTGTGTGATTATCAGATTATATTAAACCTAACAAGTGTTAGTCGTAGTATTACTACACTTTTTGAAATTTCTTATCAATTTGTATTTTGCTATTGCAATTAGATCTATATTTGGTGATATAAAACAACAAATCACACAGTATTAACGATTAAAATTTACAATCATGGCAGAAAGAAATTCAAGAGGAATTTTAAAATTCAACAACGGAGAAGGACAAAAATTATTAAAGCTTAACTACAGCGTATCAAGATCTACAGACGTTTCAGGACGTGTAGCATCAGATCCTTCTAACGCTCTTATCAAAATTACAGTGGAAGCAACAGAAAAATCAGACATTCTTGAAAGCTTGCTGAACGGAAAGTACAAGCCAACTGTAGGAGAAATTACCTTCAATAAATCTCACGAAGAAGGAACATTAACAACATTAAAGTGGCAAAATGGATACGTGATTCAGCACGAAGTAGACTTCGATGCAGTAGACGAAAACAGTATGTATATTACTTTTGTTGTAAGTGCAGAACAGATTGATCTGGGGAACTCTGCTTATCATGGAGCTTGGCCTAGCGCGTAAGAACCTGGTCACTTAAAAAAATCAAGTACATATAAAACAGAATGGTACAATAGATACTGTTCTGTTTTTTTGGCTCTGATGAATAAGTCAGAATCCAGAAAAATACTCTTATCAGTTTTCTGTAATTGTTAAAATAAATCGGGTAAAAGTGGATTTTATATTGTAAAAAATTTATAATTTTATAGAAAGGATATTATTTTTTAGATTTTTTTTCTGAAAATAAAAGCCTGTCAAACACCTTGCATTAATATGAATAAAAATACCTCGAATTCCGAAAAGATTTCGGAGAATCATATTCCTGGAATCAACCGTGTGGTGAAGCTGGATATCGTGATTGAAGGCAAAATACTCAAACATTTCAAACACTTCCGCTTACAGCAGAGTGTAAAGAAACACCATAATTTTGAACTGACATTGGCACATGATACCTTAGATGGGGTACAAAACCATGATCTGGAAGAAGCTCAGCAGTTTTTAGGAAAACGTTTGACTGTAGTTTTTAAATATAAAGATGTAGAAGGAAGCCCTGAAAGAACTTTTGTAGGGGTTATTACAAAAGTAGGATTCAGTCAGGAAAATCACAGTCTTGGAAATATTGTCCTGAAAGGATATAGTCCTACCATTCTTTTGGATGCTGCTCCTCATACCCAAAGTTTTGGGGGTGACCAGCCTGTCAATATGGGAATTATTGCTACCGACGTTATAAAACAAGGAATCGAAAATAGTAAATTTGATGTAAAAGTGAATGCTAAAGCATCTGCTCAGATTCTTTACAGTTCCCAATACAACGAGACCCACTACAATTATCTTTGCAGAATGGCAGAAGCTTATGGGGAGCAATTCTTTTATGACGGTGAAATCCTTCATTTCGGAAATATGCCGCCTCAAAATAAAGCTGTAGAACTCATCTATGGAAGCAATGTTTCTGATATTAATGTAGAAATGAAAGCTGTTCATATCAAACCTCGTTTTTATGGATATAACAGCAGTTCCAATACGAAGCTTATTTCAGGAGAAACTCCCATTAAACATGTAGGGAATCTGGCAAAAACAGCCTATCAGAATAACGATAAAATCTTTAAAACTCCATCATTGCAGGTTGCTCCTATAAAGGCAGCCACCGATATGGACGTGGTGATTTCTCAAACCAGTACTGCCGGAAGCAGAGCGGTTGATGTTTTTACCGTTTCAGGAGGGACTACCATTCCGTTTTTACATCCGGGATGTGTTGCGGACATCAAAATGCGGAAAACCGACAGTAATCAAACCTCTTATTTTACCAAACTGATGGTCACAGAAGTGATTCATGAAGTAGATACACTGGGGCGCTATAAAGGAAGGTTTGAGGCGATTGCTTCAGATACAGGGTATATTCCGACTCCGGATTTTACAGTTCCCATTGCAGAACCTCAGATCGCAACAGTTATATCCAATACAGATCCGCTGGGGCAGGGAAGAGTTACCGTAAGATTCGATTGGCAGCTGAATGATACTACCAATTTTATAAGAATGATGGCTCCCGATGCCGGAGGAACAGATCAGATCACTCAAAACAGAGGATATGTAGCCATTCCTGAAGTAGGAGATCAGGTAATGGTAGGTTTTGTACACAATCATCCGGACCGTCCGTTTGTAATGGGCGGAATGTTCCATGGAGGAACAGCTGTGGGAGGTGGTGTGGATAATCACTTAAAATCCATACAGACAAGAAGTGGAATCCGGGTTTTGATGAATGATGCTGAAGGAAGTGTTACCATTATTGATCCTAGTGGAAATAATTATTTCATGGATGGAAAAGGAAATATCATCGTGACAGCTCCAAAGAATATGACATTCAATGCAGGGGAAAACCTTACCATCAATGTTGGACAGGATATGAAGACCACGGTAGGAAATGATAACGCCATTAATATTACCAATAACCATAAGTTTACTTCAAGGAATTATAAACAGACCATTAATGAAAATAAAACCATTAATGTAACGGGTGATTTGAAAGAAACAACATCCACCACTACGCATAAGGCAAAGAATGGCGACATCCTGTTGCAGAGTTCAGGAATTGCTAAAATGTTGGGTAAAATTGATGCTAAAGTAAATAAAGGATAAAAACACATGAAAATAAGTTTCATGGAGTTTACTCTTGAAGATTAGAATGTATTGATAATGAATAGAATATTAAAATATCTCTTAAGCTTTTTATTTTTTACCCAGATGTCGTGTCAGGAAAAAAAAGCTCCTAAAAAAACTGAAACTATGACAAAATATGAATGGACTGAAGGAACTTCTGCTCCTCTGGGATATCCGATGGAAGTATATAAAGGAGGGATAGAATGTGAAGGTGGAGAATGGGTAGGACTAGACATTGGCCTATCACCGGGAGGAAATACCTGGGGAACCATCAATAATGGAATGGGAAATAGTTTTAAAGGCATCCCTACCCGCCTTGATTTTACCTGGATGTCGTATATGGAAAATCAGTTTTATATGATAGATTCTCCAATAGATACTCATAAAATAAAAGAATATTTCAGTAAAGGATATGATATTAAAGCCAGCAATGGAAGCGGAAATGTTAAGCATTTAAACTATAATAAAATAGCTATAGGAATGGCTCCCGGTGGAGTAATTGTGGTATGGGTAGCTGGGGTAGGCGTTCAGAAAGAAATAGGAAGGTATCTTGGGAAAAAAGTAACCATTCCTGAATCAGAAATTGCAAAGCTGGACAGCCATCAGAATCGCTTTTTCAGAGACGATTACTTAAAGGAGGTTCATACTAGTGAAAAAATAGTTCCCCTGAAAGTACAACAGGAAAACAAAGAAAAGCCTATTCCTTTTGGCTTATGGGATTCTTACAGGATTCGGTATGATTGGAAACCTGTTTTTGAACTTCCTGAGAAAGGACAGCTTAATCCTTTGACAGATGTTGGTATAGCTATGATCAACGGTGAGATGGATCAGTTGGATTCGGCTAAAAAACCTCTTGGAGATGAAGGACTAAAGGCAATGCCACTATCTTTTTCCTTTTCTGTAATGGATGCTGAGAATAGCAGATATGGTGCTGGTTGTAAACTTAATGAAAAGTCTGCTTTTGAAGCGTTTTCAAAAGTATTCGGAAATAATCCGAAATCTACGAAAGCCAGTCTGGTGATTAAAATAAATGAATCGTACAGCTTTTTTACAGTGATGCTGAAAGGCGAAAATGGAAAAGAAGCTTTTATTAAGACAGAAAACCTGGAAATGTTTAAATCCAGAAAGAAATAAAGGATACCGAACTATAATTAAGTTTTGATTATGGGAAAAACATTTGTATACAATACCGGAAATTCTACCCCTCCAATAGATGAAATCCATTTGGAGATAGGGGTCTTCTTTGATGGTACCCTAAATAGCCTTAAGAATACTGAAATGCGGGAGAAATATAGAGATGGAAAGAATAAAATTGAAAGTACGGATAATAGAGACCAAATCCTGATTAAAGAAGAAGCTATTAAGAAAACCACCGAGCAACAGGAAAAACGTTATGAAGGACTAAAAAACAAGGAAATCACCGAAGAAGACGAAGAATATGACCGCTTTCTTAAAGCAAGCCACAGAGGATGGCTAGACAAACAAGGAGTGGATAATAGTTATAGTAATGATTATACCAATGTGGCAAGAATGTATAAATGTAGCCAAAGGGATGAATATGGAGTATACATAGAAGGCATAGGAACATTGGATGGGCGCAGAGATGTAGATGATGGTTTCCAGTATGGATCTGGGCAGACCGGCGTAAGAGGGAAAGTGAGAAAAGGCTGCGAAATGGTAGCAGACAGGATAGATGCCCTCAAAAAATTACATTCTTCAGAGAAAGTACTTAGTAAAATTACCATTGATACTTTTGGGTTTAGCCGAGGCGCTGCTGCTGCCAGAAATTTTTCCTATGAAATTAATGGAAATAAAAGACCGAAGGATGTTGAAATCAAAAAGAAAACAAAATTTAAAGGGTATAGGGAAAGCAGATCGTATGGAAACGACGGTTTGATTGCTGAATATGAAGACATTTGGATAGATAAAGATAAAACAGAGGTCAATCCGGCCTTTCTTATAGATGGTAAGCTCCCTAGATTTGGATTTCTGGGTTACTACCTGCTAAGCAAGGAAGTGCTTACTAAAGAAGAATTAGAGGAAGTAGAGCTGGATGTTCGGTTTATAGGAGTATACGATACCGTTTCCTCTTATGAAGAGTTCGGGGATATGGGAGCTATGGAAAGAGTAGGGTATAGAGGTCCTTTGCATGCTACCTTCGGTTCCAAACATAATTTCGGAGATGATGTTGAGCAACTTCAACTAAAGAATCCGGGACCTTATTATAAAGCGGTTCACTTTACTGCGATGGATGAACACCGTGAAAACTTTTCATTGACCAGATTTCCAGGGAGTATTGAGAAAGATTTTCCGGGAGTGCATTGCGATATCGGCGGAGCCTATGAAAATGGGACCGAAATTGTAGATGAGATAGAGGTGGCAGATAAACATCCTGGGGTAGGATTCAATTCCTATAGTTCCTGGAATGCTATGAAAAGACTACAGGAAAGAATGCAGGAAATTAAGGATGGACATTGGTATCATGATGGTGAGATAAAGATTGAAAAAGAGAGTCATCTATGGATTTTTCAATATCATAAAATAAGAGGAGAGCGTTTTCTTAGAAAGGAATACAGTTATATTCCTCTTCATTTCATGGAAAAACATGGAATAGATTATTATAATCATCAAATCACAATAAAAACAGAAACTACCTATTCTATCGAGCATGACGAGAATCTGCCGGCTGCAAAAAGACATCTGGAAAAGTATGTATTTGAAGATGGAAAACCATGGCAATTCATCAAGGATCAGGACTTGGGAAAAGAAGCAGCTAAATTCAATGCAGAAGCAGCTTTACAGCAACCGACTGTGGATAAGGATAAAGACGGAAATCAGATTATGAATCTTCCTCCGGTACAGGTTACCGGACAAAGATGGCAGAATTTACTGAGAATCCTAAGACACGAGTACCTTCATTGGTCTGCCAATAGAGACTGGATGGGAATGGATCCCAATAATGATTATCAAAGAAGGATATATTAAGTATGACCATAAACGTATTGCAAAATCTTCATCAGAAAACCTATCGCCTGGAAACGATTGTTATAGAACAAAGAAATCCATTTTATTCCACCCAAAAAAGCTATGTAAGAGAAGTTGAGGTCTATTATTATGGGAAAGTAAAGGATCAACATGATTTTCAGGTCCTGGTTACCCATTTTGATTTTTCTGAAGGAGGAACAATGGATTCATTTTTAAAAAAAGTCAGTTATTTATTCGATGAAATAGAATGTAAGGTAGATGATGACGGGAATATTACTACGGTAGGTAATTTACTTTTCTTGCGATTAAGATGGGCAAAAATCCGGACAAATTTGTCTGAGACCCATAAAGGAGATGCTGTAGATCGCTATTTCAGCCAGATCAGCGATCTGCTGGAAGATGAGACAAAGCTGATAGACTTCCTGGGAAGCTATAAAATGTTTGGATTACTTTTTAATGGCTTATTGAATTCATTTGATACTAAAATGAAAAGAGAATCTTCCGAAGGCTTTATAGAAATCATGAATCCTGTAAAAGACGGGAATATATTGACTTTGAAAATATCAGCCGAAAACCTGGAAGAATCAAACATTGAACAATTCAGAGGGTTGTTTGTTTGGAAGGAAGATCGATATGAAGAAGGTTTCATAGAAATTAAAAAACAAAATTCTCATTTAAAACATTCATTATTATGGATAGGGTAAAGAATGAAGGAGAGGGAAATACTCCTGAAACTCAGAATCAGGCTCCTGCTCAGGATAATGAGCAACAGAAGGCAGAGAACAGTAAAAAACAGGACGATCAACGTGCAAAAAATGAAGAGAAGGATAAAACTGAAGAAGGTTTATTGTTGGCTATAGATGGAGCAAAAATTAAATTCAATGCGCACTTGGGAACATTCAAAGTGTTGAATAATGTACCAACCACGCAAGACAAACTTACCGGGACTGTAGTAGAAAAACAGATCCCTAATTTTATCTTTGATGATGGTTTTCAGATGATTTCTCTTACAGAGTGGCAGGATTTTGGAACTGCAAAAGTTCAGGAAAACTATGTGCTGTTAAAAAAATCCACTTTACCGGGAACAGGCAAAATGCCAGGTAACATACCGCCTGAGACAGGAAAAATAGAATTTGTAACCTCTGGGCAGGTCAATGCTCCGGAAAGTATTGATGGAAAAGGGGCACCTGTACCGGATCCGGAAGAAGATAAAAAATGCTATTGCGAGAAAGAATTTACAGAAGAAGATATTAAAGGGTTTTATAACTCCAAGAATTTATTTACAGCTAAAAACTGTCCTTTGCCAGAGGATAAGAAAAGCTATAAAGAATTTACAAAAGCCCTGAATAAAGCAATGAAAGATAATGATATCAACAGTTGCCTCCGCAAGGCTCATTTTCTTGCACAGGTAGAAGCCGAAACAGGATTGGATACCACTTTAGAATATGCTGATGGATGGGATTACGATCCTACCACGCATCTTGAAAATTATAATAAATATCTTTTATTCAAAAAAGATAAAGTAAAATATAAAGAAAATGGTACAGCCCGGATAGAGAGAGGTCATAACAGATATCTTGAGTGCTTAAGCCGTGAGAACGATACAAAAGGAGACGGCCCTAAATATAAAGGCAGAGGATTAATTCAGCTTACCTGGAAAGATACTTATAAAGCCTATTTTTCGAAGATCAAGAAACCCGCAACCCAGGACCCGGATATTGTTGCCAATGATCTGGAGCATGTGTGTAACTCGGCGGCATGGTATTGGAGAGATCGTTCAGCATGGGGCGATTTGAATAAATTTGCAGATACAGATGACTTTATCTCAGCTGCAGTTGGGGTAAATGGTGGATTAACAGGATTTACTCATAGAAAAGAAAACCTGAAAAGGATTTTGAAGAATATGAAAGTAAAAGATAACTGTAAAAATCAGAAAATAAAAGATCTTGGAGTGTATACCTATGATACAAGTGCCATAAAAGACACTAAATGGGGTAAAAAAGAAAAAAATAAAAAAGCAATACAAGGATATGATGATAAATAAAATTAACATAATATGCATACTGTTTTTCTCTGCCTTTTCGTATGCTCAAGAGGTAGTAGGGGATTTTAATAATGATAAAATTGATGATACTCTTACTTATAAATGTTATAAAGTTGACGAAATTAAAGAAATTCATGAACCTACCTGCAAAATCACTTTAGTATTGGGACAATCAAAAAAGAACTATAATTTTAATATCAATTACGTATCTTCTCCTGTCATCAGTAATTGTGGCCCTGGATGTATTTTATTGTATGATACTTCTGCTGATACAGAATATACACAGGAATACACCTATTTCTCCAAATATAACAATTGGATATTAACCAAAGATGAGACGCTCTATAAAGATGAAAATGGGAAAATAGAAAATAACATTCCTAAGAACTACTTACTGTCTATTGATAATAAGAAATACCCATTGAAAAAAAATACTAAAACCTCGAAAAGAAAGGTATCAAAGAAATAAAGGAAAATATTACTTTAATGTTCTTAAAAGATTTGAGCTAATCGCTAAGCATTAGAATAGCCTGGAAATAAGAATCCAACCATGAAAAAAGGTATACAGTTATTAATATTATTGTTGTTTATTACTGTTTTTTCTCAATCCGGAAAGAAATTTCCAATTATTCCTATATCTAAAACTTATCAGCTGGGTTTCAAAACATATGATAAAGAATTTAAAATGTATAAAAAACCATTTATCTTAAAAGGAGGTAAAAAATATAATATACAGGGATACGATAACGAAAATTATTCAGGTGGTCAGATCCTAAGTATTTCTCCTAATAAAAAATACATTGTGTTGGACTATATATCAAAAGGCTATTTGGGTGATGGTACATGTAAGATATTGATTGAGAGTTGATTATGTGTTATTGCTGATGTTGTGAAAAGAAAAGTGGTGACTGAATTACAGGAAGATTGTGGTGGGTAGCTGGAATAAGCAAAATAGGTGGGTTAATGATGGGAAAGCTGTTTTTTAATTTTCTTGCCTTAGAATTAGAAATTAAATTCTGGGGTATGCTGATAAATATCTTTTGATTATATCTAAGTTCGTAAAACGGAAGAAGAAGATAGATTTATTGTAACGAATTAAAGTTTAATACAAAATGCATCAATCGTGATAAAATTAAAAAATAAAACTTTTAGAATAGTATCATTTATCTGCCTGTTTTTTCTGAGCTTTTTATCAGCACAATCGAATTATTATGATCTGGATCATGATCAGCTACAGGATGAGGTCACATTAGAAAATAACCTTGTAACTGTTCATTTTGGAAATAAAAAAACAAGTAGTTTTGAATTGCCTGAGATTACGGTTCTCAGAAATACTAGTATGGGATATACAAATCCTTCTGAGATCACAGTACATTATGGAGGAGACAGGGGCTTATATGGTGCTGTGACCTTTTTATACAAAAAAGACTGGTACGTAAAAAATGTTAATTTCTATAACCCCTGCCAGGAATGTGAAGATCAGAGTTTTAAAGTTCTTACTAAAAATATTAATGTTCCCTTAAAAAGTACAGATTCAGAAATTCTGGAAATAGATGCTAAAGGTTTTAAATCTTTAATGTTTTTTGACCACCGGGGAATCGTGAAATCCTATAAAGATCTTAAAAAGCTTTATACAGATTTATCCGGCTATCCTTTGTTGGCAGAGCGTTTTAATGATGCCGAATTGCTGGATTTTAAGAAGAAGTTTCTCTTATCTCAAAGCAATGTTGATGATTACAATAATATAGCATTTGTTCTTTTAAATAATGGAAATTATACAGGAGCTATTGAGCTATTGAAGCAAATCACCAGTAAATTTCCGAATAGAACTGTTGCATATTTGAATTTAGCAGACAGCTACTGGAATATAGGAGAAAAGGATAATGGAAAAGAGTATTATAGGAAATATATTTCTTTGATGAAATCTCAGAAAAAAAATCTTGGTAAAATTCCCGGATATGTTTATACAAGGTCAAAATAACAAGACTATTTAATAGGGGTTTGTAATGAATGTAAAAATAAAATTTGTTGCGGTTCTTATTCTGTTTAGTATAGTAATGAAAGCTCAGAATGTAAAAATATGGGTTAAAGTACTACACGCAAATATTATCTTACATCAGAAAGTAACTGATGACAGTACTTTTGTATCAATAGACAGGAAAGAAAATAAATGGCTGGGCAAAAATGTAAGTATAAAAACGGTTAATTACTGGAGTAATGCCCCAATAGAAGTTACTGCAGATTGCTGCAGAAAAACTACTCTGATCATTAAAAGAACCTTCCTTGGAAATAATATTGTTGGTGACAGACTTTATTTTAAGAAAAATAAAGGGAAGTATTATTTTAATGTTCTTAAAGAGTTTGAGCAAAAAGCTGAACAGTAAAATTGTGGGGGAATAAAAATGTAACTATGGAAAAATATTTAATATTAGTTCTGTTACAGTTGTCTTCTATTGTTTTTTCTCAATCCGGAAAGAAACTTCCGATTATACCTATATCTAAAACTTATCAGCTGGGTTTCAAAACATATGATAAAGATTTTAAAATGTATCAGGACCCTTTTATTTTGTATGACCATAAAAAATATAAAATAGAAGGATATGGTATGAATTACTCTGAAGGAGAATTACTTGGAATATCACCCAATAAAAAATATATTGTGCTGGACCATATTTCAAAAGGATATGTAGATGATGGAGTGCATACACAGCTCTATGAAAACTTTTTGTGCGTAATTGTAGATGTTCATAAGAAGAAGGTCATCATGAATATGCAAAGCGATTGTAGCGGAGAGTGGAATAAAAAGAACCAATGGATCAGTAACGGTAAAGTAATATTTCCATGAATACAATGTACAAGTCTATCTTATTCGTATTTTTAGCTGGATTTTTCCATCTGGAGGCCCAAAATATTGCCGGAAGTTACTTTCCTGCAGAATCCAAATGCCCAATTTATTTGAAGATTGATAAAAACAACCATTTCATCTTTACTGTAAAAAATAAAAAGAAAATACAGGGAGCTGCCAAACTTTCAAAAGAAGATCAGGTTCTATATCTTGATTTTGGTAGAGGTATAGGTGGAATGTTTAGCAATGATACTATTTATATGCAAAATGCGGGAAATGCCATGAATCCTTATAATCACTTTAAGGAATGCCATGAAATGTATATTCACTGGGTTAAAAAACAGAATCAATAAAGCATATAAAACAAAATTCCTGAGATATCCTCAGGAATTTTTATGTTTGAAGTAAATACAATCATTATCTCAGAAAAGATGAGGTTGTGTTGATTGCTTTACTTTTTTCCAGCGCAGCTTAATGAAAAGCAGATCTATATGTTCATATAGTTTTATAAGCTCAGGAGTCCCATGATTATCCTGATCATGTACTTTTTTAGGTTTTCCTTTAGAAAAATAAATTTCAAAATCGGTAGAGGGAAAGTCGACATATCCAATGTTTCCATAAGACTTTTTTAGCGTAGTAAAATCCATGTGGGTAATTACTTCCCAGTCTAGATAGCCCAACGTTGAGGTGTAATTGCCATTCATGTTCCTGGGTATATTTCTTCGGGCATTCAGCTCCACTTTACCATTTTTATGAATAATGATCGTATAAGTAGGGCAATCCCCAGTCATGCAGTCATTCTTTTTAATGATGATCTTTTCTACGGAATTATTGGAATTTGTTTTTTTCTGACTGTTGCAGACAGTAGCGAGTAAAAGAAAAATAAATGAAACGAAATATTTCATATGGTGATTTGTGTTGGTGTTGAAAATGAGGTTAAAGATACAATAATATGATGAAGGTAAAAGGGATCAAACAATGGATAAATATTGTTTGAATGTTCACGAATATCTTTGTATGATAACAAACTCATATTTAAATTAAAGTTTATTTCTAAGCTTAATTTTAATTTATATATTGCGCTCCGATTTATATAATATGGAAAATACTTAACGAAAATTTAAAGAAAAAAGAAATCAGGGGAGATATAAGCTCCCAATGCTCATTTTTGTTTCCAAAATACAATTCTTTCTTTTATTTTATGTCTAAAACTAAACTAATAACCGTAACCACATTTCTATTTTTAATTTTTTCAAGCTCTCATGCTCAGGATAAAATTACTGATTCTTTGAAAAAAGAAATATTAAATCCCAAAATACATGATACCCTCAAGTTATCAAAAATAGCAAGTTTGATCGATCAAATGCCTTCAAACAGTAATGCATCCAATGTATTGACTCAGATGATGGGTGAAATTGCTTCCAAAAATTTAAAGAAGACAAACAGTAAGGATTTACAAGTAAGATATACTCAGTACTTAGCAATTTATTACAGTAATTTGGCTTCAATGTATGAAGCAAAAAGAGACGTCGTAAAAACATTTGAGTGTATTGATAAAAGTATATCTCTTTTCAAATCGACAGGAGATTACTATGAAATGAATTTTACCATTGTAAATAAAGGAATATGCTATTCTCATATCAATGAATATGAAAAAGCAATATCATGTTTATTTACAGCACTGAAATATTTTGAGAAAGACAAAAAGGAAAATCAGGAAGGAATTTCCAATGTAAATTCAGTAATAGGTTCGGTTTACATTGACCAGGGAGAATATCTGAAAGCTATTGCATTCTTGAAAAAGACGATTCATTATTTCGAAAAAAAGAAAGCGCTGACAGGTAATGAAAAATATACTTTAAGTATGGTTTATTCAAATTGTGGATCTGCCTATTTATCATTAAAGAAATATCCTGAAGCCGTATCTAATTTCAACAAAGCTCTGTTGCTTTCCAAAGAGCTTGAAGATTATGCTACCACGAGTATTATTTTGAATAAAATAGCACAAGTAAAGATGGAGGAAAAAGATTTCGGGGAATCGGATCTGCTTTTAAGAAAAGCTTTGGAAACTGATAATGAAGAATTGTCTAAAGCCAATACCTACATCAATTTAGGAGATTTATATTACCGGAAAAAAGAATTTATCAAATCAGAATCCTTTTTGGAACAAGGGCTTTCAATAAGTAAAGAAATTAACAATCTGCAATTGCAGGAGAAATCTTCAAACCTGTTATTTAAAGTTTACAAAGAAAATAATAACTTTAAAAAAGCACTGGAAGTCTATGAATTCCAGAATAAATTACAGGACTCCAGTAATGTTGAGGCTTCTAAAAATGCATTGGCACAACAGCAGCTTAAATATGATTTTGAAAAAAAACAATTAAATCTGGAATTAGATACCGAAAAGAAAACAGCGGTTAAGAACAACTGGCTGATTGCGCTTTCAGGAATCTTACTATTAGTAGTATTGGGCGGATATTTTTACTACCGAAATAACAAACAGAAGCAAAAAATTACGATTCTTGAAAAAGACAGAATAAAACAAAAGCTCTTACTTTCTCAAATGAATCCGCATTTTATTTTCAACTCAATAGATAACATTCAGAGCCTTATTATCAATGGGAAAGAAACTGTTGCAATATCCTATTTGAATAGTTTTTCTAAATTAACAAGACAAATTCTGGAAAATTCTAATGAAAACTATATCTCTTTACAAGAGGAAATTGATATGGTTGAAAATTACTTATCCATACAACAGCTTCTTTATAATAACAGGTTTAATTATAGCATTAATATGGTAAATGTATCTGATACAGAATCCTATTTTATACCGCCAATGCTAACACAGCCGTTTATAGAAAATGCCATTAAACATGGGATTAGAAATAAGGATGAAAAGGGAATGATTGACATAGTTTTTTCTTTCAATCAAGAGAAATTAATTTTTGAAATAACTGATAACGGGTTAGGGTTTAATGATGAGAAAAAACAGTCCGGACATAAATCAATGGCAATGAAAATAACCAAAGAAAGATTACTGAACTATACCCAGAATAAAGATTTTGAAGTCAGCTCAGAAAATAAAATTGATGCAGAAGGAAATATAAAAGGAGCTAAAATTGTATTTGAAATACCCTACATTCACGAAAACTAATACACCATGTTAAGAGCCATTGTAATTGATGATAATCAGGAAATCAGAAAGAAAAATTATACTTTAATTAAAGCCAATTGTCCTAATATTACAATAATTGGTCAGGCAAATTCTGTAGAATCTGGAATTGAAATAATCAGACAGTTATCACCCGATATAGTTTTTCTGGATATTGAAATGCCAGACGGTACCGGTTTCGACTTACTTCAAAAGCTAAGTCCCATTACCTTTAAAACAATCTTCATTACAGGGTATGAAGACTTTGCCATAAAAGCGTTTCGTTTTTCTGCTATTGACTATTTATTAAAGCCATTAAATGCCGGTGAATTGGTGGAAGCCGTAAAAAAAGCTGAAGAACTACTGAGTAAAGAAATTTTTGATATAAAACTCAATAATTTATTTGCCAATCTTGAACGTCCGAAGAATCTTCAAAATTTAATCCTGAAAACTTCAGATAAGATCTATTCCGTTAATATCCAGGATATTGTCAATTGTGAGTCGGATAAAAATTATACTACTTTTTACTTTATTAATGCACCTAAACTGGTGGTTTCTACCAATTTAAAGGAATATGAAAGCCTATTGACACCCTTTAATTTCTTTAGAACGCACCAATCGCATTTAATCAATATGGCCTATTTTGATCACTATATCAAAACAGATGGCGGGAATACCGTTGTGATGAAAAACAAGGTGGCCATTCCGCTTTCGGTACGAAAAAAAGAAGACTTTCTTCTTTTGCTGCAAAACCTTCAGGTTTAATTATTTTGAACAGATTTATTTAAAAAACCAACGAATGTCCTCTCAATTCCGGCAAATATTCATTTGTCGGAATTATCATGATGTTTTATCCTATTATTGCATCGTAAAGATGGAAAAATAACAAGTATAAAGTCATAGATCTTTAATTGTTAAGTTCCTAAGAAAAAACAAAAACTAATAACCTTATCCCAGGCTCTGATTTTACGGAGTTTGGGATTTTTCATTTATAAAATAATTTCAAAAGACGAACGAATTTCCTCCAAATCCCTACGAATATTCATTCATTAAAATTATGATTTTCTTTTGATTTATCATTGCATTGTAATTCTATTAAAGGATAGTTTATCAGTACAATAAAAAACAATATCATATGAAAAAACAAACTTTACTGTTTGGGTTGTTACTATTATCGTTTAGTAATACCAATGCTCAGCTGCTCAACAAAATTATGAATGCAAAAACTCAGGTGTCTCAAGCATCGAAGGTAGTAGAAAAAGGAGCAGAAATTGTCAAAGGAGACAAAAACAAAAAGGGAAGCAGTTCAGCGGGGTTAAAATTAGATTGGAGTACTTTCAAGCAGACTCCGGCTGTTACTTTCAACTCCCTTCTTTATGGAACTACTGCAGGAACAATTGATAGCTATACAGCAACTTTTATCCCTAATAAAACAGTAGACGGAAGAACGGTAAGTCCAATCACTGATCAGGCGGAATATTTAAGAATTAAGGTATATAAAAATAATCAATACATGAATTATTTTGAATATTCCGGGGATCAGGTTTTTGATGATGGTAAGAAAACGAAATTCAATGCACCGAGCAGCCGCTACAAACGTGATGGAGAATTTGTGGGAAGATCTGAATCGTTTATAACACAATGGGGACCAGGAAATTACAGGCTAGATTTTTATGCCGGTGATAAAATGTTTTATTCATTTGATTTTGAATTGGTTAAGTTAACGAATAACGACCCTTATGCAGCTATCAATGAAATGTATGTGACGCGTGGTCCATGGAATAATTTTGCCTATATAAATTATGCTGATACAGGAAATCTGGTGTTTGGATATTATATCACCCACGAAGAGTTTCAGCCCAATCCTGCGAACAACAGAAAAACCAACAAAAGCGTAAAATGGTCTGTAAAAATGTTTAAAGACAATAAACCGTATGCGCAGAATTATGGGAATGGTCCAAGTACGGCTCAGGTAGAGCAGGGAAAATGGAACGATGTCTCTTGTGCCTTCAAACTCATTGATAAGCCTGGTGAAGTTAAATTTTCGAGCCTTACGGACGGTGCTTACAAAATTGAACTTTCAGTAGAAGGAGAAAATAAGCCTAGAGTGTACAATTTTACTGTTAAAGATAAAAGAATCGTTCAGATTCCGGAGCAGGATAGAAGCAAAAATACTGATCCAACCAGATTAATTGAAGGCTGGAATGACTTCTTTTGGTTAAAATTGGAAAAATAATCACTTTTTCCATCAGTATCTTATGGAGTAAAAGTAACATCAGATAATAAACTCAGAGAATGAGTACTGACTGTACTTATATGAGTTATAAAAAATTACATTTGAAAAAGTTCATACAGAATTAAATTAAAAATGGATACATTATCAATAATAGATATGATATTAATGTTTTTAGGATTTGCAAATACAGCTTGGATTGGGATACTTTATGTGTTATCACAAAGCATAGTTGGAGAAACTAGAATTTCAAAGAAGGTAGGAACAACAAATGAAAAAATAAATGAACGCCTTGAAAAAAGAAAATTAATTTCGAATAAATTATTAAAGAACTGATCTGAGATGAGGAGAATAGGCTGCGTAGAATGACCAATATTTTATACAGCAACAAGACATTTTTTAATAAGGTAAAGTCCTTCTGAAGATTTTCAGAAGGATTTTTTATGGATGTGGGATCTTTATTTGTACGTCTATAAATGAAGTGGTTTTATGTGGTTAAACCAGCCATTAATATTTTACTATATTTGTGTCAGTGGAAAGGTGGATTATAGGGAAACAAACTGATTTATTGCATTATATAAAAATAGCGGGTCTGTTTTTAATGTTATCCCTTTTGTTTATTCATAAAGCAGATTATAGTAGATTCTCCACAACGGTTTTAAATATTTTTCAAACCAATTCTAATCAGAAATGTAACAAGATTTATCTTGAGGAAAATAATAAAACTCCAATAAAATGCAATAGCAATTATTGTTCAAATTTCTCACTCTTTTTTACAGCTTCTTTTCCTTCTTTTGGATTTGAAAAATTTATGGGTAAAGAAGTGGGTGACCGATTCTTTTTGTATGATGATCCGCTCTATTGTTCGTTTTTTAACTCTATCTGGATTCCCCCTAAAATTTAACTTAATCGTAAGATGCAATTAATAAGGATCTTACATTGTAAAATTTTTCCGGACAATACAACAATTATATCATTCAGGATTACATGATTCACTAAGGTTCATGGGATAGACCTGTGGCTATGAATAGGTAATCAAAAAAGAATTTAAAAAATGAAAAAAACAATATCAAACTTCGAAAAAAACAGTAACAATATTTACATCATATGCAGGATTTTAATTGGCCTGTTCTTCTTTATTGCAGGATTTAATAAACTCTTTCACCCTATATTTCAGGGATACATGTTCAATACCATCAGCAGTATAGGATTTCCTTTCCCTCAGTTTACTGCCCATTTCACGGCTTTTTGTGAATGTATATTCGGTTTATTCTTAATGCTGGGTTTTTGGACACGAATAAGTTCTGTGTTTTTAATCATTATCATCCTGGTTGCTTTGTTTACCCACGATCTGAATTCAATTCCTAAGGAACTGAATCCTATTAAGGCAGAAACAGGAATCTATGCAATGGATCCTTTTACATGGCTGAGTTACTTCCTTTATCTGCCTCAGACATTATACCTGATGTTTTTGACGCTATTTCTGTTTCAAGGGTGTACAGGATTGGGGATTGACACTTTAAGGAAGAAAATTCATAACAAGTAAGTAAATATTCATTGAAAAGAGGCTGTCTCAAAAGGGCAGTCTTTTTTATACCTGTAGTGAATGCAGCGGCAAAGATTGTTGACAATAGTAAGAAAGGGTTGATTTTATGCTTGAAATCTTGAGGCTAAATAAACATAAAAAATTGCAATGGAAATGCTAAGGCTTAATTTGTTTTTACAATTATGTATTGCTTAAAAGTAATGAAAAAGTTATTCTGAAAAAATAAACCATTAAAGTTCAGAATTTTCAGAATAACTTTTTAAACTCGCACAATTGCTGAGGTTCTGTTCTTTTCATAGCCTTATTTTTGATCTCTATTCATTCCAAACATGGAATCAATCATTTTATTAGCTACTTCCCAAGCGTCTTTAAAGCTGTCTATTATTTCATTCCAACCTCCCACAAGGTCGTCTTTGATTAATAGTTGAAACCATCCTTCCTGAGTTGCATCTTCATTGTTTCGCTTTTGGGTTTCAATGTAATTTTTGGCATGTTCTACCAAATCCATTTTGCTCTGTTCTTCTTGATTGGTGTTTTCTGAATTCATGGGTGTGTTATTTTATAAGTTTATCTCAAAGTTAGGAATATTTTGAAATGTTTTTATTATTATGACTAAATAACTAAATCCTAATTTGAAAACCGATTCTCAATTTTTACACAAAATAAATTGCAAGAAATAGAAATTAAAGGATTTATAAGTTTTATAAATAATTTTGATATTGTGAATATAAATTCACTAATTTAGGTTATGATTTAAGCGAAATACAAAAGCTTAACCCATAGTAAGAACCAAAACAAAACTAATTATTATGAAAAATCTAAAAGAACTTTCAAGAAAAAACCTAAAAAATATACAGGGAGGATATACTCCAGAATGTGTAGCGAGTATGTATTCTTTTGGGTGCCAGCTAAACCCAGGGCCAGGTTTAAGGTATATATCTGTTCCCGGTTGTCCAGGTGTTAAACGATATTGTATGATAGAAATAAACTAGGATTAACGGGGAAAGTATCTCTTAAAAATCAAAAACCTCTGAAAATCAAATGATTTCAGAGGTTTTTTGTACCCAGGACCGGGATCGAACCGGTACTCCTAAGAACTGGTGTTTGAGACCAGCGCGTCTACCAATTCCGCCACCTGGGCTTGATGTTTACTCCAAACGTGTTGTTTGTTTCAAATTGGTGTGCAAATATAGGAACTTTTTTCAATGTTCAAAAGCTTTTTGAAGAAAAATTTTTAAAAATTAAGTTCCAAACCATCGTAGGCAAGGTGCATTCCGGATGGAAGTTGTTTATCTTCAATATCATGCAAGCCTAAATGATGACTAATGTGAGTTAAAAATAATTTTTTAGGTTTTAGTTCTTCGAATAGTTTTATAACATCGGGAAGGATAAAATGAGCCGGATGTGGATCAAATTTTCTGATGCAATTTAAAATCAAGACATCCAGATTCTTTAATTTTTCTTTCTCGGTATCAGAAATAAAACCTGCATCCGTAATATAGGCCAGGTTTTTAAACTTATATCCAAAGACACTTATTTTAAAATGGATTACCTCAATAGGGGTCACTTCCGTGCCCAAAACCTGGAACGGTTTGTTTTCAATTTCATGAAGTTCAAAAGCCGGAGCTCCCGGATATCTTACATCTGCAAAAGCATAAGGAAAACGGTTTTTAATCTCATGTGCTACCCTTGAATAACAATAGAGTGGAACATCCTTTCCGCTTTTAAAAATAAGCGGACGCATATCATCTAACCCAATTACATGATCGTTGTGCTCATGAGTAATCAGTGCAAGATCTACCGTATGCTCATGGTTAGTAAGCATTTGCTGCCGGAAATCCGGACCACAATCAATGAGTATTTTTTTATTTTCATCCGTTGTTACCATAACGGAAGAACGAAGACGTTTGTCTTTGGGATTTTCGGAAATACACACCTCGCAGGTGCAGCCAATAACGGGTACACCCTGGGAAGTACCGGTTCCTAAAAATTTCAACTTCATTTTGTTTTGAGGTTGGTTTAATTTTGGTAAATTTACAAAAAATTTAATGTCCTAATGTATCAGAAACTAACTCCTAAACAAAAAGCATTAACAATTAATCTAGATCCTACTATTTATGGTACTTTCGCAGAAATTGGAGCAGGGCAGGAGACTGTTCGTCACTTTTTTAGAGCAGGGGGAGCTTCCGGTACGATTGCTAAAGCGATGTCTGCTTATGACAAAGATTTTAGTGATGCCATCTACGGAAAAGAAGTAAAAAACAGGTATGTTACCCAAAATAGACTTCGTAAAATGCTCCGTTATGAAGTAGCATTGATCGAAGAGAGAATTTCAAGGGATAACAATCCGGACAGAAAGTTCTTTTCCTATGCCAATACAGTAACCACCATCAACTTCGACAAAACAGTAAAAGGCCACGGCTGGGTGGGAATCCGTTTTCAGACTAAAGAAAATGAAGATTACAACGAAATCGTAATCCATGTGAAATTCAAAGAAAATGATGCTACCCTTCAGCAGGAAACTCTGGGAAATCTGGGTGTAAACCTTATTTTCGGTGCTTTTAATTACTTTGATAATCCAAGAACTTTAGTAGAATCTTTATACGACGATATTGCAAAAGACAACCTTGAAATTGATATGATCGATTTCAGTGGGCCTGCTTTTTCTTATGTTGATAACAGATTGATGTCTCTTCAGCTGGTGAAGAACGGAATGACTGATGCGGTGATCTTCAATTCTCAGGGAAACAATATGCTTCCTGCAGATGTTTTATATAAGAAAAATATCTTTGCGGTAAGAGGAAGTTTCAGGCCTGTAACGAAAGTAAACATTGATATGCTTCGAAACGGGATGGATATGTTTTTTAAAGACGCTATCTGTACTCATGAAGAAACCGAGGTCCTTATTGAAATTACGATTTCCAACCTTCGGGCAGATGGAGATATTGATGAAAGAGACTTCCTGGATAGAGTAGATATCCTGGGCAAATTAGGATATACTGTTATTATTTCAAACTTCTCGGAATACTATAGACTGATTGATTACTTTGCTTCCTACACCACTGGAGATATCGGAGTAGCGATGGGGGTAAACAATTTATTGATGGTATTTGATGAGAAATACTATAAAAATCTTTCAGGAGGAATTCTTGAGGCATTCGGTAAGTTTTTCCGAAACGGAATGAGAGTTTACCTGTATCCTTATAAAGATCCTGAAACTCATCAGCTATTGGATTCTACCAATCTTAAAGTAGAAGAAAATCTTAAGGAGTTGTATAAATATTTCATGCGCAACAAACGTATTGTGGATATTACAAACTATAATCCTGAGTTCTTGGAAATCTACTCAAGAGAGATTTTAAGAAAAATAGCATGTTGCGTTAAAGGCTGGGAAACACAAGTTCCGGAAGGCGTAGCAGAAATGATTAAAGAGCGTGGAATGTTCGGTTATAAAGAAGAACTTCCTTTAAAACAATTCTCTTAAAAATTAATATAATGTCAGAATTAAAGAAAAGACTTTCCTCAATTCTTGAAAGTCCAAAACATAATACGGAAGAGAAACTTGAAAAAGTTTGCCATTTGTTGGATCAGGAAATCTCTTATTTCAACTGGACAGGTTTCTATTTTAAAAACGGAGATAAAGACGAATTGATCTTAGGACCCTATGTAGGAGCTCCAACAGATCATACGATCATCCCTTACGGAAAAGGAATCTGTGGTCAGGTAGCTGTTTCTAATGAAACGTTTGTAGTACCTGATGTGCATGAAGAAAGCAATTATTTAAGCTGTTCAATTGATACGAAGGCTGAAATTGTAGTTCCGATCTTTAAAGACGGGAAAAACATCGGTCAGATTGATATTGATTCTCATACAATAGATCCTTTTACGGCGGAAGACCGTGAATTGTTGGAATGGCTTTGTAGCGAAGTGTCCAAGATTTTGTAATTGAACACCCAATAAAAATATAGACTCCGGCTCGCATAGCCGGAGTTTTTTATGGAGTATTGGTCGTAATAACAAACATAATTAAAGGATTATCACCTGTATTTTCAATAGAATGATAGCCTATAGAGCTGATAGCGGTAATATCTCCTTTCTGAAGTGTTTTTTTACGAACCGGGCCGTCTGTTCCGGTTCTCTCCCGATATTCACCGGTTCCATGTACAACGACGTACAATTCTTCCTCGTTTCTTTCATGATGAGTATGAAACCCGGATTCATCACCTTTATTTAATAAAACCATATAAGCAGCCAGACGATTATTAGCCAGTTCTTTCTGCTCGAACATTTGTATCATATGCACAGTTCCGTTTCCACCATACATATTTTTCCTTTTATCGATGCGGGTAATGGTTCGTTCTTCCTTTCCAAATGGCATTACATAAAGATGGATATATTTTGAAACTTCGTGTATCACGTGATCAAATTCTGCTCCTTCAGATAATATAACAGTACCAGACATATAAAGTTCAATGTTTAATGTTTAATGTTTAGAGTTTATGCTTTGCTGCATCATTTGAATTTCAGTCAGCAATTCTTTAAAGTAATGCTCACATTTGGCAATATGCGTTCCATACCATGAAAAGGCTTCTCCATCTACGATCATAATCTTTTTCTCAGGATAAAATGTGCGCAGTTCTTCAATATGCTTCTCTTTGAATGGGAAGGGTTCGGAAGATAGCATAATGACATCTGCCTTCTCCAGATCTTCAGCTGTAATCTCCGGATATCTGGTTTTATCTTTAAAAATATTTTCAACACCTATTTCCGCTAATATTTTATGAATGAACGTATCTGAACCAATAGTCATATAAGGATTTTTCCAGATCAGGTATGCTGCTTTTATAGGAGTATCAAGTTTGGACTGATTGAGAATATCATAGATCTTAAGATTGAAAAGCTGGGCTCTTTCTTCTTTTCCAAGAAGCTGTCCCAGGTTTTTAAGCAGGTAATAATTATCTTCAATTGTTTCCACGTTGGTTACCATGACCTTGAAATCATCCATGAGTACTTCTACCTGCTCTTTGATGTTTTCTTCTTTATTGGCAAGAATCAAATCGGGTTGAAGAGCCCTGATTTTATCAATATTAATATTTTTTGTTCCACCAATAACCGGAACATTTTTTATTCTTTCTTCGGGATGGATACAGAATTTTGTTCGCCCGATAACTTCATTTTCCGTAAGGCCTAAATCAAATAATGCCTCTGTGATGGAGGGTACAAGTGAAACGATTTTCATATTGGCATGTTAGATGATGCCTAAAATTACAAAAGTTTTCCCGTTAAGAAAAATCCAGCTACTGTAAAATAGATGATTAATCCGGTAACATCTACTAAGGTTGCTACAAATGGAGCAGAAGATGTTGCGGGGTCTAGCTTTAACTTCTTTAAAACAAACGGAATCATAGACCCTGATAAAGTTCCCCATAGCACAATTGCAATCAAAGAAACAGATACACTGAGTCCTACATATACCCAATATTGGCCATAATCAAAAAGGCCAACTTTCTGCCACAGCATAATTCTGATAAAACCGATAAGTCCCAGAATAGCACCCAGACATAATCCGGAGATGATTTCCTTCCTCATCACGTACCACCAATCTTTAAGGTTGATCTCCTGAAGGGCCATCGCACGGATAATCAATGTTGCAGCCTGTGATCCTGAGTTACCACCACTGGAAATAATCAATGGGACAAATAAGGCAAGAACTACTGCTTTTTCAATTTCTTTATCGAAATATCCCATTGCAGAGGCAGTCAGCATTTCGGAAACGAATAAAATAATCAGCCACGTTGCCCTTTTTTTAATCATTTCTGTCCATGAAGTTTGAGTGTAGGGAAGGTCTAGTGCTTCCAATCCCCCAAACTTCTGAATATCCTCGGTGTTTTGTTGTTCAATCTGGTCAAGGATATCATCAATGGTTACAATTCCCACTAAAACTCCAGCTTCCGTAATAATAGGTAATGCACCACGGTCATATTTTTCGAAATACGTTACCGCATCCTCTTTTGACGTTGTGGTGGTAATTGCTACAAAGTGATTATCTGTAATATCAGAAACCAAAGTATCTTCTTCCTCTAATAATAATGTACCGATGGCAAGGTCATCAATCAGACGATTTCTTTCATCTACTACATATAGGTAGTTCATGGTTTCTACTCTTTTTCCTACCTTTTTGATCTGTTGAAGACATCTTTTTACGCTCCATTCCTTACGGATCTGGATGTAATAAGGGGTCATCAGACGGGCAATAGAATCCGAGTTGTAACCTAATAGTTTTAAGGCAATCCTTCTCTCCTGTGGATTAAGGTGATTGATTGAATACTTAATCAATTCATCAGGAAAGTCCTCAAAAAGAGCAGTCCTGTCATCAGGAGTCATGGCATTCAAAATTTCGGAAACCTCGTCGCTTCCGATACTTCTGATTGTATCTTCCTGAAAATCCGGATCAAGATGAGAAAAAACCTCCGCTTTGTACTCTTTCGGAACCTTCAGAAACGCGAGCAGTCGCTCGTCAGCTGGAAGTTCGCTGAGAGTTTCGGCAATATCGGCAGGGTTGAAGATAAGTTCGTCTCTAGAATTCAAAACGTTAAATTTTTAGGATATGCAAAAATAATTCAAATTTTTAAGACTGAGTAATAAACTGGGAAATTTAAGGATTTATTAAAGCTTATTACCCTACAAATAGAATAAAAAAACACCCACCGAAGCGGATGTTCAAAAATTAAATTTAAAAAATATCCTTTTAATCAAGAATAGGTTCACATTCTGTAATAGGGGAGAGAAGACAGAAACCTCCGGTACAACATTCACCAGGATCACACGTAGGGTAGGTGTTTCTGCATTTTTTTACTTGCAGACTCCCTTTTATTTCTGTTTGCTCCTTTCTGCTGAGCTTTTTAAGATTTGAATTTTTCATGAGAATTGATTTTAAAATGTTAATAAAATACTATTCTCTATCATCAATACAGGCAAATTCCATACATACACCTTTACAGCAAGCTCCATAAATACATTGTGAATTGTCAATGCATTTTTTAGGGCCTGCTCCCTGGATTTGTTTTGCAGCTTCTCTGTTGAGTTTCTTTAAATTTTTCATAGTTTTTTAGATTTAAAATGTTATACTAAAATAATAAATATTTTCTAATTATTCATTTGATAGTGAAAATTTTTATTCGAAAATAAGTATTTGATTTTTATTGTTTTGTATAAATAAAAGCGCCTGAAATAGGCGCTGTTAGTTTCTGGTTTATTCCAATGGGCATGGATATGTAACACATGTATTTCGGCAGCATGATCCTCCCGGGCACTCAAAATGTTCTGTACATCTTTTAATGATTCCACTGCCTTGAATTTGTTTTTGTTCTTGACGATTGATTTTCTTTAAATTTTTCATGTGATTTGTTTTAAATAGTTAGTTTTAATGATGTTAGAATTCAATACAAATGAATGGTGAACAGATTCCATTGCAGCACCATCCCGCGACACATGGATTGGTATCACTGCATCTTTCCATCTTTCCGCCATTAATTTGTTTTGCGGTTTCTCTACTGATTTTCTTTAGATTTTTCATGTGATTTGTTTTAATGATTCTAATTTTCAATACAAGCACGGGGTGAACAAACACCATTACAACACCAGCCCACAGTACATGGATTGGTTCTACTGCATTTTCCTATTAATCCACCATTGATTTGCTTGGCGGCTTCTCTACTGATTTTCTTTAAATTTTTCATATAATTTAGATTTTATTGTCAGACTAAAATAGTAAATAATTTTCAATTATTCATGTATTGGTGAAATTATTTAACTGTAAATCAATCAAATGCAAGATGGTTTGTGAGTTTAGAATAGATTTAATAAAATCGAATAGAGGTGATTTTATCGAAGGTAGAATCCTTACCGTTTAGCAGTAGATCGATATATCATCATCCAATGTCTTTGGGTTTTTGAACAAAGACAACAAATTTATTTTGAGAATTGAAATAAAAGGGAAAAAGAAAATGCAGCAATCATTGATGATTCACTTATGAATCAAAATTGCTTGCAGACAATGCTTTAATAGAATGATATGCTCGGTAGAAGAGCAGTTCTAACATTGAATTTAGAACTATAGCATTTAAAGTTCTAACATTGAATTTAGAACTTTAAATGCTATAGTTCTGCCTCTGTAGGCTTAAGTTTTCTTAGTTTTTTAATAATACCTTTGATAGCACCTTCTGTACCAATTTTCACCGAATTTACGGTAGAGCCTAGAAGACGCATGTTTTTACGATAAGTGTCATGATCTGTTTCTGTCACAAGATTTCCATCTGCTCCAAAAAGTTTCATGCTTACTACCACCTGATTAGAGAACACGTATTTTCCAAAACCAACTTTGAAGTAACGGACTTTGGAAACAATGGCAAAATCAGCATCATTATTGGAACAGTAATCCATAATAGTCTGTTTGTCTATGCTGTCAAAGGGAACCTGAACTTCTGCACGAAGCATTTTATTTCTTTTACTGCTAAAGTTATCGGAAACAGCATCAAAGAATGCATTGTTGGTAGGCTCCTTTATTTCATCAATATCAGGCTCTACCTCGGGATTGAAGTATAGAACTTTCTTTATTTTATCATCAGCATTTCTTTGTGCTTTTACCGAAGTAAAGCCAATGAATAAAAAAGTAGTAACTGCTGTAAAGAATATAAATTTTCTCATTTGTAATTCGAATGCAAAATTACTGCCTTTTCGTTGAATTGTGTAAAATTTATTAAGAATTTTTTAACATTTTTTTCTATCAAATTTGATTTATGAAATCAATAATGTTTGCAGATTCAAAAAATAGTCGTAATTTTGCACCCGTTACATAATAATCATTAAACAATATTGGAATGTACTTAACAACAGACAAAAAGCAGGAAATTTTCGCACAACACGGGAAATCTGCACAAGACACAGGAAGCGCAGAAGGACAAATCGCTCTTTTCACTTTCAGAATTAATCACTTATCTCAGCACTTAAAGGCTAACCGTCACGATTTCAACACAGAGAGATCTCTAGTGAAATTGGTAGGTAAGAGAAAAAGTTTACTAGATTACCTTAAGAAAAAAGATATCGCAAGATACAGAGCAATTATTGCTGCATTAGGATTAAGAAAATAATCTATAAAGATTTTCAAAATAAAGCAACTTCGAAAGAGGTTGCTTTTTTGTTGTAATATAATTAGAACCAATCACAAACTTGCTTTAGATCACTTCACCTTCTTTCCAATCTTTCCCAAATGCGTATTCTGAAAACTATCCGGATACTTTAATCCATATCCCAATACTCTGTCAAATGCAGAATGGGAAAATAAAATAGTTCCAATCATTTGTAAATAGGGGAGTGATAGGGCTGTTCCTATAAGATAAACAGCAATGGCTACTCCAAAATGATGAAATAAGTTGTAGCAGAATGCACCTAATTTATTGTTAACTGTATATCCCAGCATAGAAATATCTGGAGCAAGGAACAATCCAGCAAACCACCACCAGGAATATCCTGTTTGGGAAAATGCGAAAACTCCAAGGAGTAAAAAGGCTGCGTATTCAAGTTTTAATTGAGTCTTCATCCAGGATTGATAATTTAAGGGATCTATAAAGTAAGTCGGTATTTTGAAAGTAATGTTACATACGGAGAATGTTGAAAGGCGAAATATTGTTCTTTATTGCAAGCGTAGATAAATAATAATGTTGGGAAACGCTAAGTTGTTAAGATTTTGAGGGGCTTTCTGTTGTAAAACGTAAGGATTTTATCTCTCATGAAATTGATTATTGATAAATGCTCTCGCAGATTTTGCAGATGATGCAGATGCTTTAAATTACTTTTTAATCATCACGAATACAATAATGATTTTAATCTATGTACCTATCTGGTTTAAAAATAAAAGATGTATTGTTCACCACATAGAAAAATGTTGGAGAAAGAGAAAGGCTGCTCCAAAGATGAAACAGCCTATAACTTTTATATATGTATTATTTAATGTCCTGATTTAGCTTCAGTAGTTTCTACATGCCCAAGATACTTGGTACAGTAAGCTCCGAAAATTAAAATCACCATATAGCAGAATACAGGAATGATGAAGGAGTGTTGTACTCCAAACTGATCGGCAAGGTAACCCTGGAAAATAGGGACGATAGCACCTCCCAAAATGGCCATTACCACTAGTGATGAACCTTGGCTTGTATATTTTCCTAATCCTGAAATTGCCAGCGTATAGATATTAGAGAACATGATGGAATTGAAAATACCGATTCCTAAAACACTGTACATAGCCATTTCTCCATGGTTAACCATCGTTGAAATCAATAAAATAACATTGATAGCCGCAAAAATAGACAATGTTCTTGCTGGCGCTGCTTTGCCCACAAAGAAGGCTGCAAAATTCAGTAAGATAAATACTAAGAAGAAGCTTATTTGTTCAAAGTTAAGGTTTACAATGCTGAAAATGACCAGGAAAACTAATGTTGCGGCCCCTAACATGAATACTGCTTTTTTAGCCTGGCTAATAGATTGGTTTAATGAAATGGCTCCTAAGAAACGTCCAATCATGGCACCCCCCCAATATAAGGAAAGGTAATTTTTACTGATCGCTTCGTTGAACTTCATGGTTTCTTCAAGGAAACTGATAATGAAACTTCCTACTGCCACTTCACCACCCACGTAGCAAAACATAGCAAAAACCCCAAATTTTAAATGGTTGAATTTCAATGCTCCCCAGCCCTGTACCGTTTCTTCGGTTTCTGTTTGAAACGAAGGCAATTTTACTCTTGAAATTAATAATCCTACCAATAGAAGGATGGCCGCAAAAATTAAATAGGGAATTCTGGTAGCAACTGCACTGAAAGTTCCATCCGACTCAGAAAACAGTTCAAAAATTAAGTGTCCTCCCAATACCGGGGCGATCGTTGTACCGAAAGCATTGAATGCCTGTGTCATATTCAATCGGCTGGATGCAGATTCTTCTGAACCAAGTAAGGAAACATAGGCGTTGGCAGTGATCTGTAATACGGTAAATCCTAATCCTAAAATGAACAATGCTCCTAAAAATAAAGGATAATAAGAAAATGTTGCTGCCGGATAAAACAGAATACAGCCTAAGGCAGCCAAAGCAATTCCAAACAAAATTCCTTTTTTGTATCCCACTTTGTTGATGGGATCACCTTTAGAAATGGAAATCAGAAAATAAATCAGAGATCCGATAAAGTAAGCTCCGAAGAAACAGAACTGTACCAGCATGGACTCAAAAAAGGTGAGTTTGAAAAGTTGTTTCAGATAAGGGATCAGGATATCATTCATGCAGGTGATAAATCCCCACATAAAAAAAAGCAGGGTGATGGTAATCAATGGAACCGTGTAATTCCTGCTTTGAGTTTGTACTTCTTTATTCATAAACATTATTTATCTCTATAAGGGTAAGTCCTTAACTTTTTTGCCTACAGCATTGTATTTGGTGAAGTAGGGCAAATATAGGGATCAACCTATGGTTTTGCAATTATTTTGATGGTTTTTATAAAGAGATGTATATTTTTTATCAAATTAAAATATTATTTTCATTTTTTGAGACAATAATACAAAAACAACAGGATTTTTCAACACATTAACTCAAAAAAACAGATTTTTATTTTCATAAATAATGAACAGGTTTGCATTACCGATGGAAAATTTTTAAATCTTTCATCCACTGATAGCCAAAATTTTGTATTTTGAAGGCCTATTTATGCAATTGAAAAATTTAATATATCATTATTATATAGTACCTTTGCACACGAAATTTAAAGAGTTTAAATATTAATTCATACTCAATACGGAGTATTAAGAAGACAAATTTATGAGTATACCTCAAGCGTTTACAGAAATGATTACTCTTGCTGATGGCAGAGAAATCACTATTGAAACAGGGAAGTTAGCTAAGCAGGCTGATGGATCTGTGGTAGTAAAAATGGGTGGAACAATGCTTTTAGCAACTGTTGTAGCCAATAAAGAAGCAAATCCTGGTGTAGATTTTTTACCATTAACAGTAGATTATAGAGAGAAATTCTATGCAGGTGGAAGAATTCCTGGAAACTTCTTCCGTAGAGAAGCAAGACCTTCAGATCAGGAAATTTTAACAATGCGTTTAGTAGACAGAGTACTACGTCCGCTTTTCCCTGAAGACTTCCACGCAGAAGTTCAGGTGATGATTTCTCTAATTTCTTATGACGGAAAAACAATTCCTGATGATTTAGCAGGTTTAGCAGCTTCGGCAGCTATTGCCATTACTGATATTCCTTTCAACGGACCAATGTCTGAAGTAAGAGTGGTAAGATTTGACGGACAACTTTCCATCAACCCAAGCTATGAAGAATTGAAAAATTCTGAATTAGACATTATGGTTGGAGCTACTAAAGACTCTATCGTAATGGTAGAAGGGGAAATGAAAGAAATTTCTGAACAGGAAATGTTAGAAGCTATTAATTTTGGTCATGCTGAAATTAAAAAGCAAATTGAAGCTCAAGAAAGATTAGCAGAAAAAGTAGGTAAAGCTTTCCCAAAAAGAGAATATTCTCACGAAAATCACGACGAAGAAATTCGTGAAAAAGTTTGGAAAGAAACTTACGATAAAGTATATGAAGTAGCAAGAACTCCATCTGGTAAAGAAGAGAGAGGTGAGAAATTCAAAGCGGTTCGTGAAGAATTCCTTGCTCAATATGCTGATAATGAAGAAGAATTGGAAAGAGTAACACCTTTCGTAAAAGTATATTATCATGATGTAGAGAAAGAAGCAATGCGTCAGATGATCCTTGAAGACAATATCCGTCTGGATGGTCGTGATCCTCAGACGATCCGTCCGATCTGGTCAGAAATTGACTACCTTCCGGGAGCTCACGGTTCTGCAGTGTTTACAAGAGGTGAAACTCAGTCTTTAACAGCTGTAACTTTAGGTTCTGTTAAGGATGCAAACATGGTAGACAGCGTTATCACGCAACATGACGAGAAATTCTTCCTACACTATAACTTCCCTCCATTCTCAACAGGTGAAGCAAGACCTTTAAGAGGTACTTCAAGAAGAGAAGTAGGACACGGAAACTTAGCTCAAAGAGCATTGCAGGCAGTTATTCCTGAAGAAAATCCATATACGATCAGAATTGTTTCTGATATCCTTGAATCAAACGGTTCATCTTCAATGGCAACAGTTTGTGCAGGAACATTAGCATTAATGGATGCAGGGGTTCAGATTACAAAACCAGTTTCCGGTATTGCAATGGGATTGATCACAGATGCAAAATCTGGTAAATTTACAGTGCTTTCTGATATCTTAGGAGATGAGGATCACCTTGGAGACATGGACTTCAAAGTAACAGGTACTGCAGATGGTATCACTGCTTGTCAAATGGATATCAAAATTCAGGGGCTTTCTATGGATATCATGGAAAAAGCTTTAATGCAAGCTAGAGACGGTAGATTACACATCTTAAATAAAATCACTGAAACTATTTCTGAGCCAAGAGCAGACGTGAAGCCTCACGCTCCGAAGATGGTAGTAATGGAGATCGCAAAAGACTTCATTGGTGCTGTAATCGGGCCTGGTGGAAAAATCATTCAGCAGATGCAGAAAGATACGGATACCGTTATTGCTATTGAAGAAATTGGTGAAATCGGACGTATCGAGATTGCAGGAACAGACAGAGAGAAAATCAATGCTGCTGTTGCAAAAATCAACGAAATTACTTTTGTACCGGTTGTAGGAGAAGTTTACAACGGAAAAGTAGTAAAAGTAATGGATTTCGGTGCTTTCGTTGCGATTGCTAAAGGAACGGAAGGGCTTCTTCACATTTCTGAAATTGAGTGGGCTCGTTTAGATAAAGTTCCTTATGCTGAAGGTGATGAAGTAGAAGTGAAGTTTATGGGTTATGATGACCGTAAGAAAATGAAGCTTTCCCGTAAAGTTCTTTTACCAAGACCTCCAAGACCAGAAGGACAAGGAAGACCGGAAGGACAAAGAAGACCAGATGGGCAAGGTAGACCAGATGGACAGAGAAGACCGGAAGGACAGAGAAGACCAGAAGGACAAGACAGACCACAAGGTGAAAGACCTGTAGAAAATCAGGAACCTTCTTCAGAAGCATAAGAATTATTCTTAGATATAAAAAGATCCCTCAACTTGAGGGATCTTTTGTTTTTTGATGGTTTAATTATACTTATTGTGCTTGTTGGATTTTACGCAAGGGCGAAAAGAGTTTAAAGTATCATGCTGTTTTAAGGCGTAAGAAAATCAAAGATTTTCAGTGAGTACATTTTTTTTGCCACGAATGCACGAATTATTTTATTTACAAATAAATTCTATGTTATTATGTGGTTACAATTAAAATGTTTTTTAAATTACCTAGTAACATAGAATAAGGTCATTCGTGCATTCGTGGCCATTAAACTTTTCCTATATCTATGTATTCAGAAAATCTTCGAGAAAATCTAACCATAATCAATTGTATCGGAGATAAAATCCCAGTGCCTTAAAGCCTACATCTTATCAGAAATCTTTGCGACTTATCATTCTCCAACAGACTACCAAGTAACTCTACAAGTCCTAGCTTCCCACTCTCTCTTTCAGATCCTCAGCCCCACCAGTTTTTCTCGGCTGTCCATTCTTAGAGGAACCAAAATTGTAAGTATAAGAAACGGTCACGACACGAGTGTCTCTTTTTACTGCAAAATTTTCAATATAATCATTATAAATAGTCTGTCCTTTCAGATTACTTGTAAAGAATATATCTGTGAAGGAGAATTTAAGAGTGCTATTATTTTTGAATTTCTTTTGCGCTCCGATATTCAGGTACCAGTTTGGGCTCATATTCAGGAAGGCATATACTTCTCTCGCTTTATAATTTCCGGTAAGTTCAGCACTAAAACCATTTCCAAGTTTAAATGAATTGATACTGTTGATATTGAAAGTGAAGTTTCCTTTGTTGTTAATTTGTGTTCCGGAAACATTTCCAGTGTAGGAACCATAATAAAAATTGGCACTGTTGTTCATATCCCACCATTGGGTAACTTTTACAGGAGCTATAAGATATAATCCGTAATACGAAGCTGAATTCAGGTTTTCAAAGGTCTGAACTGTTACATTCTGATTATTTTCAAAGGTAGGTTTTATAATATTTGTAATGTTGTCTGATGTCCTGCTATAGCTTAATGTGGCAAAATATTTATTGCTCAGGCTATAGGTGAGTTCATAATTCATTGTTGTTTGTGCATTAAGGTCAGGGTTTCCGGAGCTCATGGTTGTTGGATCAAGATAAAGCTTAAATGGGTTTAACTGATTGTAGCTAGGTCTTGCAATCCTTCTGCTAAGATTTACTTCCAGGTTGCTTTTTTCCGTCAGGTCATAGGATAATACAGCACTTGGAAAGAATTGAGTATAATTTCTTTTGTTCACCTGATTGGTGGCAAGCTGAGTCCCTTTTACATTGGTGTTTTCCAGCCTTAAGCCTGCTGTCGCTTTAAATTTATCCCATTTTTTTGAGACATTTCCATAGACCGCATTGATATTCTCTTCATAAATGAAATGATTGGTTTTTGAGAGATCAGGGATTAAGTTTTCATTGTTGACGCTAAAGAATTTCAGATCATTATCGGTTTTTACAAAGCTGGTTTTAATTCCGCTTTCAAGTTTCCAGTCATTTTTGAAATTCTTGGTAAGGTCAGATTTTAATGAATAGATATTCAGTTTTCCATCCATATCTCCCTTCATGATATCAAGTTGGTTCATTCCATCGGCTATTTGATGAGTTCTTGTTTCAAAATTCTGTAAAGAAGAGTTAGAATAGTTGATATAGTCAAAATCCGTAGAGATTTCTGAGCCTAAAGAATCAATCGTGTATTTATGGTTTAAATTAACTGAAATATTGGTCCATCGGTCATTGGAAGTATTTTGAGTATTAAAAGTGCTTTCCGGAGTGTAAGAATTTCCCATTGTTGTATTGGCATTATCACCATTAAGATTGAATTTGTTAGAAACTAATCCTACAGAAAATCCAAGTACATTTTTATCATTCAGGTAATAATCCATTCCAGCTTTAGCAATATGATTGTTGAATTTGAACTTCAAATAGTTATCCTGAATATAGGCTTTCTTGAAATTATTATTCTCATAAAAATTTCGATCCAGTACCAATCCGTTGTAAGCTTCCCTGTAAGCAAAGCTGTAGTTGGCAAAAATATTGATCTTTTTATTTCGGTGATTGATGCTGAGGCTGTTGTTGTTTTTCACATATTTACCCATTCCAAAAGAGGTAGATATACTTCCGTTTGTACCTTTTCTCTGCTCTTTTTTAAGTTTGATATTAATAATGGAAGATCCGGCCGCATCATATTTTGATGAAGGATTGGTAATAAACTCTATTTTATCAATTGTTGATGATGGAATTCCTTTAAGATAGTTGGCCAGATCACTTCCGGTCATTGGGGTATTTTTTCCATCAATCTGAATGAGAAGATTTCCTTTTCCGCGGAGGCTGATATTATCATTGTTGTCAATACTGATTCCCGGAGCTTTTTCCAATACTTCAAAGGCAGAATTTCCGGTGCTGGCTATACTGTTTTCTACGTTCATAATCATTTTGCCATCCTGTCTTTCGATCATAGGCTTGGTTTTAGTGATTGTTACTCCTTCAATAGATTTTATAGTAAGATCAATGGAAGGTAATGTGGTATTGTTAACTAATGAAATATTGTCTGAATGGTATACCTCAGATCCGTTTCTGCTGATTTTTAAGTGGTAAGTTCCGCCTTTAAGATCTTTGAATCCGAATTTTCCGTTAGAGTCAGCAATTTCGGTTTTAATCAATTTATGATCAGCATCCAACAGGTTGATTTCCATTTGTTCTGCTTTGTCCGATTTAATATTTCCTGAGAGGGAAAAATTCTGCATAGTCTGGGCTGACAATAAGCTGGTGAACAGCAGCAGTATCCAGATGAAAATGAGGGCGAATATTCTGGTCATGGCGTTTTTATTTTTTAGGGTTGAGACAGTTTTCTGAAATTTTCAGTAAAGCTGAATACATCATCTCAAGCTCATCTTTTGAAACTCCCTTCAAAGCAATCTCGCGATTATTTTCTACGATATTCTGAACCTCTTTGATGACTTTTTTTCCGGAATCTGTTACTTCCAGATTTGTTTTTCTACGATCATCAGAGTGAACATGTCTTTTGATGTATTCGGATTTTACCATTAGATCAATAATTCTCGTTACAGACGCATTGTCCTTGAAAACAAGGTCACCAATTTCATTCTGGGTAATTCCCGGGTTTTCCAGAATTGCTTTGATGATAAGCCACTGATCGATAGTGATTGTAAAACCGCTTGCTTTCAGTTGACGTTGGGCATAGTTTCTATAGGCTCTGATGGCTTTGTCTATGTTGTAGAATATGATTGAATTTAATTTTTCCATGTTTTCAAATTAATATGACTTATCAATTATTGATATATCAATTAATTAGTTGGTGACATTTGTTCTTTGTTACAACTTTCTGAAAATATTTTTATTAAAAATTAAAAACACTTGATAGAGTAGGGTGTTTTTCTGATTCAAAAAGTGTCCAAATAAGGGAATCACTAGGTGATGTAAAATAAATTCAGTCAAAAAAAATAAATAGAATATAATTTTTAAATAGCTTTGAAAGATAAAATATAATCATCATGGCTTATACTATAGAATTGGCTGACAGGGTTAGAGAATGGCTAGCCCAAGTGAATGATATTAAAGTTGAAGAAAAGAAAATGTTTGGCGGCCTGGCATTTTTGGTGAATGACAAAATGTGTATCAATATCAGTCACGACAACCTGATGTGCCGTTACAATCCTGAAAAGGAAGAAGAAGTAGCGGAGAAAAAAGGTTTTCTTCCTATGATGATGAGGGGAAAGCAACTAAAAGAATACTGTTATGTAGAACCTATTGGTTTTCAGAAACCCGAAGATTTTGAATATTGGATGAGGCTTTGTCTTGATTACAACAAAATTGCCAAGGCTTCAAAGAAGAGATAAGATATTCTTTAAACATAAAAAACCACCGTTGAGCCGGTGGTTTTTTCATTATTTTGTCTTCTTATTTTCTTCAGAAAGGTTTTTGAACTCTTTCTCGCTGACTTCCTTTCCTTCAAAGTAATATTTTATCTTCTGGGTGCTGTCATTGTTTGTGTAGGTAGATTTTCCGTGCATTTTTTCGTCTTTCCAGCTTACCTCGTTGGTGCTTTTCTTCTCATACCAAACGGACCGTATCTTTTTCCCGTTTTCATCATATTCCGTTTCTGAATAGACAAAAGGAGTACCATCCTTTTCATAATTAAAGTATTTCTGGATTCCTATCCGATGACCATCCTTGTAATGATCTATATGGATGACCTTACCATCTTTGTCATAATAAGTCTTATCAAGATTTACATTTTGTACAGATTGTGTCTTGCCATCAGGAAAATAAATGATTTCCTTGATGAATTTATCATTCTCATAATAGGCTTCGCTTTGAAGGCTTCCCTTATCATTGTAATATTTGTTGGAAGTTCTTTTGCCATGATCGAAGTTTTCCTGTGTCTTTAGAAGATTATTCTGATAGAGTTCCTTGGCTCCATGCAGTTGGTCATCTTTATAATTGGTAACATTCACGAGCTCTCCGCTAGGATAATAAGTCTTCCAGGTTCCTGTTTTCTTTCCAGCATTGTCGTAGAACTCCTCCGATTTTATTTTTCCGATATCATAATAATTCTTATGCGTTCCTACTGGTTTTCCGAAACTGAAGAGATTCTTGGAAAGAAGTTCCCCGTTCCTATTGTATTTTTCTACATAGCCATTGAATTGATTGTTGAAATATGTCGCGAAGAATCTTTTGACACGCTGTGGCTTTTTCTTCTCCGTTTTCTTCTCTGTCTCATTCTTGACATCCGTGGGAGTATCAACGCTGTATACCGTATAAGGGCCATTTTTGATATCTCTTTCAATGATATTGTAATCTACTAGGGAAGTTCCATTGTATGCAAGTGCTACTTGTCCTTTCTTGAAGTCAGAAGGATAAGTAATGTTAAGGTTGTCATTGGAGATGGATACAGGACCGATAAGCTTACCTTTATTATAAGCGCCTTGAATGATATATTCTTTTGCATCATAACGTTCTTTAGGATCGGTAAAATATACTTTCTTGATTCCATTCTTCAGATTATTCTTGTAAGGAACTTCGGAATAGAGCTTTCCGGACTCGCTGTACACCTTATATAACCCATCCAGCTTACCATTTTTATAAGGGATTTCCTGAAAAAGCATTCCCCCTGGATAATAAATCTTCTTTATCCCATCAATTATTTTATTCTTGAAGGGAGTAGTGGAATAGAAGTTTTTGTATAGGACGGTGTTTACTTCAATCTTATCGGATTTTTCAAGATCTTCCTTCAATCCGGGATAATCTTTTTCTATCGTATTGAGATCCGTTAGAAAGTCTTCTGGAGTGAACATTTTATCTTTGAAGAAAGCTTCTTCATAGGCTTTCGTTATTTCCTTACTGAGAACCGTATAGGAAATTACTTCCGAATCATAATCATAGTAATTCTGGGCTGCTGCAAGGCTTGTGGTAAAAAGAAGAAGCAGACTGTATTTTTTGAATTTCATGTTTTAGTTTTTAAAATAAAGTTGACCTTGTTTGTTGGCGAAGCCCAATAATTTTCCTTTCTCATCTTGTAGAGTGATTATCATTGTTCCTTGAGGAGTTCCGGCAGAAGTATATTGGCTGCTGCGGTATGGATAGCTCATCAGAATATTACGGATGGGATATGAAAAGACAGGTTCAACTAAATTATTTTCAATGCTGCCGTTAGGGATAACGGGTTTCAGGAATCCATATTTGCCATCTTTTTTGATTTGAAGAAAGCTTCCCGACCCATAGGTGACCTTTTTATTGACGATTTCATCATATACAGGCTGGAGGATGTATTTACCCTGAGGAATGACAACCCCATATTTTCCATCCTTAATGACGGTCCAGTTGCTATAATTATTGCCATAGAAAGGGTCGTTGAGGATAATGTCATCAAATTCATCAGGAAAAATCATCTGCTGTAGATTATTGATCAACTTGTACTTCATCTTTCCATTTTTCTTGTTACCCAATAGGAAAATTTGCCCACTATACTGGGAATCATATCCAGGACTTATCACTTTGATTGTTTCAAATTCTGTAGGCTTCTTCTCACTGATAAGAATTTGGTTCTTATCTTTATGGGTAAAGGTAATATAGTTGTTGTAGATATAGATGGTATCACCCTCTTTCTTCTGTGGTGAACCGCTCATACTTACGATCTTGATGTCCTTCGAGCCTTTTGGCAGTTTTAATCTCTTGGTTACCTTCTCATTTTTTGCATGGTTATAATGATAAGTAACATATGGAAAGTCATTCTCCATAGAATAGGAAACGCCAACATATATAGGCTGTTTCTTTACTTCCTGATATCCTGGATCATTGGAAACTGTTTTTCCTGATGAGGGCGGTGGAGGAGGTGGACTATAAGACGGGCTTCTTACCCCTTCATCATAATCCCTGTATACTTCATAAACGGCACTAGGTTGTTTTATAGTTTCCTGATATGAACTTCCATAATAATCTCTATTACGATTGGTATTCTTAACAATTCTCTCATTGAAGTTTTTGGAGGTGACAGGTTCCAGTTTATTGTCACGAATTGTCATCTTTACTTCAGACAATGGATCAGCTTCGTTCTTTCTGTATCTGATGTCAAGTTCATAGGCATCCCTATTTTCCGTAACGGAAATGGAATAGTAATCCTTAAATACATATTGGGAAATTTTATGTTCCTTCGGGTCCCAGATGAAAAAATCTTCCTTCATGTTTTCATTCAATACATGGAAGATAAGGTTGGGGCCAAATCTCTCTCCAATCCACATAGAAATTACAGGGTTTTCGGTAATCTTTGTACCATCTTTATCCAAAATGACCCTGCTTTTTTTATCATTGTCATATTCAGCAATGATGAAACCTTTATAGGTAGGAAAGATATTTTTGAATTCAGGAAGGAGTATTTCTTTTCCGCTCAATAGCATTCCTTTTTTTCCAGCTTTGAAAGTATGAAGAAGGTTGAAGTCATAATCATCCTGCTCATTGAACTGAAGAGAATCAAATTTTGGGGCAATGATTTCACCGCCGGCATAATTGGATATTCCCCATAGATTTCCATCCCTGTATGGAATATACAGCTCCTGTGCATAGGCTGAAATGCTTAAAAGAGAGAGTGAAAAAAAAGTAAATTTTCTTGAAAATATGAATTTCATTTTTTAGTTTTTGCAAAAATAGTTTAATTTATTCGTTGAAGTTGCTTATTGTAAGGGTTCTTAGCTGCTTTTCTCCTAAAGATAAAGAGCTTCGCGAATGTTAACCAAAATCTTCATAGATTTTTCTGTATCCGGATATTCCGGAAGGTCAGAAATATTATGCTGTTCCTCAATAGATTGTATCAGATCTTCCGCTTTATTCATTACTGCTTCATACGACCAATTTCCGGCTTTGATATCCAGCAATTCATCCCGGTTCTCTACACGGGTTTGAAGAGATTGGGTTCTAAAAATCTGTTCACATGACTGCAATAAACGGATGGTGTGCATCATATTTTTGCTGTCGTAGTTCTGCCCATGCGTTTGATTAATATTGTATCGGTCTTCATTGCGTTCTTCTACCCACTTCCAATATTCTCTATAGTCTTTGCAGTACGTAGAGTAAGCATCCAGGTTACAAAACAGATAAGCATCATGCTTTTCATCCTTGGGAACAGAAGATACTGAAACCTGATTCGCTTCTTCATGCTGGATAATTCCTTTATAATCCAATATTTGAGAGTCATCATAAAATAGCGCAAACATTCCTTTGGTGTGGTCAATATTTGTTAACCCACATCTTTCCTGAACTTTACCGTTTTCCGACAACCATTTTTTCAAAGGAAGAGAACCTTGTCCGTCAAGAATAAAGCAGAAATCAAGAACGGATTTTCTTTCTTTGTCAATAGGGTTCAGTATCTTTTTGTTAAGACCTTTCGCTTTTTTAATCTGGGAAATGGCATATCCGGCAAAGGTGTCCTTACATAATTTAGAGAGAAAATCCTCAGGTTTAAGCACATCCATCAACGGATCTTTATAAAGAATGCAATCCTCAGGACTTGCCAAAACCTCCAGAATATTAGGGTTATTCTTTTGCAACAGTTCCACAAACCTTCCGATCTCATAATAAGTAATATCATTCGTCTCATTGGAAATCTGTGGAATATAGTTCAGCCCGAAGAAATCTTCCTTCGGTAAGTAGTACACTCCGCGGATATCCGTATCCGAAGTTTCCGTTGCCAGCCCGAAAGCGCGGCTTCCGGAGATGGCTTCGAAGAGGAGGAGGTTGTTGGTTTTTAGGTCTTGGATGGTCATTTTAATTATTCAAATAAAAGTCTTTTATATTAGTATTTAACACAACTATTGACAACAACTTCCAGTGCTTTTTCTGCATCACAGGCATATAGTCCTGAACACCAGGCTGGATTAGCTTCAATTAATGCCCAGCCTTTTCCTGTGATAATTCCGAAATCCAGTACTACAGCCTTAGGCAAAGTAGGAGAGTATTTCTGAATAAACTCATTAAAAAATTCAAACATATTATGTTCTTCAGTTTCAGATAATGAACTTGTATCAAATCTATTGTTTCTCCAATAAGAAGAATATGTTTTTATTTCATTATTAAGTACAAAGCATCTTACTTCAAGTTCCCATTCTACTACTTCTGAGGTGAAAACTGTAGAATGCAAATCTACAGTGTCAAAACCTTTGATATCCGTCAGCTTATGATAAACCCCTGCTTTAAAACTTTTAAAGTCAGAACATTTAATGAAAATATCTTTTTCTTGTAGAAAGTCTCTTAATTGTCCATAGGTAATTTTACGTTTGACAAATTCTTCTGAGATACCAGCAAGCCAATCATCCTTTGGTTTTGTTAAAGTCAGATTACATTGTTCAGCAACAATTTCGGAATAAATATCTTCACCATAGACTGCAATTACATCGGTACGAAATTCCTCAGGGACATTCCATTTTGCATTGAAACGGCTCAGTTCGTAAGGTGAATTGATGGATGCTTTTTTGAGATTGTTACTATCTTCCGTATACATAGGAGAGAGTGCAATTATATTTTTCATTTGGTGTTATTTCATAAGATTAATAATTATTTTTCTGACGGTCTAGAGTTTCTCTGATAACTTCCGGTAAAGGCCTAAACTCAGTAAGAATTTTGTATTTTATTCCTGCTGTTGTTGTGTAAGACGAAATACTATCTGCTATATTACCTTTTTCTTCTTTATTGAGGATTAAATGATCATAATGTCCCAAGTCCATGGTGAGGATCAGTTCTTCTCCGGATCTCCTGAACTCTTCATAACATTTGTTGATAAAATCAAAAGCAAGATTTGTTCTGTCGAAACACTTTTCTTTGATACGATATTCGTAAATAGCTTCATCAAGCAGCATTGATAATTCAGTCAGATCTACATCCTGTCCATGAATTTCTTTGTATCGGCTAACAACCAGTTCAATGAAGGCTTCCGTATAGAAAATGTTAAAGCTATCATCATCCACATGCCAAAAAATACTATAATAATAATTATGCTTTGGAAGATCATGTCTTTTGAAAGTTTCGATCACTGATAGAGGAACTTCAAGTCCTATTTCTTCCTTTAAGAACTGGCATCTTTCAATAAATTCATGTGTTTTTTCTTCCTCTTTGGGAATCAATTTTTCAAGCTCTTTTTGAAAGGGTTGAATATCCTTCTTTTTGAAAAAATTAAATATTTTCATTTCTTTAAAGGTTTAATATTTCCCTAAAAACCCTCTCCATCTCCTTCTTATCAGCATTTCCACCTTTCAAATCCTTAGACTTTTCCTCATTCTCAGCTATCGTTTTCTCTAAAAACTCAAATAATTCCCAATCATTCGGGTGATAATAAGCTTCTCCTTTGGTAGCTTTTAGGGTTACTAGGTCTTCTATTTTGGTTTTCGTTTTATCATCAACTAAAACAAGTAATTCACTGAACAACACTGGTGGAACCGTTCCTTTCTCTATGATCCATTTTCCGGTTAAGGCAGTTCGCAGACAATAAAAATAACTTTTTAATTTTACTTCATCAGCTCTGCAGGCTTCCAGATATTTTTTACTCATGCTTAAATAATGATATGAAACTGCTACCGGTGAAAAGCAGGCATCAGCCAATGGTTTGAAAAGCTCTACAAACTTTGTATTTTCTGTATAAACGATAGGAGAGTAGAACCAGCTCAGTAAAGCGGCATTTGATTTCAGCAAAAGATGAAAGGTTTTCCTAAGATCCCATCCGGAACCATCCAGGTCATCTTCGGTCATAAATTCTATCGTTTCATCCTTACCCCAAGGCGAAAGATACCAGTCTTTTTCATGCCGGTATATAAAACGTATATCATAATCACTGTCCGGAGAGGCAAAACCCCACGCTCTGCTTCCGGATTCAACGGCAAGAAGGACTTTTACCCCTCGTGTCGCTTCTACTTCTTTTATTTTTTCTAGTATTTTTGGTGTCATTGTTTTCAATTTTATACTGCAAAGTAAAGTGGATTGTGCGCAATGTTATTACGTAGTTGTTTTGAGTTTGAGAATGGTAGGGTTTGAGAGTAGGAGTGTTCTGGAGTGCTAAGTTCAAGGTTTAAGGTTGGTGGGCATTGAATAGGCTCATTATCTAAAATCCGGGATTTTTGTCTTTCATCTCTTCGTCTATTTTCTATTTTCTCACCAATACCTCCTTGAGCCATTACCCAAAATACTCCTTATTTCACTAATATTGCATTTTCTCTATTTAACATAACTACTTTATATCCATGTTGACAACCGAACTACAGCATAAAATTGATTTCAAGACCAAACCTTTAGGTGCATTAGGACATCTGGAATACCTTGCCCACAAAATAGGAATGGTTCAAAATACCACGTCGCCTCAACTTACAAATCCTCATCTGGTGGTTTTTGCAGCAGATCATGGAATTGCAAAGGCAGGTGTAAGTGCCTATCCACAAGAAGTTACGTATCAAATGGTGATGAATTTCTTAGGCGGTGGAGCAGCGATCAATGTCTTTTGTAAACAACATAATATTGAAATCAAGATTGTAGATGCAGGAGTCAATTTTGATTTTCCGGAAGGATTGGAGTTAATCGATCATAAAGTCAGAAAATCCAGCCGTAATATCCTGGAGGAACCTGCCATGACTTCTGAAGAATATCAACAGGCTTTACAGAATGGAAGCGCAGTAGTGGCAGATATTGCTAAAACAGGCTGTAATATCATTGGTTTTGGTGAAATGGGAATCGGAAATACTTCCGCTTCTTCTCTGATGATGAGTCAATTGTTTGATCTTCCTATTGTAAGTTGTATTGGACGTGGCACGGGACTGAACGATGACCAGTTTCTGAATAAAATCAATATTTTATCAGCTGCCATAGAGAAATATCCGGATAGTAGAACTCCGGACGAAATTGCGCAGACTTTTGGCGGACTGGAAATGGTGCAAATGGTTGGTGCCATGGAAGAAGCTTTCCATCAGAATATGTTGATTATGGTAGACGGATTTATTGCTACCGTTGCAGTAGCCACCGCATGGAGAAAAAATCCTGATATTCTGAATAACTGTATATTCTGTCATGTAAGTGATGAGAATGCGCATCTCCAGCTTTTGGAATTATTGGGACAGAAAGCTTTACTCAACCTTAATTTACGCCTGGGAGAAGGAACGGGCAGCGCATTAGCTTATCCAATTATTCAAAGTGCCGTAAATTTCCTGAATGAAATGTCCAGTTTTGAAGATGCTCATGTTTCAAATAAAGAATAAATGAAGACCTTAAAGAATGAATTGATCTACTTTGCAACGGCTCTGATGTTCTTCACCAGAATTCCCGTTCCGTTTCCCATTCCGTATTCCGGTGAGATCATGAATAAATCCCAGAAGTATTTTGCGTGGATCGGACTTTTGGTAGGGTTGATTAATGCAGGGATTTTATATCTTTCTTATCAGCTTTTTAACCTGGAAATAGGAATCGTTCTGATGATGATTAGCAGTGTTTTGCTTACAGGAGCCTTTCATGAAGATGGCTTTACAGATATGTGTGACAGTTTTGGAGGTGGATATGGAAAGGAAAGAATTCTTACCATTATGAAAGACAGCAGAGTAGGAGCTTACGGAACCATCGGGATTATTTTATTGTTTGCTTTAAAATTTCTCAGTATTCAGGCGTTGGGATCCATTGATCTGATGAAAACTCTCGGTATTATTATTCTGGCACATACTGCAAGCCGTTTTATTTCCGGAACGATGATTTACACTCATCAGTATGTGACGGATATTGACGTAAGCAAATCAAAACCTCTGGCCAATAAACCTTTGGATGGAATGGCTCTGTTGGTAAGTTTTATCGGGGTTTTAATTTCTTTTGCTTTGATTCCGGACTGGCGCTTGATATTGGCTTTTGCATTGGCTTATTTTGGAAAGATCTGCATGGGATGGTATTTTAAAAAACATATCGGCGGCTATACCGGAGATTGTTTAGGAGCTGTACAGCAGGTTACCGAAGTTTTATTGTATTTAGGAACAATGATCGTATGGAAATTCATCTGATTCGTCATACTGCGGTAGATAATCCGGAAAATCTGTGTTATGGATTTGCCGAAATGCCTTTACGAAAGGAGTATTCGAATGATTTTAAAAACTTAAATCTGGATAACGGTTTTGAGCTGGTAATTTCAAGTCCGGCACAACGTTGCTGCCTTTTGGCTGAACATTTTAAGTTTAAGTTTTCAACTGATGAAAGGATTCGGGAGATGAATTTTGGAAATTGGGAATTAAAAAAATGGACAGAGATTCCTGAGGAAGAAATCAATCCCTGGTATAAAGATTTTATTAATATAAAAGCTTCAGGGGGCGAAAACCTTATTGAAATGCAGACCCGCGTTATCAGTTTTTGGAACGAATTGGTTGCTAAAAAAGATATTGGAAAAGTCCTGATTATTGCTCATGCAGGGGTCATCCGTCTGATTCTTCAGGCTGTACTGCAGTTCCCGCTAGAGAATATGTTCAAGATTCAGATCGGATACGGAAAGAAAGTAATTATTCAGGAAAATGATGGACATCTTTCTATTGTAAGTATAAATGTATGATAAGCAATTAGTTTTAGAATAAATCTGTGTTATCTGCAAAATTTGCGAGAGTAAAAATCTATGACATCTGCGCGAAATAAAAAGCTCCCACAGATCACACAAATGTTTATGCTTAAGAAAATCTGTTCAGTCTTTGAGAGATAAAATCATCTGTTAAAAGAAAAAACGCCATTCAAAATTTTGAACAGCGTATTTTTATTTAAAGACTTTAATAAAGCTATCTTTTTCAAGCGTTTCCAGTGAAAAATCAAAATCAGCTTCCTCTTTTTCTGTGGTAATCTCTGCTCCAAGCTCTTTTATAAGCTCATTGAAAGACATCGCTTCATACCATTGTTGATATAATGCACTGGTTGCCATCATAGACACTTCATTATTTCCGGAAACATGAGAGTGCCCTGCTCCGAAATTCAACAATACGAAACATTGCTTTCCGCCTTTTGGTAAAAGAATTCCCAGAATCGTTTGTTTCTGAACCGAGTTACATCTGGCCTCAGCAAAGAGATTATTCGGATTCATCATATAGTCATAGGAAATTTGATCTCCTTTTCCGATGACAATTTTATACCCACAATTTGCATCTCCGCTGAAGACATTATTCATGACAAGCGTTGGGGTACTTAAGCCTTTATCGGCATAAAGATATTCAACAGCACCGTTGGGAGCAGAAGTCATATCTCCTGAATACATCAATTGTCCTTCACCATAATTATAAGCTGCATTCCAACCTATTTTTCCGGAAATATTCAATCCTGAAAGGTCAAGGTCACGAGCACCCCATCTATCTTCCCAATAAATACCAACAGCCAGTCTATCCCCATAGAAACGGGTTCCGGTAGGAATATTCCCAACAAACATTTTTTCAGAAGTTGGTAATGCAAATTCTACATTCTCAGGAAAATAGAATTTCTTTCCGGAAAAGCTTTCATATTTCAGTTTCAGAAAATCTAAAATAAAATCATAGTTGAATTGATTCACATAAGTTTCCTTACCCTTTTTAACCCACGATTTTCCATTTCTGATTCTATACACAAAAGTATCCTGACCATACATTCTTGAGTGGCATGCTGACAATGCTTTGAATAAGGCAAATGGTGTTGCATTTTCTAACCAATGCCAATCGGTGGCTTCTAATAATGTATGAGTAGCATCATTCAACGGGTTTGAAATTAATGGCTTATGACAAACTTTAGATAGCTTCGAAATTTTATTAATTGTTTTCGGAGCCCTGTTTTTATAAGCAAGAAATAATGGTTTAAATCTGTTGAAAATTTCTCCCAGTTTTTCCAGTCCGAAGTTTTCGAACAGATATGCTGGATTAAATTTGCTTTGTTTAATTAAGCCAATCAATTCATCGTTTTTAATTAAAAGCGTTGTTTGAGTGGTTTTATAAATCACATAACGGAAAAACTCAACAGGATGTTCTGGATAGATCTCATATAAATCGGCTATTTTTATAATAGCTTCCTTATTTCTGATATTTTCTGTTCCTGTAAAATCATAATCAAGCTCTTCTGTAAGGATATATAAAAGATCATTGATTGTTTCTTCTTTTAATGCAATTCCGGATCTCAGCAGAGAAAGGCACTTTTCCTGCATTTCTTCTACAGTATAAGCTTTGATCACTTTAAAAATCATCTTCACATCAGGAACATTCAGTATTTCCTGAGGAATATAGATTTCACTATGGAAATTACTTCCATAGGTTGAAATATAATGCTGAATCTGTTCAAAAAATAACTCAATTCTGGATGTATTTTTTATTTTCTCCCAGGATTTATGAAAAGTTTTATTCAGATCATTTCCATTCAGTTTTTCCTTTGCATAATAAGAGATGATCTCTTTTTTAGCCCAAAGAGCATCAGATTCAATAATGAAACCTTCATTGGAAATAAATGGCGTTTCATCTGATTTTTTAGTCAATACAGCATTGAATAATTGTAATGTTTTCATTGTTTTAAGTTTAAAAAATAAGTGAGGAGTAGGTTCATTAAAAGTGAAGTGTATAGGAACTCCTTTTACCTATAGTTTATAAAAAGCGGGGAGTAATTTATCCAAAAAATAGAGGAACCCCCTTTGCCTTGTATTTTGAAAAAAGCGGAAAGTAAATCAGGAAATATAGGAACTTTCTTTGCCTTACATTTTTTAAAGTATGAAATGACAGATACGGGTATATACCATTTCATTCTATTGAGGAGCAGACAGGACTCGAACCTGTGACACACAATTGGGATTCATAGGAACTTTATATGCCTGTAGCGAAAAGTAATTTTGTTGCTCTAACCATCTGAGCTACTGCCCCTGCCGTTATGAAAAGTTTTCATGAACCTTACAGGCTTTTACCCCGGTAAGGTTTTATTATTAGTTTTTTGACAACCTTATAGGTTTCTAAAACCTATAAGGTTTATATTGAGTCATATTAAATAAGAAATTATGCCTTTCTATATTTCTTCTTTTTCTTCCATGGTGCATTCTTCTGAACATCACCTGCCATGATACATCCATAAGGCATCACTTCATCCAATACTTCACAAAGTCCGTATTCCTCAATCTGTGCTCTTACATTCGCTGCACTTTTATAAGCAGTTGGTAATTCGGAAATATCAATTTCATTGGAATAGAATCGGATATCCAGCCCTGCCGTTTCCTCTTTGAAGATCTCTTCAGTGGTTTTATGAGCCAAAGACTTTTTATGCTGACTTCTGCTGAAATTTCTTCCCGCTCCGTGTGGGGCAAAACCAAGGTTTCTTTCATTGGTTTTTCCCTGAACGATCAATACCGGTTCTGCCATATTCAATGGAATCAGTCTTGGTCCTGTGATATCAGGCATAAATTTATCATCCAGCGGAGTTGCTCCTTTAGCATGATAGAAAAGGTCACCATCCTTGAAAACAAAATTATGTTCATTCCAATATCTGTCTTCTTTTTCAATTCCTATTTTATTTAAAACAGCATCGTGAATATTGGTATGGTTTTCCTTCGTCCATGTTCTTATCAGCTGAAGGGCTTCCCAATAAGATTTTCCTTCCTCGGTATCATAAGGGATCCATGCGTTTTCTTTTAATGTTTCAGGAGAAATATCCTGTCTGAAACGGTTGGCAACCTTCATTCCTTTATCATATAATGCAGCTCCCGGTGCTCTGGAACCGTGATGGGTTACCATCATTGTATTTCCTGTATTTTTAGAAATTCCAACAAATAAGAAATGATTTCCGTCTCCCTGTGTTCCCATATGAGAACGGGCAATACTGATTAATTTTTCATCATTTAAGAATGCATTTTCTCTGAAAGCATCCATCAGCTCCTGAGACATTGGCATCTGTTCCCCTCTTGGTCTTCCTCCATATCCAAAATGAGTCACAGAATGAGCAGCATCCAGAATATCTTTAGGATTAACCTTTCCAAAATCAGTCAGCATTACAGAACAACAGATATCTGCGCTATGAAACCCTGGATGAATGGCATTTTTTGCCACCACTACACCTCCAACAGGAATCTGACCTTCAGGACCTGTAGGACAGGCGTCAGGCATCAAAGCTCCGGCTGTTAGTGTAGGTGTTTTCATCAGCACTTTCATCGTTTTGATTACTTTTTCTACATTGTCAGTCTCATTTTCATGTTCAGCTCTGATATTTATAATAAACTCAGGAGCGGTTTCTTGAAGCGGAATAAGTTCAGGTTGTTTGAACTGTTCCAGATATTCTTTGATCTGAATTTCATCCAGATGATTTTCATTAATATAAATAATGGCATCTTTAAACCATTTAGCAGGTCTATATCCCAATTCGATTAAGTGATTTCCATTAAATTCCATTGTTATGTCATTTTGTTGATGCAAAGTAAATACCCTATTGCGCAATAGTTTTGCGTAGATAAAATATTTTTGATTATTTTTACAAAAAATTTTAAAAAGACCAATTCAATGATTTTAAAATTAGCGTATTGGCTTATGTAAAGAAAATTAAACTTACAACTATGATGTTATTAGAACAATTAAAGCATTTTCCGGAAACCGTTCAATTCAATGATGTGATTACTCATATAGATGCGAATTACGATTTTACACCTACAGCATTCAAAAACGGAAATACAAGAAATGAAGAAGGACAGAATAACGGATCATGTAAAATATTTGGTTTTGCATCTTACCATGGGCTGTCTAAAGAAGAAACACTTCCTCTTTTCGGAGAGTTTTATAGAGAAGATGTTCTTAAAAATCCTGATGGAACAGATCATCAGAATATCAGAAACTTCATGGAATTCGGATGGGACGGATTGATCTTTGAAGGAAATCCGCTGACAGAGAAATAGTTTTTTAGACGAAAAAGAATAATCATGTCATCTAATAAAAACGCTCTGATCCGTTATAAAACATTAGATAAATGTCTTAAAAACAAATACCGGAAATATACTTTGGAAGACCTTATTGATGAGTGTTCCGAGGCGTTATTTGAATTTGAGGGTAAAGAATCTTTTATAAGCAAAAGGACGATTCAGCTGGATCTTCAGAATATGCGGAGTGAAAAATTCGGGTATGAAGCTCCCATTGAAGTATATGAAAGAAAATATTACCGATACAGTGATCCCGAGTATAGCATCCATAATATTTCTGTGAACGAAAGCGATCTGAAGGCGATGAATAATGCTGTTCAGATCCTGAAACAGTTCAAAGATTTCTCCATGTTTAAAGAAATGAATGGTGTGATCCAGAAGCTGGAAGACTCTATTCATTCTACCAGCCAGAAATCAATTATTCATTTGGATAAAAACGAACAGCTGAAAGGGTTGGAGCATATTGATATTCTGTATGAAGGTATTCTCAATAAAAAGGTACTTCAAATTTTATATAAAAGTTTTACTGCAAGGGAGTCCAATATGTACACCGTTCATCCACAGTTGTTAAAAGAATACAACAACCGTTGGTTTTTGATCTGTCTTTATAAACAGAAAATGTATAACCTGGCTTTGGACAGGATGGAAAATATAGAAATTGATGAAAAATCCTCTTATATTGATAAAGATCTGGATGGTGATGAATATTTTAAAGACATTGTAGGGGTTACCGTTGCAGAATCAATAGTTCCCAAAAATGTCACTTTCTTTGTAGATGCTGCTAATGCTCCTTATGTAAAAACAAAACCATTGCATAAAAGCCAGGAAATTGTCAGCGAGACCAACGAAGGAACTGTTTTTAAAATCTGTGTACAGATCAACTATGAATTAGAAAGGCTATTGCTGGGATTTGGAGACTCTCTGGTTGTCCATAAACCTCAAAAGTTAAGATTGAGGATGGAGGAAAAATTTAAGGCAGGAAGCAAAAATTATCAGGAGTTGGTAATTCCCGAAAAAAAATAATTGTATATAGGTTTAATGGGATTGTATATCAATTAATGCTGTTATTTTTAAATTGATGATTCATTAAAAATATACCACATATTTCTATATTGGCTTGGAAATTGTAGTGATTAGGTACAAAATCACCCTATGAAATCAAGAATATTTAAAGCACTTATTGCCATTATAGCACCTATAGCGATAGAGTATATCGTTAAAAAAATATCTGAGAAACTTGATAAAAAAGAAGATCAGAAAGAGAAAGAACCTAAGCAGATTACTGCTTAAACGTAAAAGTAGTTTAAAATTTAAAATTATTGAAAAGAGACTATCATATGGGATGGTCTCTTTTTTTATGGTTACATAGAGTTGGGGCTATTTATATAAAATCATAAACTCCGTTTTTCCATCCCAACACTTTGGAAGAATCGGCCTTCAACCAGTTTTTAAGAATGGTCGCGTATACTTTTCTGAAATCTTCAGTGTAGATGAGGTCACCTTCCTTCAAATTCTGTAAATCAGGAAGACTATTCAATAATCCTTTCTTTTTAAGGTTTCCGCTGATAAAGAACATCTGGTTGGCTGTTCCGTGATCCGTTCCATTGCTGGCATTTTGAGCTACGCGCCGACCAAACTCAGAGAAGGTCATCAAAAGAATATTATTAAAGAGTCCATTACTTTTCATATCAGCAACAAAAGATTTCACTGCTTCATTAATATCACCGAATAGTTTTTTCTGTCTGTCATTCTGATTCACATGCGTATCAAAACTACCAATAGAAAGATAGTAGACCTGAGTGTTGATATCTGATTTAATTAAGGAGGCTACCGTCTTGAAATCCTTTCCCAGCTGAGAATTAGGATAAATCTGATCCGTTTTTTTAGCTTTACTTTGATCAAAAATATAGCCCGCATTATTAATGGTGGAACCTAAAGTCTGATAAAGATAGGAAACGGTTTCATCATCGTGATGATGGTCATACAATGATTTGAAATATTTTTCCTGGCTGGTCTGATATAATCTTTTAGGATCTTTAAAGGCAAAAGCTTTATTGTTTTGTCCCTTCAGAGCAAGGCTGAGCATGTCATCTACTTCCAGTGCCTGAGTAGGATGTTCACAACGGTAGCATTCCTCATCCAGGAAGCGGCCCAGCCATCCTGTATCCAGGAATTCATCACTTCTGCTTGCAGATTGCCAGATATCCATACTGCGGAAATGAGACTTGTCCGGATTGGGATAGCCTACATTATTCATCACAGAAAGCTCTCCATTATCAAAAAGCTCTTTAAAATAGGATAGAGAAGGATTGATCCCTGCTTCATCCGTCAGAGATAAAGAGTCCTGAACAGCCAGTGTTTTTCTTTCTCTGAAATAGATGTCATTTTTGGCAGGAATAATCGTATTCAAACCATCATTTCCACCTGTAAACTGAAGAACCACCAGTATATTTTGGTTTGGATTTAAGGCTTCATCCAGCGTCATAGCCTTCAGGAAATTAGGCATTAAGAACGATGCTGTAGCCAGTGAACTTATTTTGAGGAATTCTCTTCTTTTGATTAACATAGTGTTGGATTTAGTGGATGGCTTGCAAATGAATAGGGTATATACATTACATTAACTGATATTCCGGAGTTGACATCAGATTAATAATGGTCATTTTCGTGCTTTTATCGGAAAAATTATTCACGGTATTCATGTCCAGACTTTGGGTGTTTTGAATTAGATAATCTTCACAGTTTTTATGGGCGAAAATCTGATCTACACGGTTCCAGTCTATAGTGATATTGGGATTTTTAAAGCTTTTGTTCAAAGCTGTTTCTTTAGATTTCATTCCCATATCAATGTCATCATCCTGTCTTGGACTGTATTCCAATGGGCGTAGTCCCGACCAGATCTGTGGTACCTGAAGTCTAAGCATCAGTGTAGAGCTATCAATCCAGGACCTTCCATTGGGCCATCCTGCAACATTAGGTGGATAGAGCAGCATTTGTCCTAATAGCTTTTGATAGATGATGAGGTTTTCAGGATTCTGAATATGCATGGGAAGCATCCGCATCATCCCTGCCATCAGTTCTATAGGAGATTTTATCCTGTTTCCGATATTTTTCTGATCGTAAAACCATGAGCTTGAAAAAATATCCGTCATCAGCTTTTTTATATCATAGCCGGAATTGTAGAAGCTTGTACTCAACGTGTTCACAATATTCTGGTCTACATTTTCATTGACAAAAAACTTATAGATTTTGGCTGTGATAAATGTTGCGGTCGCTTTTTGTTCTAGAATGATGTTTAAAGCATCAGTTCCGTCAAAATTACCTGTTTTTCCTAAAAAGCTTTTGGTTCCCTCGTCATGTTGATTTTTTCTTTCCTTAAAGTTTCCTTCTTTATCATAGCTCCATCCTGTAAATGCTCTTGCTCCTTCTCTCACATCTTTTTCCGTATAGTTTCCTCTTCCCATGGTAAAAAGTTCCATGACTTCCCTTGCAAAATTTTCATTCGGATGATCTTTTTTATTTTGCTGATTATTCAGGAAATTGAGCATGGCTGGAGACTGGCTTACTTCAAAAAGCAGATCCTTGAAGTTTCCTAATGCATTTTTCCGGATGGTATTTAATAATTGTCGATTGAATTTTGGGTTAAGAACTCTTGACGCAAAATGTCCATGCCAGAAAAAAGCCATTTTTTCTTTCATTTGTTCCTGGCTGTTCACCATTTTATCCAGAAAATTGAGATTCAACTCTTCGTTTTGTGCTCTATAGATTCTTTGCATTTCCTTCTTCTTTTCCGCAGGAACCGTACTGTTCATATAGTCTGTCGTAGGATCTATATCTGGTGTATCATAAGAGACTTCTGTAAAATTTCCTTCTTTAAATAATTCATTAATGAGCGTTTTAGTGTTTTTATTTTTCAAATCGTCGATTTGATTAATTCCAACGCCGAAGCCTGAACGCCAAAGGAGATGTTTGTTTTTTAATAATGAATCTGCCATGGTGAGAACATTTATTTTTTTGATGTTTTTGATGAAAAAAGGTTAAAATGATAACGAGTTAAGGATTGTTAATATTTCTTTCCGATCATTTCAAATTACTTTTTAGAGTCTTTTTTTGTAATTTTAATACACAGAAAGACTAAACAATAAGCCGAATTACGGATACTTTCCAAGGCAAAAAAACTAGTACTAAAAAAACTACAAATAAAATAATTATGAAAAAATATTATTTAACCCCTGAATTTTCCCAAAGAATTCAGGGAATGCAGCAAATGATTGCTGCCGCAGGGATCAAAATAAGTTTTGAAACCCTTGAAGATCTTAAAATGCTTCGACAAATGGAAGAGGCTTCTGCAGGAGAACCCATGCAGATGGAAGGGGGTAAGCTTTTATGACAAGTTCATTCCAGGACCGATAGGTGATATGAAAGTTAGAATTTATAAACCGGATCAGCCTGCTTCTGAACGTCCTGCTTTTTTACTTTATCATGGAGGGGGAACGCTAATTGGTGGTCTTAATACGGAACATGCGAGGGCATTGCATCTCAGTAAGGGGTGTGGTGCTGTAGGAATAAGCGTAGACTATCATTTGGCACCAGAATATCCGGCACCGGCAGGACAGGAAGATTGTTATGCAGCTTTAAAATGGGTGAATGATCACGCGGATGAACTCAACATCAATTCTAAATATATAGGAATCACAGGAGGTAGTGGAGGAGGAATGCTTACCCTGTCTGTTGCCCAGATGGCCAGAGATAGAAAAGAGGTAACTCCGTTTATTCAGATTCCTCTTTATCCCAATACCGATGATAGGAAGCAGGATAAATTTCAGAGCCGTATTCATGGAGAAGATACCTATATTAAATATAACTCATGTGATGAAGCATATACTAGGAGATAAACTCAATGACCCACCAAAATATGTCATTCCTAACCGGATGGAAGATCTGTCTGGTCTATGCAGGTCTTGTTTTGTCCTTAGTCAGAATGATCCGATGATTGATGAACAGATGGATTATATACAAAAACTTCTAAGAGCTGAGGTCGTTACAGAAGTTCATCTGATGCCGGGCATTACCCATGCTTTTGACGGAGTCGGATGGGGCACAGAAATCACAACTGATATCCTGGATATTATTTGTAAAGCTTTTACCAGAGCAATAAAGGAGAGTGAAAGTGTTTAAATGAATGGATTGGATAATCTAATTGAGGAGTTATTGTCGTTTTTTGTATTCTTTTTTGATAATTTTTGTTAAACAAACATTTAAATTTTGTTAAAAATAAAGTATTGATATTCATTATTTTATGGTTTTTTTGAGTGTTAAAATCAAAAGAAAAGCCTTGCTTGGCATGATTTTTACATCCTCTTGTTTAGTAAAATTTAAAAATTAGAGTTATGAAAATGTTTAAACAAGCAATATTGCTGGCTGGAATTTTAACAGCAGGTATAGCAAGCGCACAGAGTTCACAAATGAATAATATGATTAAAGTGGGTGCGAATGTTGGTTTAGCAGTTCCCGCAGATAACCTTTCTGCTGCAGTAGGAGTAGATGTATCTTATCAAAACCTGATTACACCTGGATTTGGATTAGGTATCGCATCTGGATATACTCACTATTTTGGAAAAGAAAACAATGGGTATAAAAATAATGATGTAGGCGTAGTTCCTGTAGCAGCTTTAATCAGAATTTACCCTAAACAAACAGGTTTCTATTTCGGAACTGATTTAGGATACGGATTCTTAGTTGGAGACAAAACGGTTGCTTCTAACACGAATGTTGAAAGAGCAAGCGGAGGTTTCTACCTTAAACCGGAAATCGGATACCACAACAGAGACTGGAACTTCTTCGTACAATACCAAAAGGTTTTTGTAGGAACTAAAGGAGATCTAGCTGGTCAGGACTATAATGTGGGGAATATCGGAGTAGGATTCGGTTATAATATTCCATTAGGAAAGTAGTTAGATTTAATATATAAACAATTATTAACCAAAACCTTTTCACGAAAGTGGAAAGGTTTTTTTGTTCTGTGCAGGATTTACGAAAACAATTATTATATTTGGTAAAATTTGAGGTTATGATTCTGAATCCAAAATTTCCACTTTATTTACCAGGAGTAGAGAACAGTAATAATGATAATGTTTCTATCATTGGAGCAAGTCTTCGTGAAGATATGACAATCTTAGGCTATTTTGTTTCCGGTAACGGAGGTCTTGAGATTAAAGTACAAAATACATATTCTACCAAGCAATATGCTTCTTTTAATGACATCTTAAAGAAATTTATTGAAGATAATCAGTTGGAGAATGTAAAACGTCTGGGAATGGCTGTGCCAGGACCTGTAATTGACGGAAAAAGTAGTCCGGCAAGATTAGGCTGGAACTTAGATGTTGAAGAATACAAAAGAGATTTCGGTTTTGAAAAAGTAGAGATGCTGAATGACCTGGAAGCTTCTGCTTATGGGATGGCTCTTCTTGAAGATGATGATCTTGAAGCCATTTATACCAGCGGTCATCTTGAAAAAGGGAACGTAGCGATTCTTGCTCCAGGAAATGGACTGGGAGAAGCTGGGTATTTCTTTGACGGGAAAAATTTAAGACCTTTCGCAACAGAAGGTGGGCATTCTGAATTCTCACCAAGAACGAATGTGGAAGTTGAGTTTTATCAGTTCCTTAATAACATCTATGGGATTGTAAGCTGGGAAAATGTATTATCAAAATCTGGATTATTCAATATTTACAGATTTCTGAGAGATGTAAAAAGACATCCGGAGCCTGAATGGTTGGGAGAGCGCCTTGCTAACGGTAATTTCGTTGAAGAGCTTTACAAAGCGGCAGTAGAAGATAACGTATTAATATGTAAAATTGCGCTGGATACTTTCCTTGAGTTCCTGGCAAGAGAAGCCAATAACTTAACGTTAAAGGTAAAAGCTACCGGAGGACTTCTGATTGCAGGGGATATTCCTCAGATGGTAAGAGAATATATTGATAAAGCCAAGTTCTACGAAAAATTCAAGATCAGTGACAAAATGGAAGGAATGCTTAGAAATATTCCGATTTATCTGGTCAAACAAAATCATACAGCATTGAAAGGTATGGCACTCTATACAGCCTACTATCAAGAATAAAAAGAAGCTCCGAAGAAATTCGGAGTTTTTTTATGGGATGATATTATTCATAAAAATAATTGATATTCTTGATATACATCAATGAAATCTATCAAATAAGTTGGCTACCTTTGTTAAACTTAATTAAAATAATTCTAAACAATGAAAAAAATATTTTTATTAGCAGTATTAGCTGGTGGTTTAGCTTTCGGACAGTCCAAAAAAGTAGTAGCATCTGATGTTCACTGGTGGGGATATAAAGTTGCAAAATCTGAAGCAAGTTCTCACGATGGAACTGTGAAAGTAAAATCAGGTGATATGGTAATGAAAGGGAACCAGCTTGTAGGAGGAAACTTCGTATTGGATATGACTTCTATTAATGCTACGGATGTTTCAGGTGATTCTCAACAAAAATTGAACGGGCACCTTAAAAATGGTGATTTCTTTGAAGTTGAAAAATTCCCTACTGCTAGTTTTACCATTACAGGAGTAAAGAAAAACAACGATAAAATTTACAACTCTTTAGTAACCGGAAATCTTACGGTAAAAGGAAAAACAAACGCAATTACTTTCCCTGCAAAAATTGCTTACAGTAAAGGAGTTGTAAGCTTAGTTTCAAACAAATTCTCTTTCGACAGACAGAAGTTTGACGTTTCTTACAAGTCTTCTATGCAGGATGTATTTTTGAAAGATGACATCGATATGCTTGTTAAGGTAACTGCTCAATAAATTAATCAAAAAAAGATTATTAAAAGTGTAGAAGTTCTACACTTTTTTTTATTTTTGTTGAATTGTAAATAAAAAAGAATGAAAAGATTACTATTGTTTGCTGTGGTGTGCGCAAGTATATCATTTGTTTCTGCCCAGAGAAAATTTGATAAGGTTTCGAAAGTGACTTCATCAGAGATCAGGTGGTGGGGATATAAGGTTGTAAAAACTGAGGCTTCCTCCCATTCAGGAACGGTAAAATTAAAAAGTGGAAAATTCAACTTCGATCATACTGTACTGGTAGATGGTGAGTTCATCATAGATATGAGAAGTATGATGGCGGGTGATGTTTCTGATGAAGATCAGATCAAACTTACCAATGATCTGAAAAGTACCAACTTCTTTGAAGTAAAGAAATTTCCGGTTGCGAAGTTCCACCTGACTAAAATTATTCCATTAGCAAACAGTGAGTATAACTCTACCGTATACGGTGACCTTACCCTTAAAGGAGTAAGAAAAACAATTTCTTTCCCTGCGAACGTGTATGTCACTCAGTTTACAACATCTATTGAATCTGCGAAGTTCTCTCTGAACAGAAGAGATTTCAAGGTATTCTACCAGTCTTCTCTGAAAGATTACTTCATCAAGAACGAAATGGATATTCAGTTCAAAGTATCTACTGAAAAGCTGGATAACGAAAATAGAGTTCCTGCAAAGAAGAAATAAAATTAAATAATGTTGATAAAAAGAGCGGTTCCCTGGAACTGCTTTTTTTGTGTAATAGTTTGAGGATTAGTGAAGTCAAATCTCTAATATATAAAATTAGTCTCCAAAGGAGTGTTTAAAATGATAATGGTTTTGTCAATCAATTTTTTTAATCCTAATAGTAGCTTTTTTTATAAATTAGTAGGATGAAAATTTATGTTGTAAGCGGTCTTGGAGCAGACTTCAAGGTACTTGAAAGATTACAGTTTCCTAAAGATTGTGAACTCATTTTTATTGACTGGCTCATTCCGGAAAAAAATGAACCTTTTCATGCTTATGTGGAAAGAATGGCAGAAAAAGTAGATTCTTCAGAGCCATTTTATCTGTTGGGATATTCTTTTGGAGGTATTATGGTGCAGGAGATCAATCGTTTGAAGCCCGCTGAGAAAGTCATCATTTTGGGAAGCATAAAATCTGATAAGGAAAAATCAAAATTTATAAAGACAGGAGAAATAACTAAAATCCCTAGACTATTACCCGTAGGGCTATTTAACACAAGGGCAGCCAATGTATATGCTGTTCTCAGAAAGTTGTTTGATCCAAAGAATCCAAGAGTTCTTCAATATTTCAGGGTAAGAGATCCTTATTATCTGAAATGGTCTGTAGAAAAGGTTGCTGAATGGAAATTTGAAGAAAATCCAAAAGTGATTCAGATTCTGGGAGACAAGGATATTGTTTTTCCCATTCGAAATTCAAAGCCTGATTACATAATCAAAGGAGGAACTCATCTGTTTCCGGCGACAAAAGCAAAAGAAGTTTCTAAAATTCTGAATGAAATATTTAGTTAAAAAGTAATAATATTATTTTTTGAATAGTTTTTTATAGGGTGTATTGTTAATTAAATAGATTTTTGTAAGATTTATGTGTAATTTTGATAGGGTTAAATATAAATTTTATGAAAATAGGTTTTAAGTGGATCGTTTCATTCTCTATGATAGCATTGGTTGCCATTGGAGGTTTGTTCTGGCATCCGGCTACAGATATTTCCGGTAAGGACGCATTTTTAACTGAAGATAAAATTGTAGGAGCAGATGTAGCCTGGATTCTGGCAGCAGCAGGACTTGTATTATTGATGACACCGGGATTATCCTTCTTTTATGGAGGAATGGTAGGTAAAAAGAATGTAATTTCTACGATGCTGCAAAGCTTTATTGCTTTAGGAGTGATCTCTATCGTATGGGTGGTGGTTGGTTTTTCATTATCCTTTGGTGAATCTTTGGGGGTTACCATTGCCGGGAAACATTATGGAATCATTGGAAATCCTTTAAGCTATCCCTTTTTTAATGGAGTGGGAAGTCTGCCACATCGCATGATGGCACCCACTATTCCTTTTATTCTGTTTGCTTTATTCCAGATGAAATTTGCTGTGATTACTCCTGCCATTATTACAGGGTCTTTCGCGGAGAGGGTTCGCTTCATTTCTTACCTTTTATTCATTGTTCTGTTCAGTATTTGTATTTATACTCCGCTATGCCATATGGTTTGGCATCCTGATGGTCTTTTAAACAAATATTTCGGAGTGAAAGATTTTGCAGGTGGAACTGTTGTACACATGAGTGCAGGTTTTGCAGCACTCGCAGGAGCTTTGGTATTGGGAAAACGGAAAAATCCGCATCATGAACCTTCCAATATTCCTTATGTGCTTCTGGGAACAGGAATGTTGTGGTTTGGATGGTTTGGGTTCAATGCAGGATCTGCTTTAAGTGCTTCTGCGTCTGCAGCAACAGCTTTTGGAACAACCACCATTGCTTCGGCTTCTGCTATGATGACCTGGATCTTTTTTGACAGGATTAACGGGAGAAGTGTATCTGCTTTGGGAGCCTGTATCGGTGCAGTGGTTGGGCTTGTAGCGATAACACCCGGATGTGGATTTGTCAGTATTCAGGAGAGTCTTTTTATAGGGTTTATTTCTGCCATTGTTTCTAACCTGATGGTCAACTGGAAAGCTTTAAATAAGGTAGACGATACCCTGGATGTTTTTGCCTGTCATGGAGTAGGTGGTATTATGGGAATGATTCTGACTGCTATTTTTGCTCATGGTGAGAACGCCAGTCTTCTTCATGGAGGAGTTGATGTATTTCTTCATCATCTGGCTGCATTATTTCTGGTGTCTGTATTTACTTTTTTCGGGTCTTTATTGTTGTATAAAGTGACCAATGCGATGATTACATTAAGGGTTTCGGAGGATTCTGAAAATATGGGGTTAGATCTTTCCCAACACCGGGAGCGTTTTAATTAATAGATAAAAACTAGAGCCTTCAGGAGACCCTAGTTGAAAAGTAGTGTCTTATTCAATGGAGTGAAGGGCCTTAAAGATTTCATTTTTTGAATTTTCAAAAATTTCACCACCAAATTCTTCATTATCCAATGAAAAGGTAGTAACGTCTGTAACTCCCATAATCCCTAAAATATGTTTCAGATAGGTAGTCTGAAAATTGATGTGTCCGTTTTTTTCATTTTCACCATATCCAGTGTCACCACGCGTTGATAATAGAAAAGCTTTTTTGTTTTCCAGCAGCCCCGCATAATCACCATCAGGAACTCCGGATCTGAATTTCCAGGTTTCATTAATTCTCATGATCTGATCGATATAGGCTTTTAATCCTGCTGGAATAGACCAGTTGTACATTGGAGTTCCTATTACATATATGTCATGTTCTTTGAGTTCTTTTACCAGCTCATCGCTTAACTGTAAGGCTTTATGGTTTTCTTCTGTTCTGTCTGAGGGCTTTTTAAAGGCACCGGCAATCCAGCGTTCATCTATATTAGGAATACTGTCAATTCCGGTTTCTCTATGAGTGAATGTATCGGATGGATATTTCGTTTTCCAGTTTTCAACAAAAAGTTGGGTTAATTTTCTGCTGTAAGATCTTCCGTTTCTTACACTTGCATTGATAATCAGTACTTTCATTTGTTATGATTTTATAACCACAAAATTCATGATTATTCATTGGGAAAAAATTGATCTAGTTCAAGAGGATTTATTTTTTTTCCTGATCCTGCTTATAAATTCCGCAGATACTCCTAAGTAGGATGCTATTAAATATTGAGGAACTCTGGAGGCCACATCCGGATAGGTATCCAGGAAATCATAATATTTCTGTTCGGCTTTATACATGTGATTAAAAACAATTCTTTTCTCAAGAGTTCCCAAATAACCTTCTAAAATAATCCTGAAATATTTTTCCAAAGAGGGAATTTGTTCCAGCATTTTTTGAAAAGAGAGATGACTGATCTGTAGGAGTGTTGTTTTTTCAACTGCCTGTATGTTGTAAATGGATGTTTTTTGTTTGGAGAAACTGGAGATATCGGTAGCCCACCAATGGTCAATTGCTAAAAAGAGGATCTCTTCATTCCCATTTTCAGAATTGATACAAAAAGCCTTTAAAACCCCTGAAATAATATAGCTGTCATGCCGGCAGATCTCTCCATTTCTTAAAAGAAATTCCCCTTTTTCCAACGTTCTTTCTGTCCAAAAGCTTTTACAAAGGGAAATCTCTTCCGGACTAAGCTTAACATGCTCTGTAATGCTTTTAATTAATGTTTCCATTCAAAATAATTTAAAGAGAACTTGGTGCTGCTCTGAATAAGGTAAATGATATTGGCTAATTTACAAAAATACGGGTTACCTATTTATTATATTCATGATGAAGGGCTGCTAATTGTGAGATTTTACTATGCTTATTATAAGATTTATCATGTATCTTTGCTTTGAGGAAAATGAAGAATCATTTATGGAATCAATATCGGTTTTTGAGATTATTAAAGTAGGGATAGGTCCATCCAGTTCGCATACGATGGGGCCATGGAATGCAGCATCTGCATTCATCAGGATTATAAAAAGAGAAAGATCAATAGAAGAAGTGAAAGAAGTCTTTCTTGAATTCTTTGGTTCACTTGCCAAAACAGGAATAGGGCACGGAACAGATATCGCAGGAATGCTTGGTCTCAATGGTGAAGATTATAAAGTGATTGATACCACCAAAATTGATGAAAAAATAGATTATATCAAGAGTACTCAAACCCTTAATCTTGGAGGGGAAAAGGTGATTCCATTTATTTATGGACATCATTTGATTCTCAATATGAAAAAATCTCTTGATTTTCACCCGAATGGGATGATTTTCAGAGCTGTTTTTGAAGATGGAACGGAGCTTGTTCAGGATTTTTATTCTGTAGGAGGAGGTTTTATTGCCAGCCAGGAAAAAAACTCAATTCAGAAGCAATGTGTAAGAACATTGTACCCTTGCCATAAGGCTTCAGATATTGCAAAATATTGTGAAAAACTGGGTCTTAAAAAGATTTCAGACTTAATTTTTATTAATGAAGAAAGCTGGAGAACTCAGGAAGAGACGAAAGCAGAAGCATTGTATATCTGGCAGCAGATCAAAGAATGTATTTATAAAGGAGTCAATAAAGAAGGTATTCTTCCCGGAGGATTAAATGTCACCAGAAGAGCAGCGGGAATCAACAGAAAGTTGTTGGGAGATAAAATTTATAAGAATAAGGATGAATGGTTCCAACAGGTTGTGGATGCTGAAGAAAATTTCACCAATATCAATAAATGGATTGCCTGTTTTGCACTGGCAGTGAATGAAGAGAATGCCAGTTTCGGAAGAATTATCACAGCACCTACCAATGGAGCAAGTGGTGTAATTCCGGCAGTTTTAATGTATTCTCAGGCGTTTACAGATTCTATCAGTGAAGATGATATCATTCGTTTCTTATTGGTAGCAGGAGAAATTGGGACATTATTCAAGAAAAATGCAACCATCTCTGCTGCAATGGGTGGATGTCAGGCAGAAATCGGAGTTTCATCTGCAATGGCTGCAGCAGGTCTTACAGAAATTTTAGGAGGAAGTGTAGGACAAGTATTGATGGCCGCAGAAATTGCGATGGAGCATCACCTTGGACTAACATGTGACCCTATCAGAGGACTTGTACAGATTCCATGTATTGAAAGAAATACAATGGGGGCAATGAAAGCTATTACAGCCGCCAATATCGCACTGGAAAGTGATCCTGCCAAAGCAAAAGTAACTTTAGATGAGGTAATTCAGACGATGTGGGAAACGGCTCTTTCTATGAGTGACCGCTTCAAAGAAACTTCTGAAGGAGGCTTAGCGATTGCGGTGAATGTTCCGGAATGCTAGTGTAGCATGTATTTAAGGGTGTATATAACCTATTATCAACCAATTTTGTTCTGTCATTCTGATGAATGTAACGAAGTAAAATAAAGAATCTAAATGAAAAGAGATTCCTCCTTCGTCGGAATGACAATAGCTATAAAATTGTATATCAACTCCATTATTTAAAATAAAAAAATCCTTAGAGAATAATCTAAGGATTTTTTGTGGGTTATTGTTAATGGTTACGTCTCCAATTATGGTATTGGGTATAAACTATTGGTCAGAAGTCTTTTTACTGAACAAAAACGTTTTTCCGCCTTGGGTCAAGTTGAGTTGTTTCTTTTCCGATATGAAAGAGATTTTTAGGCCTGCTTTTTCAAAGGTGAACTCGTCTTTTTCTGTTGCAGTGAGTGGAAATTCCGGCTGGTTGGTGCCCTGGGCGTATAATGTTTGATCTTTAATCAAAATCTTTAAGCCTAGAGCAATATCTTTTGAAGTGTAATCGCCTACATATTTTTCAAGATCAGCAACAGGTATTTTAGCAGTATTAAATACCGGATATTGATAATCTTTGCCATATATAAGGTTCATAAGGGCAATATAGAAATTATTATGAGGAAAGTTTTGCCCATTAATGGTTACAGCGTAAGATAGTTGATCTGTCGGTTCGAAGGTTACTATTGAATGACTTCCTGCCGTATCACCGCCATGTCCGTAGGAAATTATATTGTAGAACGGAACTTTCATGATTCCCGAACCAAATACTTTTTCTTTTGGATTGGAAATCATCATATCAACAGTTTCTTTCTTGATCAATTTACCATTGAATAGCGCATTGATAAAGGTATTCAGGTCTTCAGGAGTAGAAGTAATGTCTCCCAAGCCGATACAATTATGAAAATCAAAATCTTTTACTTCTGTCCAGGTATCTTTTTTTAATTCATACGATTTAAAAATATTCTTTGGATTGTCAAGAACAGAAAACGTGTTGGGCATTGAAGTTTTTTCCAGAATATTTTCCTTTAAAACTTCATTATAAGGCTTGTTATGGATTTTTTCCAGTATCCTGCTTAATAGAAAATAGGCGGAGTTGGAATATCTCAGTTTCTCCCCGGGTTTAGATTTTACCCCTTCTTTTTTGATGACTTCGATAATGGCTTTATCACCTACTGTTTTTCCAAAAAGCCAGTTGTCTTTAATAGATTCACCTGCATAATCTCCCAATCCGCTGGTATGGTTCAGCATGGTCTGGATAGTAATGTTTTTAGCATTGGGAATTTCAGGATAGAATTTGGAAAGAGGATCGGAAAGGTTTAATTTTCCCTTTTCTATAAGCTGAAAAAGCATCACAGCAGTAATAAGTTTACTGATAGAGCCTATCTGATACCCTGTGTTTTGATCATAAGTAGTGTTTGCGGGCAAAAGATTCTGACCGAAGTCTCTTTTATAGATGAAGATTCCGTTTCTGAAAATGGCTACACTTCCGATTTCCTGATTATTCTGAACCATATAGTTTAAAAAATCATCAATCTTTTGTGTGTTGATTGATTTCTCGCCAAGATAAGCTACATCAGAAGTTTCCGGCTTTTTATCCCTGTAAAGGTTTAAAGAAATGATTCTGCCGTTCTGAATTAAATTTCCTTCAAAATGATCTGTTTTATAAACTCCTTTGTAGCCTGCATTGATGCTGCCTATTTCAAAACTAAGTTCATTATTATTGAAATCTGTTTTCTCTACAGGGATTTCTCTTGAACTTTGTTTTGGGCTTACAAGAATGGTAGTATAAGCTTTTGATTTCTTTGTTATTGTAAAGATAACAGGAAGTTTCATATTCTGAGTATCCAACTCACCATTCCAGACTCCTTCAATTTGGGCGTAAGAAAGCTGTGCCAGACTCACCAGCACTAATAATAATTTGATTTTCATGGTATTTTAAATGATTTTATTAATGAGAATTTGGCAGACTAAAGTGCTGATCAATGAAACAATACAAAAGAGTACAATATGCTGCCATTTTTTTATATTGGTTGCTGTTTTGAATCCGTTATAGAAAAGGGTAATGCTATAGATAAGTGTGGTAATGGAAAAAACCGTCATGCAAATCATAATCATAAAATCAAGAAAGGGAAATGCTCCCGAAGGATCAGACTGATACTTGATGATATTTTTTCCGGCCAGCCTAATGGATGATATTTTTCCGATGCATTGAAAAAGGATCAGAACAAGCTGAGAAATTAAAACCGTATTGACAATGTCAATAATCCTTGTCTTGCTATTTAGAATTTTGCCTAAAATAAAAAGAACCGCAATGGCCGCTATAAAGCTTAATAAAGTAGAGATTACAATGGTCTGAAATGATGCATTTTCTACAGAGCTGATTCTGTATATACTGGTGAATGTAGTACCTGTCCAATATCCTGCAACTATAGACAGAGCGATTGCAAGGATTCCGACAAGAAGTAAAAGTTTTTCATCGAATCTTTCAAACGGATTAAAAATGGTTTTCCAGTTCATTATGAATTGAGTTTACAGGTTGTTATTTATAGTTTATTTTTCAATTGTTCCACCTTTGTGATCAGATCATCCATTTTATTTCTCATCGTAGGATAGGATAGACCTGCTTGTTTAGCCATTTCTTTAATGCTTCCACTAGACAGGAAGAAATTGAGTACAAAATCCTGCTCATCACGATTGAGTTTAAGCAGAACAGGAAGTTCATAATCTCCACTTACTTCCGTTTTACAACTTGGGCATTTCATCTGGCTTACATTAAGTGTGCTATCACAGCTTGGGCAGACTATCGGTAACTTCATTGAATTTATTTTTTTACTAAAGTAATAATATTTTTAATAAAGTTAAAGTAATTTTTAATAAAATTAAAAAATGATTGTAAAAATGAAGAGTATATTAATTTCTTATTAAGGTGAATAAAAGTATTGGCTATTAAAACAAAATCAAATATTTTTGCCGAAAACTAATTAATATGAAAAAAGCCTTAACCCTTCTGTTTATTGTATCATCATTGGCTGTATATTCACAGATCAGTATTCCGGAATCTTCAGCAAAAGGGATCATTATTACCCAAGATAATCAGAAGATATTTTATACTAAATTAACCTATAGCAAGGGAAAAGTTACCTATACCAATGCTCAGAATGGAGCGCAGGAGTTTCTTTATGACAATTCTGTAAAAGGAATCCAGGAAGATGGGAAGCCTGTCATAGGAAATGTATCTGAAGAACACCTTGCCGGAACTGTTAAAAATACTGAAGCTCCTAAACTGACCTCTAAAAAAGAGATCAAAGAATATCTGATTCAGACCAATAATGTGCAGTATAAGAAAGGAAGAACTGTAAATAATATTGGGACAGCTCTTGTTGCGGGTGGTGCAGCCTGTTTTGTGGTTGGAGGAATATTGAATCTCTCAAAGTCGGACACGAATACAACGAGTGGCTTAAAGAATGGTGAAAGTACAGGATCTTCAGTACCGCTTGTTATTGGGCTGATAGGTGCTGGTGCTGGTGTTGTTCTTAAATTGGTGGGACATTCACAGATGAAAAACGCTATCAATGATTACAGGACTGCCGATATCAAAAGGTTTAAGCCTGATTATTATGTGCTTAATGACAGAAATGGTGTGGGAATGATGATGAAGTTTTAAAGTAAGAAAGAGCCAGCTTTTAGAGAGTTCTTAATAGCAAAAGTCATAAAACCTTAGTAGTAAAGTTTTATGACTTTTTCTCTTGAATATATTGTTTTTAAAACAGAACTGATAAAATAGCTTTACCTTAATATCCCTCTGATTCTATTCGCATTGGTAATCAATTCTTCAAGATATTCATAGTTTTCTTTTTCTAAAGCAGATTTGAATTTTCTCAGCTGGGTAATATGTTCATTCAAAACATCTAATACATTTTCTTTGTTTTGCTTAAAAATGGGAACCCACATTTCAGGGTGTGATTTAGCAAGACGAACCGTACTTGAGAATCCGGAACTGGCAAGCTGGAAGATGGTTTCTTCTTCGCGTTCCTTTTCCAGGACGGTATTGGCCAGGGCATAAGAGGTGATGTGAGAGATATGGGAAATATAAGCCGTGTGGATGTCATGGTCTTCGGCATTCATATAAATGGTGTGCATTTCAAGAGCATTCACAATACCTTCAACGATGTTCAGAGCATCTTCTGCGGATTCTTCTTTGTTGCAGATTACTCCGGCTTTGCCAGAGAAACTTTCAGCAATGGCAGATTTTGGTCCATTATTTTCGGTACCCCACATAGGGTGAAAGGCTACAAATCTTGATCGTTTAGGATGGTTTTTAACGGCACCCACAATTCCTGCTTTGGTAGATCCGGCATCCATAACGGTTTGATGGCCTGATACAAGATCCAAAACATTGGGCAACAGTTTTCTTGCAGCATCTACAGGAATGGCCAGGATAATAAGATCTGAATCTTTCACTCCCTGTTGCAGATTTGCTTCGGCATCAATTATTTTTAAATCCAATGCTTCGTCAATATGCTGTTTGCTGTTATCAATTCCATAGATGAAGCTGGCGATGTTTTTTTCTCTCAATTTCAAGGCCATTGAACCTCCGATTAATCCTACTCCAATAATACTTATTTTCATCTTTCTAAATTTTTTTAAATAAAAAAACCTCGTCCTAGGACGAGGTTTTAAATTATGTTCATAAGAATCCCTATCCCAGATCTGAGTTAAAAATTCTATAATAATATGTTCCGTTGTTAAAATTCACAAAGCAAAATTAAAAAATATTTTTTAAAGTTGAGAATTTTTTATGATATCTTTTTGAAGTGAATTGAAGGATTCTATTATCAAGCGTTGTTTGGAGTGGTTCTTAATCAGCGCTGTGAATGATCGTTCTTTTTACATGGTCCTCTTTCTGCTCCAATTCAAGAGTGGTAACGCCACCGGCAAATAAGAATTCAATTTCAACTTTATTGGGAGATACTTTATAGGTAATGGTTTCCAGACCATCCTGATGAATTTCTTTTTCATTGCTTTGTTTTGGTAATTCTGCAAGAAGAAGGTCTGCTTTTTCCACTTCTTTTTCCTTAATCGTTTTCCGGTATACCTCTGCCATTGTATTTTTAGGGAAAAGACATTCCTGCTGCGTTTCATACTCAACCGTTTTTTCCGTACATTCTTTTAATGTAGGAATTTCCTTGCTTTCTTCAGTGAGTTTTTCTGCTACCGGTACTTTTGCTACAGAGCTGTCTTTCTGTATAGCCTCTGCTTCGTTGACCGATTGTTTTGGATCGTTTTTACATCCTGTCATCAGGAGTAAAGTAATAGTAATTACGCTTATCTTTTTCATTAATAATGGGTTATAATTATCTTGTAAATGGTTTTTTTCTGCCTATGAAATGGTACCCTCTGATTGGTTTTGGAACATCTTTGTACAAATTGCAAATTTCAGGAATGGAAGATTGTTCAGAGGATTGTATCAACTGCCACACCATTTCATCGTAATTCGCATTCCAGCTTGAAAGCTCTGCTTTCCCTTTACGGGCATTAGGATTGGAAGGGTTGTAAAATTCTACTATCATCTTTCCATCGGTTATGATTCCGGTCATAATGCCTTGCTCCAACTTTCCTTCAGTAGTAAACTGGTAAGTTCCTGTTACACTGTCATTGTTTTTTACAGTTTCTAACTTCATCTTGAATAGCTCAAATTGATAAGTAGATAGAGCTTTCCAGGTTCCGGATATCGTATCTTTAATCCGATGGTTCATGATCTGCTGAAAGTAGCCCTGAACAGCCGTACTGTCTCGGGTATTGATTTTTTCTTCCGTTGTCATAGGCTTATTTTCCATGGATTTATTACAGGAAAGCATTCCTAAAATGAACACTATAAGTACAATTTTTTTTATGTTCATATTGTGCTGGCTATGAATTTTAATGATGGATGATTATCGGACCATGGTCTTCAAATGTTATTTTCTGAAGAATGAGTTTGGAGGTTTCAGTTGCTTTTAACATCATGTTTCAGTAATAAAAAACAGAATGGAATTATCTTTTTCATGGGGTTCAATATACCCCTTTTTATGAATGGACTTATTCCCTGTTTATGGGGATTTTTGTCTTTTAGCAGTATAGGGCTAAGATTAAATGCCCTTCTCAGTACTTTTTATGCTGAGAAGGGCAGATGATGTTGATTATTTAATATCAACTTATATATTTCCTGGGGAATTTTAAATTTTTGAAATTTTACCGTTGGCGGCAATTTTATATTTTTCCTTTTTCTTCTTATTTGAACTGTCTGTAAAGCTAATTTCATAGATGTCAACAGTCATATCCGGGTTCATAATAAATGTTTCGTAGGTTTCCTCTTCAGGCATAGCGTAGCCTATTGACTGACGGCTAATAATTTTATCATTATTTACCGTAACCAGTTCTTGTGAATTAGAATCACCTTCAAAGTTCAAAACATATATATTGATAGGGCTTCCGGAAGCGGACTGTATTTGAAAAATAGACTCAGGGCTGCCTTCTGTAATGCCTATAATTTTAATTATTTTATCAGATTCTGATTGACCCAAAACCGGATATTTTTTTGAACAGTCCGGAGAGCCTTCCTGTATACAGGTTTTTTTATATTCTTCATAATTAAAGGGAAGAGAGACATATTGAGTGTTGGCTGAACTTTCATTTGCTGGTTCAGCAGTTTCTTGGGCAGGTTTTGAAGAGACTAAGGTATCCTGTGCTTGTACAGCATTTTGATTTGTATTATTAGGTTCAGGTGCTTTCTTACATGATATCAATGCAAAAAATACAAATGGCAATACTAGTTTATTCATATATAATATATTATTTCTAATTTATTTAGTTCGGTCGTACACTCTTTGAGGAATTTTTGAAGTATCTTTTTTCTGACTTTTCATCAAATCAATATATTTAAGATATGCTTCTTTTGACACTTGTTTATTGTTAAGTCCCCATTTCGAATCAGCATAGTTTAACCAAGCTACAACTCTGTTAGGATATTGTGAGAGTATTTTATCAAGAATGAAAATAGAGTTATTATAGTTTTTATTTTGCTCTTGATAATAGGCTATATTATTGTAGTCATTTACTGTTTTTTCATTTAAAGGGTATTGCTTTAAAAGTAGTGTGATTTCATTATCATTTAACGATGGGGTACATTAATAGTCTTTATTAATTTTTGAAACAATATCCAATGCCTGTTTTAAGTCCAACTTCCTAGTGTACATTGCCAAATCCTTTTCAGTAAATGTATTGATATCATTAGGGGAAAGGGCAGAACCATTTGTAGGTAAATAAGTATATGACAGTTTACAAATATCATCCTGTTCCACATAGGTTTCTTTTGAAAAGTCTATTTTGTTTAATTGTATAGTATTGGAAGCTGAAGTAAAATAATATCTATAAATAAGAAGATTATGGGGATTATCATCTTCACTAGTCTTTTTTACTATGAGAGAATTGTTTTCAAAATAAACATCACCTGATTTTGGAACAATGGACTTTGTTGCGAAGTTTACAGTGTAGTTGTTATCTTGTATAGAGAATGTAAAGTTTTTATCTTTAATAATTAAACTGTTTTCTTTCTACTCTTCATTTTACTTTCTTTTCCATAACAAGAAAGTAAAATGAAGGCGAAAAGTAAGGAAAGGGTTTTCATCATTTTGTAGTATTAGTAATAAAAGAATCACTTTTTAGTGTTATATTTTTATAAGTACCAGTTTCTATAAATAAATCTCTCATTTTACTTATTCCATATTATTGAAATTAATCTAAATCATCAGCTGATTTGGCGTATTGTAAGAGAAAAACATTATTTGTTTTATTTTTTTCCTTGGTTTTTATTAAGTCACTTTTTATCCAAAATTGATTATTTTTTTTATAAATTTTTCCTATCAACTCTTTATCTTTTATATTATAAAGTAATAATGAATCTTTTTCCTGTTTAGTTTCTACTTTAAACTTAAAGGAATTTTTCCCGCTAAATCCAAAATCTGAATTAGCTTGATCTATATCAATATAATAACTCCCTATGGAATCTGAGCTACTTTGTGGTTTATAATAATATACTCCATTCCAATTGGCATTTATCTTTATTGTAGTTTTTATAAATTCAGGAGATAGATCATCATAGTTTGATTTTGTTCCATCTCCTTCATCTGTATTATTGTATGGAGCGTTCTTTAAAGAGTTCATTTCTTTGTTATTCCGTAAATGACCTTTATTTTCTTGTTTATTGCAAGAAAGTAAAACGAGAATAAAAAGTAAAGAAATTCTTTTCATTGTTTCTTAGGTTAATGAGCTTTCTGTTTATTGAAATTTCCCATATCATTTAAAGAATATAATGCAATTAATTTCCTTTTGTTATTATTTTCAGAATAAATGGATATTTCATATTTTTCATTAATAGAAAATACAGTTGTTTCATCACTGTCACCATTGCTATTACCAACTTCGAGCCCATCGATTAATTTTCCTTCTTTTAATGTAACAAGATAGAGTAGATCACTATCTCCACTCATATTATTTATAATATAAAAATCAAAATTTCCTTTTGAAGGAAGTTGTGCCATTGCATCTACATTAAGTTGATACTTTTGTTTAAATAAGTTTTTGATATTGTTATCAGAGGGAGTTTCTAATTTAATTTTGTCACTTAAATTTTTATAATCCAATGGTAATACATTAGATATTGGAATACTGTTGTTTGCTTGGTTAGTTTTTTTAGCTTCAGGATTATCTTTGGATTCAATTTTATTTTCTTTCCTTAAAATACATTTAGTAGGAGCATAATATTCTCCATCAGGTGTTTTTATAATTTCCCAATTTAGATTTTTATCTATTATTTTTATAAGACATGTTCCTTTTCCAGAATTGAAAAAACTATGAAATTCACCAACATAAGCATTTTTATCTTTATTAAAAATTGCTTTTATATTGGTATTTTGTTCAAAATCACAGTCAAGTTTTTGTCCATTGTTATATACTGCACAATATTGTGCAAATAAAGAATCTTTAGTGATTCTTTGAATTTTAATGGTGAATTCTTGACTTTTGTCTTCCGATCTCCAACGCCATGTTTCAGGTAGGGTAGATACATTCTCTAAAATTGAGTTGTTGATAACTTTATTGTCTTTAGAATCGTGCCCTTTACACGAAATCATTGTGCCAAATAGGCATACTAATATTAAAAATCTATAAATCATAATTGAAAATCTATAATGTGTAATTTAAACATTTATCAACTCTTATTTTGAGGCCATTTAAATAATCTTCAGAAAACCAGTTTTGGGAAGCTCCATAATCATAATATGCTTTTCTTATTTCGCTTATTCTTGTTAATAATTTTTCTTGATCTTGTGGTTGATTTAAAGCATTTGCGGTTTGTTTTCCCATTCCTCCATCAACTGTAATACTTTGATTAAATTCATTAACGAGTAATTTCTGCACTTCTTTAATGGCTCCTCCAGAAGTAATACTCCAATCATAGACCATAAGAGCTACTCTTAAATTATTGATTTCACAATATCCTTTAGGCTCCCAATATCTTTTTCTATAAATAATAGTAGCTTGCTCTTCTGTTAATTTTTTTTGATTTTCTGTTGTTGGTTCTACTCCTAAGTCTTCTTTAGCGTACTTTTGCCAAACGGGCCATGATATTCCCCTATTAGTAGGATCTCCTTTATCCTTAGCCGGTTCATTTTTATATCCACCCTCATGTTTTAAAATGATAGGAGCTACTTTTTTGAATTTATCTTCACAAGAACTTGGTGTAGCAGAAGCTGGTTGATTTTGCTGAGATTTATATGTTTCAAAACAACTACAAGTATTTGCAAACCCTGATTCAATAGCTAATTGAACGATACTTTTTCCGTTTAGACTCGTAGAGTTTTTACAAAAATATTTATCTTCTAAATAAATTGAATCAAACTCCCTAACATCCATATGTATCCAGCTATAGGTATGATCTTGTCTTGGATTACCTTTGGCATCATATAATAAATCAATAGGCTCTATTGAATATAAATTTGAATTTGGCCATTCTTTTTGAGCGCCTAAGTATTTTATAAATATATTGTCTCTCATATTTCTTAATTCTGCGAGATTTTTCTTTTGTGGCCCTCTTATTTCCCAACTTCCTTTGCTGAATTGCATATCAATTGCTTTTCCTTGATGGTTTGTAGTAGCGAAATTTTTAAACCTACATCTATATCCCGAAGAAAAAGAATCTATTTTGTATGTAGTTTGCTTGCTAAAATAAAATTGTAATGCTTTAAATCCAAATAAAAGTGATCTATGAATACCAGGATATTCATACATATTATATGCTTCATCTTTAACATTATTTTTATATGTATTCTTTCCTGTAGCATCACCGAAACTTGTACAATTATTGACCTCCTGAATTTTTCGAAGTTTACTAGTTACCTTTTTTCCTTTTGTAGTACAGCTACATTTCAATTGATTCCAAAGATTTGTACTGATATCAAAGTTTTTAGAAAACTCATCAATGGCTCTTAATACATTTCCACATACTTTACCCGTTTCAGGAACTTTCATATAATCCTTCTGAAACTGTTTCACCATTTTCTCTGACCGGTCTGTAAATTTATCCGTAGGTACATTTCCTCCAAATCCGGATAAACGGATATTGATCTCTCTTATCAGTTCGCTAGGCGGAGAGTTTTTGTCAATACAGAATTTCCCGCCACAATTTTTTGGATCAGCTTTTGGCTGATTTTGTACTCCACTTGGGGTCGTTCCATTATTTTGTGGTTTCGGAGCTTCAATAATATCCACATCAATAGTCTGAGACTTGGATGAAAGATTCAGGAAGATAACTTCTGCAAAGATTTCCTGTTGTCCTCCTTTCCAATATTCACCACTATCAGGGTTTCTCGGATTGTTTCCTACTTCTCCCGTTTTTTGCATAGCAGGAGTGAGTGGCATAGAAAGGTTTATTTTATCAGCCAGGAAAGTATGCTCATGACTATATAACAGGTCATTATCTCCTATAAGGTCATGTTCCCATATTTTAAGAATATATTTTTTGCCTACAAGATTTTTTGATTCTATATGGACGATTATGGTTTCTCCATATTTAGGATTTTTGCCAAATTCTTTACCGTTTTTATCCGTTAGTTTTACCTGGGTAATTACTCCTTTTTTGTCTGGCTGGTTATTAGGGGAATTAGGTCTGGTGGATCCTTTTGGAGAATTGGGATTAGGTTGAGGTTTTGGACCATTGGGTTGTCTGGACGGTGCAGGAGGAGCTTTATACTCAGGATTATTAGCATTGGCGTTATCTGAGGCTTTTAATTTCCCATTGTATTCTGCCGTAACATAATATTCATGCTGCTTTTTATCATCTTCCCTTTGATTGGCAAGAGCAATATAAGTATTAAGAAGTGTAAAATTCCAACGGGCATTTCCCTGGCTATCCACCAGTACAGGAGGAGATTTTACGATAGATTGATTTTTGTTATTGTGTCCATCACCATTTTCATCGTCTTCCCATAAGGTAAAGACAATATGTTCTCCTTCCAGACCCTGGCATTTGGCCGTTGCTGTCAGGCGATCTTTATAGCTTAGTTTTTTATTGACAGCTGTTCCATCCTGAAAAGTGAGTTTTACCTCAAGAATATTTTTTTCTGTGGAAGGCTGCTGCTCATTTTTTTGAGGCTGTACAATAATAGACATAGGTTCCTTACCTTCAGGGCTATTAAGATACCCTTCAACTCTGAAAGTTTCCTGCCAGGAATCTTTGCCAAAAGTAAATTCTCCGACTTTTTTCTTAATGTTAGTAGTGGTAAACTGCCCATCCGGCCTTTTCCTGAACAATTCCCAGGTGACAAGAGCTTCATTTTTTTCATTAGCAGGGGTATCAGGATACCATTCTGTTACTTTATAGAAGGTTTTTTCTCCTGTTTTAGGAGAAGTATTGCCGGAGATTCTTAAAACGCCTTTTTTTGCCATGATCTTTAGTTTTTAGGGTTACCAGGCGTATGCCTCCTTTCCATCAGTTTCTGCCTTGAATTTGTCAAAATTTACAACAGGGTTATACACCTGTTGCTCTTGACTATCAGCATTGTTAACCTGACCTTTTCGCGTCTCGTTTTGTTGACCATGTTTTAAGATGGTAATCTTTCCTCCTGTAGTACACATCAATTCAGATATTTCAGTCAGGCAGCATTTCCCCATAATCTTTACTTTTTCGTAAGGTTTTTGCCATTTTCCTGCAGGGGCATAAGCACAAGGAAGATATCCTCCAGGAGTGGGCTTAAGCTTACATTGTCCAAAAGGCTGCGCAGGAGGGTCAAGCTGTACATCATCTTCGGTTACCGCAAGATAATCTGCTTCTCCTTCCTTGTTGTTCCAATAGTGTTTTTGCTGGCTGGTTACCTTAAATTTAGGAAACTTGAAGCCCTGGTTACACTGTACAGTTCCTTTTTGTATGATAAAATATTTTCCATCATGCGGGCTTGAACTGCTTTCGCCAGCTTTATCTTTCTTCTCTTCTTTTTGTTCTTGCTTTTCGTCTGCTTTTTCAGAGGATTGATTTTCACCAGATGACTCTTCTGAAGAAGATTCTTCGGGAGTTCCTTTATCCTCAGTACTTTCCTGAGATCCGGCAGCAGATGAAGTTTGGGATTCCTTTTCTTCTGCGATAAGCTGAGGATCTTCCGGAATCATTATTTTCTTTCCCGGAATAGGTTCCTGCATCATATCCTCCTCTGAGCAGTGGAGATTGTGATAGGTCTTTAAAATACCTTCGTTTTTCAGCTTAAATTGCTGAGCCAGCGAGCTGAATGTGTCGCCTTGCTGTATGACATAACTTTTCATATTATCCTTGTGTTATCGTGATTGTGTGTTTTTGAACTGACTCTGCTTCACGCCATAAGTTGATAGTAGCTGAGGCCTGAAGAAGGTTTTTATTTTTCTTATGAGTGGTGTATTGAATAATAATGCTTCCAGAAACGGGATCATCAACCGGTTTATTGTATTGGTTTCCTGTTCTTAGTTCCTGTAAGCTGTAAAGCGCTGTAATGTTTCCCGTTAAAATGGTTGTAATATGATCCTGATTTTCATCTTTTTGCTCAATTTCCATAGTGCATTGAACAGGAAAAGAGTTTTGTAAGAAATAAAATGATTCTGCCCATGCTGTTTTCTTATGAAACCATTCCATTCTGGGGAACAGGGTCTGAAAGAGTAGGGTACTTTGTAATTGACGTAGGAAAAAAATTTCATCTGAAATATTTTTTTCAAAAGTATCCATATAACGTTCAGAAATTTCTCCGACAAAGAAATCAAGGTCTTTTCGTTTGCCAGCAAATTTTTCAGTAATTTTTTTATGATCTGCAAATCCGGTTATTTTGCCTGAATCATTTAGGATAATATCAATAGGCATAATGCTCTTCATACAGGTAATTGATAGATTACTCATGGTTGCATCCGGAGGGTTTCCGTTTGATGTAAATTGATCCTGGTTATAAGACAATATATAATGATTTTGTTTTTGGTCTTTATATACATCAAGATTTACATGATAATCTATTTTTAAAGGAGACTCAAATGGACTTTCAAAAGCTTCAGTAACTTTATAGGCTTTTTCAAAAAATGAATCGGACAGTTGTGAAGAAGGAAGTAGGTTTTTTCTTTCCAGATTTTTTTGTTTTTCAGTTTTAATATGGATCGGAACGAAAACATTTTTAACTTCATTAAGGTTTTCAAACCAAATTCTGTCCATTCTTTGGCAATGAGAATTATGAAATAGCTTGAGTTCCTCTCCGGTTATGCCCAACCGGGAAGCAATGGAATTCAGGGTGTCCCCGTTGCGAACCTTATATTCTAAAAAATCAATATCCATTCAACGTGAATTATAGTATAAAGCTATTAAAAAACTATATTTGAAATTAATTTTTAAGGTTAAATTTGAAAAATTGTAGTAAAACTACGACAAAGAATCCTCAGGAATTTTGACCCAAAATCATCAAAAGATTTGATAATTTTGTGAGAAAAGCAAGTAATGATGCTCAATATAATCCCATTCCCATAAACATAATGATATGAAAAATAAATATTTACAAAGCATTTTTATTCTATTGATAACATTCCATTGGGGATATGCCGGGAGTTTCTCTGATGAATGGTTTTCAACAAAAAAAGATACGATCAGCATTAAGGAAAGTCTTAACGAAGAAGATATTGAAACTAATGAATACCTGAAAGATCGTTTGAAACCTATTCAGTCTAATTTTAAAAGAATCAATTCTATTTTAAAATGGACTTCCATTAAAAAGAAAAACATTGAAGGCGAGTCAGCTGAAGGTGGAGAAGCTACCTATTACTATAAGAATAAGCGTCTGGAAAAAATTATGGCCAGACATTATGGAGAAATGGGACAAGTTTTGATTGAATATTATCTACTCAACGGAAAGTTATCTTTTGTTTTTGAAAAAGAGTATCAATACAATCGTCCGCTTTTTTATGATACAAAAGCTATGAAGGAGAATAATGATACGGAAGCTTTTGACTTTGAAAAATCAGAGATTACAGAGACGAGAAATTACTTTGAAAAGGGATCTCTGCTGCATATTGTGAACAGCCAGGACTGTGGTGCTCCTTTCAGTGGGGAGTACATGAGAGAAGAGGATAAAAGCATACAAAATGATTTTAAAAGGCTTTTAAAGCTGGAGAAAGCAAAGTAATATTTTTATTTTACCAGATATGATGGAAATGTTCATTTTTACAACTTTAGTGATCTTTTCATGCATGAAAATTTAAACTTAAAAAACTTTAGAGTTTAAAATTCTTTTGTGACTTTTGACTTCTTCAAATCTTCGATTTGTGGTTGAAAAAATAAATTATTTGGTTTCTTTAATAAGAGTAAGACGTTCCTCAACCTCTTTGATCTTCGTGATCCAGTAATTAATTCCTTCCTGATTCGTCACTGTTTTCTTAAATGCATTGTGGCTCACCGTCCATAGCTTAGAACCATTTTGCTGATATTCAATTTCACGCTCCCTTTTGGTTTCCGGTTCTATGCGGTATCTCCAATACACCAAGGAGTGCATGTATTCTGCACGGATTTTTTCAAGATAGGAGATGATGGCTTTTCGGTCCTGGGGAATATATCCCGGCCCTGAACATCCACAGGAATGAAAGGTAATTCCTACAGTGTATAGATCTTTAATATGTGCCCATTGCTTATGGTCATTTTTTGCCGGTGATTCAAAGTCCAGGCCCATATTGGCCATAAGATTCCCACATTCGGGGCACTTGGCTTCCACGGAGATCTGAGCATCTCTGTCTACATCTTTTAAAACACGACGTTTGAAGGTTTTCTGACAGTTGAAACAAGCATAATGACATTTATAAACCATCATGGCATATCGGCACATAGTTAATCTTTTGTTTTTTTAGTTATTAATTATTTTCTTCTTCTTCATAGCTGATTCCCATAAAGCTGTTGGCACTTCTCGGGTCATAAACAGACCAGATATTTCCCCATGGAAAGTTGAAAATACAGCTTGGGTAAGGCATTTTCTTTTTCCGGGTGGGAGGGGCTCCCAAAATTAAGCTCAGAAACTTATTATTCCGGTGGAATACCTGCATTTCTTTTTCTTCCGTCCATTCATTCCAGTCTTTGGCGTCCGTACTTTCCCATGTATTCATGTGAATGCTGTGCAGCTGATCTCCCAAAAAACAGAGACTGAAGGAAAGCTGATGGCCTTCAACTTCTATAGTCTTGAAATAATACCAAAAATATCCGGTTTTTACATCCCATCTATTTAGATATTTCTTCTTATAAAAATCAGTCTGTTTCAGCTGTTCAAGCAACATTCCCTTATGCAATTGAGTATGGAAATCTATCAGTTCCAGGCTGCCATTTTCATTGTTAACCAGCATATTCAAAAAAAATGAAGCTATAAATATACCCGTTTTTTCTTTACAGACAACGAATAATATTTACAGCTTCCAGTAGAAATAGAAAATATCGGTGTTACGGATTTGATATAATTAATGTTGAAGGAATATCGGAGAGCCAAAGACTCTTCGTATCGATCAGGTTTTTCCAGCTTTTGCTGCTGATGAGCATCAGATTCTGAGAGTTCAGGAATTCTTTTTCAATTTTTTTCTCGTTATACAACGTAATATGATTAGGAGCTACCTGTTCAATACTTCTGATCAGTTCTTTTACCTCAATATTGTTACGAATTTGTCCTGCGGCATCCAGAATGATAATCTGTGAATTATTATTGTTAATCAGTCTTTTGGCATATTCAAGAAGGTAAAAATCACTTAAATTGAAGATCGGAACGAATACTTTATCAGCAGCAGTGAAGCCTTTCTCTACCAAAACTCCTACAGGAATATTGGTTTTATCCAGGATCTGTAGCGTGAAGTCATCAAAAGGAGAATTGTTAAAGATATTTCCTTTGCCTTTTACTGTATTCAAAAGTTTTTCAGGATTAATAATCTTGGTAGTGAAACCTAATAATCTTCCCAATAGACTTCCTTCATACATAGATTTTCCAAGCATGATAAGGAGAAGGTCATAATGACCTTTGTTGGTAATGCTGGTCAGATCATTTTCTATATCTGTAGAGGCTTTAAAAAGAGTAGTGACCTCCAGATTCAACTCATGTGATTTTTCAATGACGTTTTGAAACTGAGATTCTTCATATTCATCCATATCATAAGCATGCATTTCATCAACAGGAGCAATATTCATAGCGGTAATACTTTTATTGCCATTCATTTTATGGGTGAAATCATGAGCCAGCTTCAATAAAGTGCTTCCGGATTCCGGTTTGTCAAAAGATAATAATACCCTGTATTTTGAATCGTTGGCTGGATCAATAGGTTCATCTGCCTCTTTTTTAGATTTGAAAACAAAATTAATGAAGTCTAAAGCCGGACCCGTCATAAAAGTTGTAAACAGGGCCATAATCACAAGCATTGCAAAGATTTCTGGACCTAATACTCCCAGGTCATATCCAATATTCAGAACAATAAGCTCCATTAACCCTCTGGTATTCATCAAAGCACCTATGGTTAAGCTTTCTTTCCAGTTGATTCCAACAAACTTGGCGGTGAGTGCACTTCCTGCAAATTTTCCAATAACAGCTGTTAAAATAATAAATCCGGCGGTCATCCAGAGGTGGCTGTCATTCAATAATCCGATTTGTGTACGCAATCCTGTGAAGACAAAGAATAAAGGAAGAAGAAGAACCAGCGCTACATCTTCTACTTTATCAATAAAAAGGGTACGGAATTTTGCATTTTCCGGCATGATAGCTCCTGCCATAAATGCTCCGAATAAAGCGTGAATTCCAATGACTTCAGTGATGTATGATGATAAAATCAGAGTAAGGAAGAAAATGGCTACCATCGGTTTACTGATGGTGTTTTTTCCTGCCTGAAGATCCCCGATTCTTTTCAGGAACGGCCTCACGATTTTAATCATCAAGAAAACATAGGCAATAGCCATGATAATCACATAGATGGAACTAGTAAAAGAACCTGCTTTTACAATGGCAATTACAGCTGCCAAAATACACCATGCGGTAATATCATCTGCCGCTGCACAGGTAATAACAATGGTTCCAAGCTTGGTTTTTTGAAGGTTTCTTTCCTGAACAATCCTTGCCAATACCGGAAAGGCTGTAATACTCATAGAAATGGCTATAAATAAAGCAAAAGAAGTAAATTGGATGCCTCCGGGTGCAAATTCCTGATAAATAAAATATGATAACCCAATTCCTAGTGCAAAAGGAATAATGATACTGGCATGGCTGATAACCACTGCATCATGAGCTTTCTTTCTTAAAACACTCAGATCCAGTTCCATTCCTACGATATACATGAATAGGATAAGTCCTATCTGGCTCAAAAATTGTAAGTTGCCCAGTGATTCTTTTGGGAAGAGAAAGGCAGAGAATTCAGGAAAATACATTCCTAAAAGTGATGGTCCCAAAACAATACCGGCAATCATTTCTCCAATGACAGAAGGCTGTTTGATCTTCATACAAATCCATCCGAAAAGCCTTGCGGTAAGGATGATCGTAACAATCTGTGCCAGTAATAATGCTAAAGGGTGATGAAGATTTGTTTTAAATGACTCCTGAAAGTTATCCCAGGTAGATCCTGTGCTGGTTTTAGCAACAATATTCTCCTTAATTTCCAATGTTTGTCCTTCAATAATGAAGAAATACATCAGACAGGAAAAGATCGCTATGGTAGTGATGTAGAAAATTAAATTTCTGTATTTCCCCCAATTCATGATTCCTTTATTTTGATGCAAAGGTGATAAGAAAATGTTTACAGTAAAAGAGCTTGTTTTTAAAATGTAATGAATACGGTGAAAAATGTAATAAAATCCTGGTGTTGAAATTTTTTTGAATTTTGTGATTTGAGTATGACTTAGGAAACTGGAGCGTTAAGAAAATGAAGTCTGTGAACGTTAAGAAAACTTTATTGTCTGAGTGTGGGACTATTTTTGATAATAAAAATACAATGCTACCGCACGAGTTTAGAGCTTTTAGAGAACTGATTTCATTTTTAGCGGAAGGGTCCAGGTCTTGAATTTTTCGTTCTTTTGTTTCAAGACAAAAGAACATATAGAATAATGAACTGTAATTTGATAATAAAAGAGTACTGCGTTAGGAAAACAGAAAAAAGTTTTATTTTGTAAACAATTCCATTAATGAGTTTTTGTAAGCATCCCCCATCTGAAGCTTTAAAAAATGGCCATCATCTGAAAGAATGGTAGTGATAATTTCATTGGTTCCTAAAACTTTGATAGAAGAAAGGGCAACGATCTCTTTTTTATTAATTTGTGCAAAATCCTTGGCAGGAAGCATTTCCAGTAGGCTTTTAAAATTGAGGTTCTTTAAAACGATGGTGATTCCGTCATTCAGAATAATATCCTTGTCACGACTGTCGATTTCTGAAGTCTTGATATAGGCTATCTGTTCTGTGAGAATAACGGTTTTCCCGATATTGCTATTCCACTCAATAAATGTTTTTTTCTGAGGGGTGCTGATTTGTTCTTTAGCCTTTTCAAAAGCCTGGATCAAACGCTCTTTTTTGATGGGTTTTCTCACATAATCCACAACGTTGAGGTCAAATGCTTCCGCTGCATATTCTTTGTAGGCGGTAGTGAAGATTATTTTTTTAGAACCGGAGATAATTTCCGCTACCTGAAGCCCTGTCATTCCGGGCATTTCAATATCCAGAATACAGAGGTTGCAGTCCAGAGAATCAATTTCACTTAAGAATATTTTAGGATCATTAAATGCCTTTACGACTTCTACGTCATCAATCTGTTCACATAGAAGTTTCAAATAACTGATGGCTAATAATTCATCATCCAGAATAACGCATTTTATCATAGAATTCTCCTAAATTGATTTTTAATTCTGCCGTGAAGATACCGTTTTTTGAACTTTTTTCAAGCTGGTAATGGGTGTTGTAGATCATTTTTAATCTCTGATCCAGAGATTGGCTTCCAAAGCCACTTTTTTCCTTTTCCAGACTATTCTTTAATGAAGCCTTATTACTTACTTTCATAGTAAACACCCGGTTTTCCAGTTCCATGAAAATGGAAATAAAGGAATCCTGTGCCAGAAAATCCGTATGTTTAAAAGCATTTTCGATAAGATCTACGGAAATAAGAGGGGCAAAAACCTTTTCCTCATATATCGAATCCGATTTATTGATCTTGAATTTGATTCTGAAGTCGAAGAGAGGGTTTACCTTAATTTTATTGATCTCAATAAGGCTTAGGGCAAAGTTTAATTCCTCTTTTGGACTTACATATTTATTATTACTTTCGTATAAAATATAATCCAGTACATTCGCCAGTTTATCCAGAGACATATAGGTCTGGTAAGCATGAGACTGAACAGAATTGAGGATGTTTTTAAACAGATGCGGATTTAGTTTTGTTCCGATATGTTCCAAACGAACTTCATTCAGCCTCTGTTCGATGATTTTATTGGATTCTGAAAGCTTGATATTTCTCTGATTCAGCTTTTGATTTTTACTGAAGAGATAGATACTTACGGCTAGAAAAAGGAAAATGGCAAAAACTCCGATGAATATCAGATAATCATGAATCATGTAGTAATTACCTTCCATAAAGCTATGATTTTTGAAACTATTTTAGCTTCTTAAGAGCATTTACAGTTACGGTTTCCTCACACTTTTCAAAAGTAATCTCGTAAGACGGATTTTTTTCAGGATAGGTTATAAGATAATTGGGGCATGGCTTCTTTTGGGCATGACTTCTGTCAAAATCTACCTTTCCGTTGGTAATGATGCTGTCTTTTATAAACTTCTCATCAATCTTATAAGTGCTCATCTCTGTTTTAGCCTCTTCAGAGTATTTGAATTCTTTAGAAAGGGATTCTGCAATCACACGGCTGTTGGGTAAGTAACCGCTGCAGCTTGCCCCTTTTTTGTTTAATATAAAAAATACGATAAGTAGCCCCGGAAGGAAGCCTATTGCATAAAATTTAAGTTTTTTCATTTAGAAAATTAAAAGATTGATATCGTGGTACGTAAGTCCGAAACGGTCACAGATGATCTTTTTGGTATGTCTTCCCTTGTACATATATAAGCTCTGCTTCATTTCATTTTTGCGGATCAGCATGTTTTCAAAGCCGCCCTCTTCGTCATAATTTAAAATATAGGAAAGGAAGAAATTCGAGATAGCCTTGGTAGTGGTTCTCGGCATTCTTGAAGTAAGGTTTGGAAGTCCGCAGTGGATCACTCCGTGTTTGATAATATAAGGGTCTTCCATTGTGGTAAGTTCAGAGGTTTCAATAACCTTACCGTTGTCTATGGTAATATCGATGATGACACTGCCTTTTTTCATTTTCATGACCATATCTTCAGTCACAATAGGCGTCATATTTAATCTTGGAAGAGCTCCAATGACTACATCAGCACGTCTTAAGCTTTTGCTGAGTTCTTTAGGATCAATGATGGAAGTAGGTACACGGCTGTCTACCATGGTGTGGAGTCTTCTTAACTTTGACAATGAGTTGTCGAATACTTTTACACTTGCTCCCAAGCCAATGGCAGCTTTTGTGGAAAATTCTCCTACAATTCCAGCTCCCAGGATCACTACCTCAGCAGGCCTTACCCCTGTAATTCCGCCAAGCATTAATCCATTGGATAGTGCTAATAATTCAGAAGCATATAAAATAGAAACGGTTCCTGCAATTTCACCGATTAATCTTACCAATGCCAGCTGCTTATATTCATCCACGATAAATTCAAAGGCAATGGCATTGACCTTTTTCTCTGCAAGCTTAAGGAAATACTCCTTGTCTCGAAGATTGATCTGAAGAGCTGACACCATATAGGTATTAGGTTTCATATAATCAATTTCATCCAAGGTAGGAGGGTTGATTTTCAGGATCAGGTCCTGTCCGAATGCTTCTTTAGGATCATTGGTAATCTTTGCCCCAGATTCAGAATACTGTAAATCTGTAAAAAATGAACCTTCTCCGGCTCCGGCTTCTATGATAATTTCATGGCCGTGCTCTACCAATACTTGTACAGCGTCCGGAGTAATGCAGGTTCTCCTTTCGTTGAGACAAGTTTCCTTAGGAATTCCAATACTGAACTGTTTTCCCTTCTTTATAACCTCCAATTTTTCCTCTTTCGGCATCAATTCTTCTTCTGTGAAAGGAGTAAAAATATTTGTACTCATCCTTAAATTAAATTATGTCTTACAGATTGTTATTTTAATACTGAATTAATAAGCAAAGATACATAATATTTAATCGAATGACACTTCTCTGTTTTCACCCGTATTCACGATGCTCATTGTGTGGTAGTTAAGGCCATACAGCTCTTCTTCATACACTTCAGGCCACTCAATAATGCATAGAAAAGAGTTATCAAGGTATTCTTCGATTCCAATATCATACACTTCTTCAATGTTTTTTAAGCGGTAAAGATCGAAATGGAATACTTTTCCTTTAGAAGTATTGTATTCATTAACGATAGAATAGGTAGGAGAATTTACTTCGTCCTCGCTTCCCAGATTTTTTAGCAGAAATTGAGAGAAAGTAGTCTTTCCAGCTCCAAGATTTCCCTTAAGCAAAAGGATATTATGTTTTAATTGAGGAAGAATACTGTCAACAACTTCCTGCCAGTCTTCAATTGTATGTATAGTGAATTGCATAGGCTAATTTGTTTGCAAAAATAATGAAATAAGTTTTAGAGTGGAAGGTTTGAGAGTATTAGAGTGAGAAGGTAATAGTGTTTTAGAAGTAAGCAAGTCAATAATATGAAAATTACTATATACGATTTTACCCCATTGTCATTGACTACGTCGAATCTTCGATTTCTGAAGAAGGAAGAACTTCATATATATCTTAGATTCTTCATTTCACTTCTGAACTACGTTCGCAGACCTTCAGCCTGTATTCAGAATGCCAAGGTCATAATAAAAAGATTTGTATAAAATTGTATGTCGGCTCCTTATTTTTTAAAGATAAAAAGTGTAGCTGCTTAAGATTTTTTTAGATCCAAACTTTAAACATAATAAGGACATCTAGGTTTTGCGAAAATTTCTAACTCTTCATCTTATGTGAGCTTTTCTGCAGAATTATTTTAAACTTACTTATGTGAACTAAAGTATTTTAAAATAAAACTTTTGTGACTTTTGTGGCTTTGCAAAGTTTAAACAACTTTGTTATTTGATGCCCAAAGTCTATGATTTAAAGTTCACGAACTTTTGGCAAACTTCACAAACTTTTGCTTAAAATACCTAATTTTGCAATATGATTTCGAAGCAGACAATAGACAAAATTTTCTCAACGATACGAGTAGAAGAGATAGTAGGAGAGTACGTTCAGTTGAAGAGAGCAGGGTCTAATTTTAAAGGACTCAGCCCTTTTCACGAGGAAAAGTCTCCTAGTTTTGTAGTCTCTCCAAGTAAGCAGATCTGGAAAGATTTCTCTACAGGAAAAGGAGGGACAGCCATTTCTTTCCTGATGGAAATTGAAAACTTCACTTATCCTGAAGCCCTTCGTCATGCTGCCAAGAAATATGGAATTGAAATAGAGGAAGATCTGCGTGAAATTTCTGAAGAAGCAAAACACGCCCAAACAGAAAAAGATCTGTTATATAAAATTCATGAAGTTGCCAATACTTATTTCCAGGAAATCCTTTGGGATGATGAAGAAGGCAGAAGTATAGGGTTTGCTTATTTTAAGGAAAGAGAGCTTAAGGATGATATTATTAAAAAATTCCAGCTTGGATATTCTCCTGAAAAAAAGAATGCCTTTACTACTTATGCAATAGAGAAAGGGTATACTAAAGAAATTCTTGAAAAATCCGGACTTTCTATTTTTCCCGAAAATACTCCGGCAGGGGTTGACAGATTCCGGGAAAGGGTCATTTTCCCGATTCATAGTTTCTCAGGAAGGGTTTTAGGTTTTGGTGCCAGAATTCTTAAGAATAATGTAAAAACAGCAAAATATCTTAACTCACCGGAAACGGAGATCTATCATAAATCCAATGTTCTTTATGGATTAAACCAAAGTAAGCAGGCTATTTCAAGAAAGAATGGCTGTCTTTTGGTAGAAGGGTATATGGATGTGATCTCACTTCATATGTCCGGAATTGAAAACGTTGTAGCGAGTTCGGGAACTTCCCTGACTACGGAACAGATCAAACTTATCAAGAGACTTACAGAAAACGTAACGATTCTTTTCGATGGAGATAATGCCGGTATTAAAGCTAGTTTCCGAAGTATTGATATGTTGCTGACAGAAGGGATGAACATTCGTGTTCTGCTTTTCCCGGATGGTGATGACCCGGATTCTTTTGCCAGAAAACATCCGCAGGAATATGTAGAAAAATACATCGAAAATGAAGCGATGGATTTCATCGACTTTAAAGCAGAAATTCTGTTGCGGGATGTAGGAAATGATCCTATCAAAAAAGCAGAAGCCATCCGTGATATTGTAAAATCGGTTTCCTTTGTACAGAATGCACTGAAAAGAGAGGTATACCTGAAGGAGGTTTCCAATAAATTCGGACTCTCTGAACAGAGTCTTTTCAATGAACTGGATGTTCAGAAGCAGATTACCCAGAACCAGACTCATCATGTTCAGCAACAACAAAAGGAAAAAGTTGCACCAAAGCTGGAGATTGTTCCTTTGGATAAGGAAAAAGAAGATCCTTTTTTATTCGATGTCCTATTTATGGAGAATAAACTGGTAGATCATATGCTGATGTTTGGAGATATTGTCCTGAAAAGAAGAAATGAGAATAATGAAGAGTACCAGATTACAGTCATTGAAGAGATTCTTCATCATTTTGAAGAAGAGCAATACGCATTTTTAGTCAAAGAAAATGAGATTATTATCAATCAGGTAAGAGAGGGAATTCAGAAAGATGAGTTGAGAAGTGGAAACTTTTTTGTATCTTTTATGGACGAGGAAATTACCACAAAGGTTGTAGATGCTTTGATGCCGCTGGATGAACTGGAAAACTGGGCTTCCAGAAACATTTATCCGCCTAATTACGGGGATAAGGTGGCAGATCAGATTCAGGGTGATGTTTTACTGCATAAATACAGATATATTGATTATCTGATCACAGAAACAGCTAAGGAACTGGATCAATACAGCAATACTGATGAAGTAAAATACTATGAGCTGATTAAAAAAATCACTTTGTTGAAACAGGCTTCCATCAGATTAAGTAATATCATTGAATATTCCCCGATCAAAGGAATCTATGGGAATAGAAAAAGATAGGGCAAAGACAAAAAAGTTCCGGATTCTGTGACAAAAAGTCCTATAAAATTTTAGGAATAAATATTGTAATTTAAACGTTGAAAATAGTATTAAAATAATACATAATATAAATATGGACATTAAAAAAGAATTCAGAGATTTCTCTGTAAAACATTTAGGAAACAACGGTCTGGTTACCGATCAGTATATGGGAATGTATGGACCAACGAATCTTACTCCATACATCATGGAAGAAAGAAGATTAAACGTTGCTCAGATGGACGTTTTCTCTCGTTTGATGATGGACAGAATTATCTTTTTGGGAACAGGAATTGACGATCAGGTAGCGAATATCGTTACTGCTCAGCTTTTATTCTTAGAAAGTGCAGATCCTTCTAAAGATATTCAAATCTACATCAATTCTCCTGGTGGTAGTGTGTATGCAGGATTAGGTATTTACGACACTATGCAGATCATTAAGCCGGATGTAGCAACAATCTGTACAGGTATAGCTGCTTCAATGGGAGCTGTATTATTGGTGGCAGGAGAAAAAGGAAAACGTTCTGCACTTAAACACTCAAGAGTTATGATTCACCAGCCTTCAGGAGGAGCTCAGGGAGTTGCTTCTGATATGGAAATCAACTTAAGAGAGATGTTGAAATTGAAGCAGGAGCTTTATGACATTATCGCTCTTCATTCAGGACAGACTTATGAGTGGGTAGAGAAATCTTCCGATAGAGATTACTGGATGACTTCTGAAGAAGCTAAAAACTTCGGAATGGTAGATGAGGTTTTACAGAGATCTACAGAAAAAAAATAATTGATTGTATAATCATATTGAAAAACGCATCCAATTTGGATGCGTTTTTTTGTTTGACTGCGAATGCACATATTTTTGTATTCATTTCTACTTCTTCACAACCTTATGCACTGTAGAACCATTTTGGGTTTTAACCTCAACCCAATAGATTCCGGCATTTAAGGCTTTAAGATTAATCTTTGTTGCCTGTGAAGTCATTACTTTCTGCCCTAAAGAAGAATAAATATTTACTTCTTTCACCTTTTCAGAACTTTCAATCTGAATAAAATCACTCGTTGGATTAGGATAAATATTGAATAAGGCCTTTTTATTTACAGAAGAGACGGATAATGTAGCGTTACTTGCCTCAGTAGGAGTGAAAGGTCTTCTTTCTCCGAAGCTTAATCCCAACCAGCTATTGTTACTCAATTGTATCTGGCTAAGATCATTCTTTTTCTGCCAGCTGGAAAGATCTTTTCCTGTATATAATTTCCAGTTTTCTGCTCCAGAGTTGTTTCCCGTGAAGGCATTTAATGACAGACTGGAAATTTGATTATTGCCAGAAGTGAAATTGAAATATGAAGCTTGGGATTGAATTAGCTGTAAAGCCTGTTCTGCTGTTATACTGCCATTATATTGAATTCCAAAAACGAAGGAGTTGGCTTCACCATGAGAGTTATTGGTTCCAAAATCTACAACAACAAGACTTTTATTAGTTCCTGTACCAATCCAATTGGTAATTTGAGATGAGGTATACCATTGGGAGCTGTAAGCCGGTACAGGAGCTGATGGTGGAGTGTCGATTTCATCAAGACCATAGGTAATACCAAACCACAATCCATCTGTTAAAACAGTATAACCTACACCATTATTTTGATTGGACATATTCCCGGCATTGGGACCAGACCAGGTAATCCAGTAATCATCTGTACTTGGAGTATGGTTATTGTATGCGAAACTGTATAAAAACCCTGAAGGAATATCAGCCTCTATTGCAGGTTCTGCCGCCGCAATCGCATTAATCATGTCTTCCGCCATTAAATTATTACCATCAAAACGATAGCCCCACGCATAGGAGGCAGGTGTATTAGTGTCATTGAAATCGGCAATGAAGTAAGCCTTTTTGGAGCCGGTTCCTACCCAAAACTTAATGTCGTTTTCAGTGAATTGAGCAAAGAAAAACTGCATACAAAGCAGTAAGAAAAAAAGAGAGATTTTTCTCATAATATAATTAAATTAAAGTTTTATTCCCGAAACTTATTTATTGACAGGATGATTTTTCATCCTGAAATTAAATGGGTATTTAAGGCAGGTCTCCTGGCTCGCATCCTATAGCCAACCTTCCCGGATGTTGATCCAGTGGTATAATTAATAGCTATAGGTAAAAACAGCTTACAGTTGCGGGTACAGCTCAAGATTTGAATAATATTCTCACTTGATTCCCTATTGTGAACAGTGTTCAACCTTAAAAACGGTGCAAATATATCATATAAATTTTTGATGTCTGTTTTGTGAATTACATAGCAATGTTCAGTTTTTTCTGATGTTGAATTGTATTTTTAATAATGGGTTTTATTGATTGATAATGAATTGGGTTTTAATTTTGGGTTTTCGAAGTTAAATTTCAATTTTTATTGTTTATATTGAATTCATCTCAAGGTTATATTGTTAAAATACAATTAGCATTACATTTAAGATCAGTTTATAATCAAGTTATACTTTCGCGCCATAAAAGTTAATATGAAAAAACTACTATTATCTGCTTTGATGATGGCTTCATTATGGTCATGCAGTAAAGATGATGACAACAATGTAAATAACCAGGATATTAATTATTCTAAGCTTCCTCAGGAGTTTCCGTTTTCAAAAATGGCAACAATAAACGGAGTGGATGTTATTAATGGCGGATTTGGATCCGGCGCAGCCGCCCATCCTACAAGAAAAGGAGAATTTTATGTCATTACAGACCGTGGCCCGAACACAGATTACCTAAGTGGGAAAAAGTTTTTAACCCCCAATTTTACACCAACGATAATGCATTTTAAAATTAATGCAGAAGGGAATGTGGAAGTCATTAAATATATTAAACTTAAAAACCCATCCGGTCAGCCTATTACAGGACTTCCAAATCCTGTAGGAATGGGAAGCACGGGAGAAGTGGCTTATGATGCGGCTGGAAATATTCTGGGTACGGATAAATATGGTTTAGACAGTGAAAGTATTGTGGCAGCACCCGACGGGACATTCTGGGTTTCTGATGAATACGGACCACACATCGTTCATTATAACGCTGATGGAGTAGAGTTAGAAAGAATAAGTCCGATTGGGGTAAATACAGGAAACAGAAAACTACCTGCAGTGTTAGCTAAAAGAAGAGCGAACAGAGGGATGGAAGGCCTTTGTATGACTCCGGACGGAAAAACACTGGTAGGAACCATACAATCGATGATGTTTGTTCCTTCAAAGGCGCTGGCAACGAATACAACCTTAACGAGAATCGTAACTTTCGATATCAGTACGGGGCAAACGAAACAATATCTATATAAACAAGATGGTGGAGCTTCCGATTCGGTTTGTGATATTACAGCATTAGGCAATAATGAATTCCTTGTCATTGAAAGAGATGGTAATTTCGGAACACAGGGCGGAATTAAAAAAGTATACAGAATCAACCTAAGTGATGCAACAGATGTAACCGGAACCGACCTTGCAGCGGTAGATGGGATGAAGGTAAACGGAAAAGCCCTGGAGCAGTGTACATGGGATGAGCTTACCAAAGCAGGAATTAAACCTGTTTCAAAAAAAATAGCCGCAGATCTGGTTGCAAAATTAGGATATGAACATGATAAATTTGAAGGGATTGTTTATTTAGGAAACAATAAACTAGCTGTTTTCAATGATGATGATTTTGGGGTGGTAGATGATGGAAACGGAAATCCTAAAGCGAAGATACTACCTAAAACGGGGAAGGTAGACAAGGGAACTATGTATATAGTCGATATTCAATAATTAGATTTTTTTAACGGAAAGCGGCGGGATTTATCCCGCCGTTTTTTATTATTGACCTTGATAATTAGTTTAGAAAATAAGAGATATTTGGAAGAAAGATGCTTTTTGTTCAACCTATTCAATCCAAACTTTATTATTTTTAAAATCAATTGTGAAAATATAGCGGCACATGGCCTCAAAATTGAGCACGCCATCATAAATAATATCTCTTGTAAATGACTTTGAGATAAATGTTTTTTTTCCAATAATAAATGGGGTCTCAGAATTCATTTGATTCTTGTCTTTTGATAGTTTCCAGGTTGCAGCAGTTTTTGTAGATAAAAGTAATGGGCCACTGTTTCCGGAATCAAGAAGAAACCAGTATGACTGATTGTCTTTTGGGATATTCAAAAAAATATTAAGTTCAGTAGCTTCCAGGCCATTGGCAAATCTACTGGAAACGAGATGTTTTCTCTGTATTGCTTTTTTTGATGATGAATGACTTTCAATAATAATGGTATTTTTAGCAAGATTGAGAGTAAGAATATGATCAGTAAATGATTTTAAAGAAATAACACCATCTATTTTGGGAAATTCTTTTGGCAGAATAGTCATAATATCTAGAACACCTACTGTTGGATGGTCTATTTTTTCAGAACCTATAGTCATTGAAATATGATCTGCCTTTTGAACTTTAATAATTTCTCCGCTCATTCTAAAACCTGTAGCACTTCCATATATTTTTTTATTAAAATGCTTTGCGATCTCTGGAGAAATAAGAGTCCCACCCCCTCCGGTATCAAAAAGGAAATTATACTTTTCCCCTTCAATAATTACCTCTACAGTTTTCATGTTTTCAATATAAGGTTTTAGCCTTATTGTGTCTTGTCCAAATCCCCAAACGCTTATTCCTAAAAATAATAAGGTGAAAAATGTTTTCTTTGTTTTCATAATTCTTTTGTTTGTTATGTGAGACAGAGTAGTCTCTGTTTTATAGCAGACAAATTTGAATCATTATCTTCCAAAAAAACGACCGATTTTAAAAAGTCGAACCAAATAAAAAGGAGTGATCAATTCGCTTTATAAAAGGTGTTTCTGTATTCTGTAGGGGTTAAAGTAGTATGTTTTTTAAATGCAGTATTAAATGATGATTTTGAATTAAAGCCAACCTGATATAAGATTTCTAAGACAGTGCAATCTTTTTTAGAATGATTTTTTAATAATTCCATTGCATTTTCGATGCGGTATGTGTTCACAAAATCAAAAAAATGCTGGTTCATATTTGAGTTAATTAAAACGGATAATTCCCGGGTGGGCATATTCATTTGCGCTGCAAGGTTTTGAACTGTAAGAGCTGGATCTAAATAAGGCTTTTCTTCTACCATATATCTGTTCAGTAATTCGATTTGAAAATTGATCCTGTTATCGTTGATCTTTTGTTGGTCTTCTGATTTGATCTTCGGAGGTATTTCACCTTTTAAATCGTTTATGATCTGTAATTGAGTATCAACTCCTCTAAAAAACTCAGGATATTTTAATGCTTTTAAAACAAACCAGCTGGCGACAATTAATGCAATGATATCCAGAAATCCATTAATGAAAATCAGAAGTTGGTGATCATTGGTATATCTCAATATATTTTTAAAGGTTGCAAAATAATGAACAGCTGTAAAAAGTAAGGTTATTTGAAACAACCATTTAAAGACTAAATTGGCAGAATAAGATTGATTTTGGAGATAGAGATTTTGGGTTCTTCTCAAAATCATGAAAATGAAAATAGTGTAAACTAAATACTGGATTTCTATCAAATATTGGAAAATAATCATTTCAAAGGTTTGATGATGATGTTTGAAGAAATACTTTTTTTCAATATCATCAGCTCCATAAATTCCTGAAGCCAACAAAAGGTTGATAACGATAAAAGGAATTGTATGTAACAGAAATTTACTTTTTAATTGAAAGTCATTATAGCAAAGTGATAAAACATACAAGTAGAATAGGGGAATGTTCAATAATATGATGGTCCACCTGAAAATCTCTAAATTTGGATAAATGCTAATGATAGGTTCAGCAATGAAAACTCCGGCAGCATCAATAGCTGTCAGAAAAAGATATCCTGCAAAAAGTTGATTGGAAAGCTTTTTAGTAGATTTGATGGTCAATAAAAAGAAAATAAGAAGGAATAATATAAAAACAGATATGATAGCGATCGTTTTTAAAAAATCCATTTAAGTAGTTTTAAGTGATGTATAAAAAATAAAATTCTTTAGGATTTCTTCACTTCCTATCCTTCTTGGCCCCCACTAATTTTTCCTAAAAATCAAAACAAGTGTAAATATAGTTTTTTATAATAAAAAAGCGGTCTCAAAGAAATAATGATTCTCATAGTCATCTGGCTGATAGCTTTTGCCATTTAGCAGATTCCTGGAGTATTATATTATCTTTTAGAGACCGCCTCTTTTTTATGTTGCTTCTTTTAATTGAAACCTTCAATAATCTTAGAGAAATCCTCTAATTTCAAAGCAGCACCTCCAATCAGACCTCCATCAATATCAGGCTGAGAGAAGATTTCTTTCGCATTATCAGGTTTCACAGAACCTCCGTAAAGGATGGAAACCTCATCAGCAACCTCTTGCCCATATTTAGCAGCAATGATATTTCTGATGTGTGCATGAATTTCCTGAGCTTGCTCCGGACTTGCTGTTTCTCCTGTTCCGATAGCCCAAACCGGTTCGTAAGCAATAACTACTTTTTTGATCTCTTCAGCAGAAAGCGTGAAAAGAGCTACTTCAGTCTGGTTTTTCACCACTTCAAGGTGTTGTCCTGCTTTTCTTTGTTCAAGAGTTTCTCCGTTACAATAGATTGGAGTAAGACCTCTATCTAAAGCTAATTTTACCTTTCTGTTGCAATGAGAATCTGTTTCTCCGTGGTATTGTCTTCTTTCAGAGTGACCGATTAAAGAACCTGTTGCATCGATAGATTCCAGCATATCCGCAGAAATTTCTCCTGTGTACGCTCCGCTTTCGTGCTCACTCATGTCCTGAGAAAATACACCGATTTCATCCTTTTCAAAGATGTCTTTAGCCATCATTAAGTATAATGAAGGAGGAGCGATCCAAACCTCACAGTTGGTAGCATTGTTGTTTTTATAGCTTAGCAATTGAATCATTAATTGTTGTGCATCAATTACATTTTTGTTCATTTTCCAGTTGCCTGCAACTATTTTTCTTCTCATAATTATTTTTTATTTAATCTTCGTTTATTTTTGTATCAATAAAAGTATAGGTAGTGTCTTTTTTACCCATCGTTTCAATAGATTGAAACTCAACATCACCAGTAGGTAGTACTTTATAATTATAGATATCAGTAACATTATCAGTGTTATGAAGTTCGTAGTACTTTCCATCTTTAGTCCACCAGCTACCGTTTTCAGTATTCTGTATTACTTCACCATCCTGATTAATGGCTACGAACATTAAGATGCTTTTACCTTTTTCAAGTCTACATGATACCCAATATTTTGAAAGCCCTTCTTGTTGCTGGTTTACCTCAGAACCTTTATAACATCCCATTACTTTTGGATCGTATTCCTTCTTTTGTGCAGTGAGCCCCATTGCAATGGAAAACAGAGCCAAGACTAGTATTTTTCTCATTTAGATTATTTATTAATTCCTTCCAATTTAAACATGAAAGCATATACCAAAGCAATATCCTTCAGATAATCAAATCTTCCGGAAGCTCCTCCGTGACCGTAATCCATGTCTGTTTTTAACAATAAAACATTTTTATCTGTTTTCATATCTCTAAGTTTCGCCACCCATTTTGCAGGTTCAAAATATTGCACCTGAGAATCATGAAGACCTGTTGTTACCAATAGATTCGGATAGTTTTTCTTTTCTATATTTTCGTATGGAGAGTATGATTTCATATAGAGATAAGCTTCCTTGTTGTTTGGATTACCCCATTCGTCATATTCGTTGGTTGTTAAAGGAATACTTGTATCAAGCATGGTGTTAATAACATCTACAAAAGGGACCTGTGAAATAACACCGTTCCATAGGTTAGGGCTCATGTTAGCTACAGCTCCCATTAAAAGACCTCCTGCACTTCCTCCCTGAGCATATAAGTGTTTAGGAGAGGTGTATTTCTCTTTTACAAGATATTCTCCGGAATCAATAAAGTCGGTAAATGTATTTTTCTTTTTCATCATTTTCCCGTCTTCGTACCATTGTCTTCCCATTTCCTGTCCTCCACGGATGTGAGTAATAGCATAGGCAAAACCTCTGTCTAAAAGGCTTAATCGATTGCTGTTGAAGGTAGCATCCATAGAGCTTCCGTAAGAGCCGTAAGCATACAGTAATAACGGACTGTTACCATCTTTCTTGAACCCTTTTTTATAAACAATTGAAATAGGAATCTTAGTTCCGTCTTTTGCCGTGGCAAAAAGTCTTTCAGTAGTATAGTTTTCTTTATTATAACCGCCAAGAACTTCCTGTTGTTTCAGAAGAATTCTTTTTCCGGTTTTTAAGTCTTGTTCATACTGAGAACTTGGAGTAATCATGGAAGTATATCCGAAACGGAAATTATCTGTGTTATACTCAGGATTTCCTGATGGATAAACAGTGTAAGCAGCTTCATCAAATTTCAGAAAATCTTTTTTACCTGTTTTTCTATCATAAATCACTAATTGAGCAAGCCCGTTCTGTCTTTCACTGAACACCAGATAATTTTTAAACTCGGAAATTCCTTCCATCAGAACCTCTTTTCTGTGGGGTATAAAATCTTTCCAGTTCTCAACACCTGTTTTGTTTAAAGGAGTTTCTACAACTTTAAAATTAAGAGCATCCTTATTGGTGGTGATCAAAAATTTATCTTCCAGTGGAGTGACCTCATACAGCACATCTTTTATTCTAGGCTGGAAAACCTTAAATGTTCCATTGGGATCATTAGCATCAAGATATCTGGTTTCGGAAGAAGTGGTAGCCTGAGAATAGATCATGATGAATTTCTCATTCTTGGATTTTCCTACACCAATATAGTTGGTTTTATCCTTTTCCTCATACACAAGGACATCCTTTGAAGAATCAGTTCCCAGAGTATGTCTGAAGATCTTTTCCGTTAAAAGAGTTTCAGGGTTTTTGGAAGTATAAAATATTGTTTTGTTATCATTCGCCCATGTGGCTGATCCTGTGGTATTTTTAATGCCAAGATCAACGGTTTTTCCTGTTGACAGATCTTTTAAAAATAATTTATACTGTCTTCGGGATACATCATCCACACCATAAATCATTTTCGTATTATCCGGACTGATGCTGAAGCCTGAAGCTGAATAATAAGAGTGACCCTCAGCCTGTTGGTCTACATCCAGAAGAATTTCTTCAGGAGCAGTAAGGCTGCCTTTTTTTCTACAATATTTAAAATACTGTTTTCCTGCTTCTGTACGGGTATAGTAATAATATCCGTTTTTAAAAACCGGAACCGATTCGTCTTTCTCTTTGATTCTGGCTTTCATTTCCTGGAAAAGCTTTTCTCTGAAAGGTTCTGTATCTTTCATCATGCCTTCCCAATAAGTGTTTTCAGCTTTTAAATAATCAACAACTTTGGTAGAATCTTTTCCTTTTTTGAAATAATCGATCATCCAGTAATAAGGATCATTGACCTTATCACCGTGAATTTCTCTGATATGTTCCTGCTTTTCTGCAACAGGAGCTTTCAAATCCGGAAATTTCTGAGATTGAAATGTAGATGCACTCATTACTAATAATCCTAGGTAAATTTTCTTCATGGTATTTTTTTGTTTTTGGGAGAAATTATAATCCCCATAAGTTTTTCAGCAGAACATAGAAGGTGTGTTCTTCTTCAGTAACCTTATTGTCTGCTTTAATCAGTGACTTGGCAAACTGAACAAACTTTACACGTTCATCCTCTGTAGAATCATCAAGGAAACATCTTCCATGAAATTCAAAGTGATCTTTCCATTCTTCAGGTTGTAAAAGAGCCAATGTTTCCAGCTCATTGTCAAGGTTCATTCTGAAGGGGAATTCATCCGCCAGATATTGCTGTACCAGCATTCCTTCTTCAGGAGCAAACTCTCCGTCTACAGAAGAAAGGATCATTAGTAAGTGGTAACCTGCGATTGATTTATTTGATTTTTGCATAATGTTTAATATTTCTTTATTAAATAGCTTAAGCTATTGCTTTCTAAAATTTTGTCGAGGTATTTACCTCTGCTACTGGACGCTCTTTGGTAAGGAGCAAATCTCTCAGCGACTTCATTGAATTCTTTATTCAGCTGTATAAGTTCTTCAGTCTCATTTTCATTCAGTGTTTTTTGAGAAAATAAGGTGTTGAAATGTATTAATTTCTTTACAGCAATTTCCTTCTTTACAATTTCTTCTTCAGTAGAATTGATGGTACATATTCCATATATCCCGTTACAATAAGCTTCCCATTCACTCTCAAAGATCTCCTCAAGTTTTTCCTGATCATTATTAAAAACATTATGATAGGCAACGTTTCTATCAGGATGCTTCATGAGATTTTGAATGAATTTTTCTCTGAATTCTGCTTTATATGTATGGAAATCTTTCGTTTCTTTATTCTTCTGAATCAATGAAACACAGTTTTTACTAAAGTACTTCTCCGTAATTTCAGCTTGAAATTCATCATTAAGAGGAGAGGTAATTTTTATACTTCTGGAGACTACATAAGAAGCTTCCGGAACCAAATGATTTTTAATAAGTACATTCAGTTTGTCCTTCGTAATTTCTGTTATATCACATAGTTTTTCTTCTGTAATATAATTTCCGCTGATGTATTCAAAATTTGATTCCATAACTTGGCTTATTTAATGTAATCTTTAGCAGGTTGCTTGTCAATTATTTTTCCATTTTGAAGAATCAATACAAATGGATTGCTTCTTGCGATGGTTTTAATGGCAGTACCATCCATCATTGCATTTTTAATCGTTTTGAAAGTATTCTGATCCGTTGAAACTCCGTAGATAAGGGCTCCTTTCTGAGCATTTACTTTAGCTTCTACCTTTTGAAGAAGATCCGCAGAAACCTCTTTCGGATGATAAGAAAATACCAGAATTGCTTTTGGAGCTTTGATGATTTCATCGGTAAGTTCCATTCCTGTAGGATCTTCAATCTTGAATTTTACAATCTCAGATTTATATCCTTCCTTTACAAGAACAGATTCATTTTTTCCATCTTCAATTTTCCATGGAGAACCTTCTGCCCAGTATTTTGTTTCCTTGATGTAATCATCCTGGTTTACTTTTACAACTTCCCCTGTTTTTTGATTTTTAAGGGAGTAAAAAGTCTTGTATTCAGAAGGATTTTTATTGATTTTTTCTTTCTCTCCTTTAATATCTGTCCCGATTTTATAATCACGGAAATCAATCATTGGTTCATGCATAATTCCCTGAGCCATAATGTAGATCATCACCAGAGAAAACGCTGCGAAAATATAATATTTGAATTTGCCTGTAGATTCTTTTCTGTTAGTACCATATTCATCCGTTTTACGGAAATCTTTTTTATACAAAACAAACAGAAGAATAAGCCCTATAAGGAGGGCTACATCTTTAAAGAAGCTCTGCCAAGGCGTAAATTTAATAGCATCTCCGAAACATCCGCAATCTGTAACCACATTGAAATAGGCAGAATAGAAGGTAAGAAATCCAAAGAACACACAAAGTGCTATTAAAGCTGATAAGGTAAATTTAAGCTTCATTTTCAGTAGCAGCATAAATCCAAGGAAAAGTTCCAGTACAACGACAATAATTGAAAACAGCAACGCAAATTTTTCAAAAAACGGCATATTGAAGACTGCAGGTGAAAAATACTCCTCCATCTTAAAGGAGAATCCTACCAGATCCACAGCTTTTACAAAGCCGGAAAGGATAAAAATGACAGCAATAATAAAGCGTAATATTATTTTCATAACAGATTATGTTTTTTTAAAGTGTACTTAAACATCAATGAAAACGGGGAAGAGAAGTGAGCAAATCGTTGTAATTTTTTTAGTTCTTCTTCACTATAATAACTTCTTCCATCTTTAATTAATTCATCCTTAATTTCAAGGAATTGTTGGTGAAATTTTTGTAATACTTTTCTTCTTTTATTATCCAGTTTTTCATTATCTAATCTAAATTTGGATATTGTTTTCTCACCTAAAATAGTATTTGATAAGATATATTCATCCTCAAAATATAAATTTTCTTCTATTTGCTGATCATTATTTATGAAAGGATTGAGTGTTTCAGTAGTAGGTATATCTTTATTAGGTAATTTGTTATTACAAATTTCACTTGATAAGTATAAATTATCCCATGAATAAGCTAGATCAGGTTCTTCATCCACTTCTATATAATGATCAATTTCCTTATAGTTTTCCTTAAGTAGTTCTTCAGAATAAAAACATTTGTGAGAACTTATAGAATGCAATTTTTCTACAATATCTTTATGAGCATATTTGCTATTATCAGGCCTAAGCTTTGGATGAGTTGTTTTTTTTTCTAAAAATTTTTTCGTCCATTCTTCATGTTTGTTTTCTAAAATAGTCGGAATGGATAACCTTCTTAAATGCCTCATTCTTTTATTGAATTTAATAAGTTATCTAATTCTAAATATGAAAAATATTGGGGATTGATTTTAATCAATTTTTTTTCAATCTCTTTTTCTAATTGTTTATCTTTTGATTTTATGGCTTTCTTTCGTATTTCTAATAAACTTACTATTTCTTCATTAGCGAATGGTTGTGTTGTAGAAAATATGTCTGAAATTAAGATCTCATCAATAGGCTTATTAGAATACTCTGTATTTATTGTTTTTATTTTGGAATGATTATTATGGAATTCGCATACATAAACTTTAGCACCCTCCACTGAGCCAACAATAAAAGGAGAATGTGTTGTCGCTATAATTTGAAGATTGGGGAAAATTTCTAAAATAGAGTTTATAAAGGTTTTTTGCCACTTGGGGTGAAGATGATTTTCAGCTTCATCTATTAATAATACACCAGGAGTTTCGAGCATCTCATATAATGGTAAATTATTTAATTTATAAACTGAATACATTTGCGATAAAAGCCCGAGCATTCTTTGTATTAAGTATAGATTTCCATTACTTAATTTATCTAATGAAATTTCAGTAGAATTAATATTTATTATAGGTAATAATGAGGTTCTATCTACATACTGTAATTCACCACGATTAAGGCTAACACTAAAAATTCTTTTGATAGTATTGTATATAAATTCACCTTCTTCTCTTTGCTCTAGTTTATCAGATGATTTATAATAATCAAAAAAAGTAATAATTTTAGTTGTTTCAGCATTTTTCTGGATTCCACTTAAACTGTTTATTAGATAATCTTCTGGTTTTATAAAGTCTAAACTAGCTATGTTAAAGGATTGATTATCATTTTGTGAAGTCCAATAATTTGTAATCCAGAAGTTTCCTTTAGATTTTGTATTATCAGAAAATTTATTGCTTAGAACTGGATTTACATTAAAACTAGATTTGTAGTATTCATTATACTGTTCAGAGGTTAATTGAGTATTATTATTATCTAATAAAAGAGATAATGTTAATGAAAAGCTTTCGTGTGTTATTTTCCTTTTTAGGTTAGAATCATAATTATTGACTCCTAAGAATAATCCACGGATTGCATCTAAAATAATAGTTTTTCCAGTACCATTTTCTCCAGTTATTATTGTTACTTGCTTTTTAGAATTTTCAGAAGTTGCAAATTCTATTGTATCATCAAGAAATGGACCTATGTTTTTTAAGTGTAAATCAAGTAATTTCATTCTTTAAATAGTTTTGGGTTCGAATTGGTTTTTTTGTTCAGAGAATTTAATCAGGCAGAAAACAGCATAATTCAGCATATCGAAATAATTGGCGTCAAGGCCTTCAGATACAATAGTTTTTCCCTGGTTATCCTCAATTTGTTTGGTTCTTAATACTTTCTGATAAATCAAATCTGTAATTGAAGAGATTCTCATATCCCTCCATGCTTCCCCATAATCATGATTTTTTCTTTCCATTAAAGCCTGAGCCTCCTGGGAATATTTGTCATACAAACTTAAAATTTCTTCTTTGTTTTCATTGAAATCATTGGAAAGCCCTTTTTCAAGCTGAATAAGTCCAATGATAGAGTAGTTGACAATCGCAATAAATTCATCTTCCTCACTTTCATCCACCATTTTTACATCAGTCATTTGCAGTGTACGGATTCTGTTGACTTTGATATAAATCTGATCCGTAATGGAACTGGGTCTTAAAACCCTCCACGCTGGCCCGTAATCCTGTAGCTTTTTACTGAAAAGATCACGACACTGACTGATAATTTTCTCGAACTGTACTGATGTTTTTGACATAAAATTTCTTAATCTTCCAAATATACGAATTCGGTTTTGTTTATGAAACGAGTCTGAGGGGAATCATGTTTGAGAGTTATAGGGTTTTAGAGTAGGAGTGTAAGAGAGTGTGAGAGTATCGGGTGGAAATAAGTAATTAAAGAGATCTAATTTCTGGACATGAGCTTCGCATTCCAAGTGCAAATCACTAATTTTGCAGGAGATAAAATCATTTATCATTCATCATTTATAAACTCCTATGATTTCAAACCCTCAAACCCTCGAACCCTTAAACCCTCAAACCCATTCTATTAACTGTAATGGCCGACTGGTACAACTGGATACTCCAAAGATCATGGGAATCCTGAATCTTACTCCTGATTCATTCTCAGATGGTGGAAAATTTAACAAGGAGAAAAGGGCATTGGAACATGCCGAGAAGTTGTTGAAAGAGGGGGCAGAAATTATTGATATCGGCCCACAGTCTACACGTCCCAACGCTGAGTTTTTGACGAGCGAGGAGGAGATTGATAGGATTGGAAACCGTATTTCTCAGATCAAAAAGACGTTTCCTGAAGTACTGATTTCTTTGGACACATTCTATGCTGAAACGGTAAGATTCGGTTTCAATGAAGGAATAGACATCATTAATGATATTTCAGGCGGCCAATATGATGAGAAAATGTTTGATGTAGCGGCAGAAACAGGACTTCCTTATATTTTGATGCATGTGAATCCATCTTATGAAGCCATGCATGATAAAATAAAGTTTGAAGATATAACATTGGAAGTGAACCGGTATTTTTCTGAAAAGACCGATAAACTGTTACAAAAAGGGGTTAAAGATATTATTCTGGACCCTGGTTTTGGCTTTGGAAAAACGGTAGAAGATCAGATGAAAATGATCAATGAAGTGGAATATCTTGGGTTTGGTAAATTTCCTTTGTTGATCGGAATCTCAAGAAAATCATTTATCTATAAACCTCTTGAGAAATCTCCACTTGATATCAATGAGGAAACGCAGAAATTACACATGAAAGTTTTGGAGCAGGGCGCTAAAATTGTAAGAGTTCATGATGTGGCTGAAGCAAAGGAAACAGTCAATCATTTTTTACAGAAAAAATAAAAAGTGATAAAAAAACTTGTGGGTTTTTAAAAAGTTTATACATTTGCAGTATGAATTTTACGAATCAGAAAAATATTATTGTCATTTCTATTGCAGCTGTTGTCATTTACAACAGTCAGGAAACGGCATTTTAGAATAGATTTTTCTTTAAAATATATAAGCCGTTTCTTATTTGAAGCGGCTTTTTTTTGTTTAATTTTTTAGAGTACAACTATGTATCAGTTATTCGCAGTAATTATTATCGTCATTATTATTCCCTTACGTGTGTGAGACGGAAGATGTATGACTGTACATATATTGAGCCCTCTCACACTGTGAGAGGGCTTTTTTTATTCCCTTTTATTAATTTTTAACCCTCTATAATATGTATTACAACGACGACACGGTCATCTATTTTGATGGAAGCTTTATGAAAGCCAAAGACGCAGGAACCAATCTTTACGGACAATCTCTTCACTACGGATATTCAGTTTTTGAAGGCATTAAATCTTACAGCACGGCTCATGGAACCAGAATTTTCAAGGCAAAAGAACATTATGAAAGATTGAAAAGATCAGCAGAACTCATGCATATTCCCTTCAATTATTCCGTAGATCAGCTTACAGAGCTTACTTATGAACTATTGGAGTTGAATGGCTTTGCAGATGCGTATATCCGTCCTCTGATCACCTGTTCGCCCAATATGTCACTTTCAAAAGGCAAAGAATCTTACCTATCCCTCTTGGCTTGGGAATGGAGCAACGGCTATCTCGCAGATAAAATGAAGATCATGACTTCTGGTTTTCAGCGTCCCAATCCTAAGGCCTTTAAAGTAGAAGCCAAAGTCGGTGGACATTATGTGAATTCAATTTTAGCTTGTCAGGATGCAAAGGACAAAGGGTATGATGAAGCTTTAGTACTCGATGAAAATGGAAATGTGGCAGAAAGTTCAGGGGCCAATGTTTTTTATGAAAAAGACGGGACATTATTTACTCCGGCAAAGGGAAGTATTCTTCCCGGAATTACCCGTCAGACTGTCTTTGAAATATGTGATGAACTGAATATTCCGGTTAAGGAAACCTTCTTTAAACCTGAAGAAATGAGAGGTGCTGATGCTGCATTTTTCTGTGGTACGGCGGCTGAGATTGTGGCATTGGATTCATTGGATGATGTGCCTTTCACTAAAGAATGGGAAGATACAGCAAGTGAAAAGGTACAACAGGCTTATTTGAAATTAGTAAGAGTTTTGTCATTGTAAATTTTTAAATTTTAAATAATTGATTATTAATATGATATGTCTTTTTTCTGAACGATTGGATATTGTATTTTTCCTGAAAATTGAAAATGAGGAAAATATTACAAGCAGTAGTTTTGAGTGAAATTTAAACAAAAAAAGATCATTTTAAGAGATAATAAGAATAGTAAATGTGGGATAATATGTTAAATAAATATTCAAAAACATTCACGCAAAATAGTGAACAACCAGCCGCAAAAGCAATGCTATACGGAATTGGTTTTACAGAAGAAGACATGCAGAAAGCACAAATCGGGATTGCAAGTATGGGCTATGATGGAAATACCTGTAATATGCACCTCAACGATCTAGCCAAGGTGGTGAAGAAAGGAACATGGAATCATGGATTGGCAGGGCTGATTTTTAACACGATTGGAGTAAGTGATGGGATGAGTAACGGAACTGATGGGATGCGCTATTCACTCGTAAGCAGAGATGTGATTGCAGACAGCATTGAAGCTATTTGTGGAGCCCAGTATTATGACGGACTTATTGCTTTACCCGGATGTGATAAAAATATGCCGGGAACTATCATTGCAATGGGAAGACTGAATAGACCATCACTGATGGTATACGGTGGAACCATTGCCCCAGGATGCTACAAAGGAGAAACTTTAAATATTGTTTCAGCTTTTGAAGCCTTAGGGAAAAAGATTGCAGGAGAGATCTCTGAAGAAGACTTTGATGGGGTGGTCAAAAATTCCTGCCCCGGGGCAGGTGCATGTGGCGGAATGTATACGGCTAATACAATGGCATCTGCAATAGAAGCACTGGGAATGAGCCTGCCGTACTCATCTTCTAATCCGGCTTTAAGCAAAGAAAAACAGGATGAATGTCTGGAAGCCGGAAAATACATAAAGATTCTTTTGGAAAAAGATATTAAACCCTCAGACATTATGACCCGAAAGGCTTTTGAAAATGCCCTTCGTGTGATTGTTGTTTTAGGGGGTAGTACCAATGCTGTTCTTCATTTTATTGCCATGGCCAAAAGTGTAGGAGTGTCCCTTACTCAGGATGATTTTCAGACCATGAGCGATGGTACCCCTATGTTGGCAGATCTTAAACCCAGTGGGAAATACCTGATGCAGGATTTACATGAGCATGGCGGAATACCTTCCGTAATGAAATATCTGTTGGAAGAGGGTTTGTTACATGAAGATTGTCTGACGGTTACAGGAAAAACATTAGCTGAAAACTTAGAAGATATTCCGACATTGGATTTTAATACTCAGAAAATCATAAGACCCTTATCAAACCCTATAAAACCTACCGGGCATTTAAGAATTCTATATGGAAACCTTGCTGAAAAAGGAAGTGTTGCCAAAATAACAGGTAAAGAAGGAGAGCGGTTTGTAGGAAAAGCCCGCGTATTCGACGGAGAGAAGAACCTCATCAAAGGAATTGCAGACGGAACAGTACAACACGGAGATGTGATTGTGATCCGTAACGAAGGGCCTAAAGGAGCTCCCGGAATGCCGGAAATGTTGAAGCCTACAAGTGCTTTGATAGGCGCAGGGTTAGGAAGCAGTGTCGCTTTGATTACGGATGGCAGGTTCAGTGGTGGAACTCATGGTTTCGTGGTGGGGCATATCACTCCCGAAGCTCATGAAGGTGGTCTGATAGCCTTTGTAGAAGATAATGATCTTATAGAAATAGATGCTATACGCAATACGATACAACTTAAGGTTTCAGAAGAAGAAATCAAAAAAAGAAAGGAAGGCTGGCAAAAACCTGCTCTGAAAGTTAAGAAAGGATTGCTCTATAAATATGCATTAACCGTATCATCCGCTGCTGAAGGCTGTGTAACGGATGAAATTTAACCTCAAACATCATGAAGAATTTAAATCAATCAACAGCAACAGAACTGAGCGGAAGCCGGATTATTCTTGAAGCATTTCTTCAGGAAGGCGTGAAAACTGTTTTCGGGTATCCCGGCGGGGCAATCATTCCTATTTATGATGCGCTTTATGATTATAAAGATCAGTTGGAGCATATTCTTGTTCGTCATGAGCAGGCAGCTGTACATGCAGCACAAGGATTGGCCAGGGTTTCCGGAAAAGTAGGAGTCGTTATGGCTACCAGTGGTCCGGGGGCTACCAATCTTGTGACAGGATTAGCAGATGCTTTATTGGATAATACACCATTGGTATGCATTACGGGACAGGTGTTTGAACATCTTTTGGGAACAGACGCGTTTCAGGAAATTGATGTGATGAACATTACAAGCCCTGTTACCAAATGGAATTACCAGGTAACAGATGCCAATGAGTTGCCCGAAGTTCTGGCAAAAGCATTTTATATTGCAAAATCGGGTCGACCGGGGCCGGTACTTATTGATATTACAAAAAATGCCCAGCTACAGAAAGTTTCATACAAAGGATATCATCCTTGTCATTCCTTAAGAAGTTATAAACCTGATCCTGTTCCATCGCTGGAAAGTATTGAACAGGCAGCGGAACTCATTAACCATGCAGAACGTCCTTTCATTATTGCCGGACAGGGAATTATGCTGGGGAAAGCAGAGCGTGAGTTCTTGGAGTTTGCGGAAAAATCAGGAATTCCGGTAGCGTGGACTGTTTTAGGAATGGGTGTTCTTCCTACAGATCATCCACAGGCAGTTGGAATGGTAGGAATGCATGGAAATTACGGCCCTAATATTCTTACCAATCAATGTGATGTACTGATTACCATAGGAATGCGTTTTGATGACCGGGTGACCGGAAGGCTGGATCAATATGCAAAGCAGGCCAAGATTATTCACCTGGAAATTGACTCATCGGAAATCAATAAAAATGTAAAAGTGGATGTTCCGGTTCTCGGAAATTGTAAAGAAACCTTGCCACTTCTTACAGCATTGATCCAAAAAAGAGAACATCCGGAATGGCATCAAAGGTTTAAAGACTGCATGGAAGTTGAAAGCATCAATCTCATCAATGATGAGCTGTATCCTAAGGAAGAAGAGATCACGATGGGAGAGGTGATCAGATGTCTCAATGAAATCACAAAAGGGGAAGCGGTTATTGTAACCGATGTAGGACAGCATCAGATGATAACATGCAGGTATTCCAATTTTCAAAATTCAAGAACCAATATTACCAGTGGTGGATTGGGAACCATGGGGTTTTGTCTTCCTGCGGCAATAGGAGCAACTTACGGAGAGCATCATTTCCCTGTTATTGCAGTAATGGGAGATGGTGGAGCTCAGATGAATATTCAGGAATTGGGAACGATTATGCAGTATCATCCTGAAGTTAAAATTTTAATCCTGAATAACAGCTATCTGGGAATGGTAAGACAGTGGCAGGAGCTGTTTCATGAAGAGCGCTATTCTTCCGTGGAAATTCAGAGTCCGGAGTTTGTAAAGGTAGCAAACGGCTATCATATTCAGGGAAGGAAAGTGACCCGGAGAGAAGACCTAAAAGAAGCGCTTGATGAAATGCTTACTCGTAAAGGTGCATTTCTGCTGGAAGTAATGACAGGAAAAAAACACAATGTTTTTCCGATGATTCCTCAGGGGAAAAGTGTTTCGGAGATTGTATTAAATAATCAACCATAAAATAAATAGAAAATATGAAAACAGAAAATAAAGAATATACCATAACAGCCTATACAGAAGATTGTTTGGGACTGATTAGCAGGATCAACGCTATTTTTTCAAGAAGGAGAATTTCGATGACAAATTTTAATATGGGACCCTCTGAAACGGAGAACATAAAAAAGTTTGTGATTACGATCAGAGAATCCGAAGAATCTGTTCAGAAGATCACCAGACAAATGGAAAAACAAGTAGATGTACTGGAGGTTCATTATCATAAAAACCCATATTTCACAGCAATAGAACACGCTAGCTAAGGCGAAATCAAAATTATAAACAATAAAATAAAATTATAGAAAATGGCAAAATTAAATTTCGGAGGAGTAGAGGAAAACGTAGTAACAAGAGAAGAATTTCCGTTGAAAAAAGCTCAGGAAGTATTAAAAGATGAAGTAGTAGCGGTAATCGGGTATGGTGTACAGGGGCCGGGACAGGCACTGAACCAGAAAGACAATGGAATTAATGTGATCGTAGGACAGAGAAAAAATTCTAAATCCTGGGATAAGGCAGTGGCAGATGGTTTTGTTCCGGGTGAAACTTTATTTGAAATAGAAGAAGCTTTAGAAAAAGGAACGATTATCTGTTATCTGTTGAGTGATGCTGCGCAGATTGAATACTGGCCAAAAGTAAAGCAACATCTTACCCCTGGAAAAGCTTTGTATTTCTCTCATGGGTTTGGAATTACCTTTAATGAACGTACAGGAATTGTTCCTCCGGCAGATGTAGATGTCTTTTTGGTAGCTCCAAAGGGATCAGGAACTTCATTAAGAAGAATGTTCCTTCAGGATAGAGGACTGAATAGTAGTTTTGCCGTTTATCAGGATGCAACAGGAAAAGCAAGAGAAAGAGTAACGGCTCTGGGAATTGCCATAGGAAGCGGATATTTATTTGAAACAGACTTTAAAAAAGAAGTGTATAGCGATCTTGCCGGAGAAAGAGGAACCTTAATGGGAGCGGTACAAGGAATATTTGCAGCACAATATGATGTTTTGAGAAAAAATGGTCACAGCCCATCAGAAGCTTTCAATGAAACGGTAGAAGAACTTACCCAATCATTGATGCCACTGGTAGCAGAAAATGGAATGGATTGGATGTATGCGAATTGCAGTACGACTGCTCAAAGAGGAGCTTTGGATTGGTGGAAGCGTTTCAGAGATGCAACTTCGCCTTTATTTGAAGAATTGTATGATAATGTGGCTAAAGGAAATGAAGCACAAAGGTCCATTGACAGTAACAGTAAGCCTGATTACCGGGAAAAACTGGAAGTTGAATTAACAGAATTGAGAGAGAGTGAAATGTGGAAGGCAGGAAAAACTGTACGAAGCCTGAGACCAGAAAATAATTAATATCAAAAGAAAAATGAAGACGGGAGAAACCTATTTATCTGTATTGGATAAAGTTTACCAAGCGGCCGAAAGACTTAAAAATGTTTGTGTCAGAACTCCTTTAGCTGTTAATAATAATTTATCAGGAGTTTATAATGCTCAAGTACACTTCAAAAGAGAAGACCTTCAAAGAGTAAGGTCTTATAAAATTCGTGGGGCTTATAACAAAATGTCAACCATGCCAGAGGAAGAACTTTCCAAGGGAATTGTTTGTGCCAGTGCAGGAAATCATGCTCAGGGAGTTGCTTTTGCATGCAGTACCATGAAAGTGAAAGGAACTATTTTTATGCCTTTACCCACTCCGGGTCAAAAACTGGAGCAGGTTAAAATGTTTGGTGGGAACTACATTGATGTTGTTTTGCAGGGAGATACCTTTGATGAAGCAAAAGATGCTGCGATGAGGTTTTGTAATGAAAATGATGGAACATTCATCCATCCATTTGATGATCCTGCGATTATTGAAGGGCAGGCCACAACAGCATTGGAAATCCTTGAACAGTCTGATGAATCCATTGATTATCTTTTTGTACCAATAGGAGGTGGTGGATTGGCGGCAGGCATTTGTTCCGTCTTTAAAGAATTGTCTCCCCAAACCAAAATCATTGGAGTAGAACCTTCCGCAGCGGCAAGCATGAAAAAGGCTCTGGAAAATGGTAAACCCGTTCACCTTGAAAAGATAAGCCGTTTTGTAGATGGTGCAGCAGTGCAAAAGGTAGGGAGTCTCACGTTTGAATTTTGTAAAAATAGATTGTATGATGTAGTTACGGTAGAAGAGGGGCTTGTATGTGAAACGATTCTTTCCTTATATAATAAAGATGCTATTGTGGTGGAGCCGGCCGGTGCTCTTTCTGTGGCTGCTTTGGAAAAGTATAAAGATAAGATTGAAGGAAAAAATGTGGTTTGCATTATCAGTGGAAGCAATAATGATATTACCAGAATGGAAGAAATTAAGGAGAAAGCTTTGCTGTATGCTAACTTAAAACATTATTTTCTGGTAAGGTTTCCACAGCGTCCCGGAGCTTTGAAAACCTTTGTGATGGATGTGCTTGGGCCTAATGATGATATTACTTTTTTTGAATATACCCAGAAAAATTCAAAAGAAAAAGGAATTGCAGTAGTAGGAATTGCATTGAAACAAAAAGAGGACTTCACACCACTAATGGACAACATGAAAAGGCAGGATTTTTTTGTCAACTACCTGAACAATGATCCGTCTTTGATGAATCTGCTGATTTAGTTGTTCTAAAGATGATTCTAAAATCTAACCCTATTTTTATTAACCACGAATGCACTAATGATTTTATTGGTGCACCCGTGGAATTAAAACAAGAAAAATCCGGCTCACTTCAGTGAGCCGGATTTGGTCATTTTATCGTTCAAGCGTAAAATTTGAAATTACTTTCGGACGTTCAGTCTCATTGGCAACTTTCCAGGAAGTTCTGTACATCCATTCTGTCATTTTATATAACTTCTTGTAATTGATGTTTTCAGATTCATCCTGTGGAGTGTGGTACTGATCATGCAGTACACTGGTGAAGAATATGGCGGGAATACCCACTTTAGCATACGGAAGATGGTCACTTCTGAAATAAAAATATTCAGCATGATTAGGGGAATCCCAATCTTTTAAATACTTAAACTTGGTACTCTCGTTATTGGCATCTTCAGCCATTTTTACAAGTTCCTCAGAGTTTTTATGGGGAGCATTTCCTCCTAATAAAGCCGCTTCATTATTATCATTTCTTCCGATCATATCACCATTTAACACAGCTACAATACTCTCCTTCGGAACTACGGGATGTGCAGCATGCCATCTTGAACCTAGTAAACCTCTTTCTTCAGCCCCATGGAAGACAAACAGGATACTTCTTTTTCCTGGTTGCTTTTTGTAAGCTCTTGCCATGGCTAACATCGCGACGCAGGTACTGGCATTATCATCAGCACCGTTGTAAATGGTGTCATTTTTTACAGGATGTCTGATCCCGTCATGATCCTGATGTCCACTTAATAAAACATATTCTTTTTTAAGAACAGGATCTGTTCCTTCAATTTCCCCAATGATGTTTACTGAAGGATATTTATACGTTTCAGTCATCAGGTTAAGAGCAACTTTAGGATTGTTTTTTACCCAGGCAGCATTCTCTTTTTTGATCCAAAGAACAGGAATATTGTTCGTTATTTTTTCTCTAAGTCCTTCTACACCATAGGTTCCTCTGGTCATTTGAGGAAGAACTTCTACCCAGCTTTTTTCAGAAATATCATCTGTGATGAAAATGATTGCTTTTGCTCCCAGTTCACTCGCTTTGTTGTAGTATTTTGTTCTCACAAATCCTGGATATCTTCTTACAAAAAGAGTCATTTCTTTATCAATGTTTTTGTCAGAAGCATTTACTGCAAGAACTTTTCCTTTAAGGTTAAGTGTAGAAAGATCTTCCGGCTCTGTATTTCCTGCATATACAACTTCAGCATCTATAGAAGCGTTGACAGGTTCCGCAACAAGAAAATCCTTCCATAATTTCAATGGAGTATCTCCGATTTTCAAACTGCTTTGTGGAGTAGTCTGATGTCTGTACATATCAAAAAACTGGAAAAAAGTTCCATGATCACCCGCTGGCTTCATTCCAGCCTCCTTGGCTTTATCTGCTAACCACATCGATACTTTTAACTCATCCAGTGTTCCTGCTTCACGGCCCCAGAACTGATCCGCAGCCAGTTCATACATATCCTTTCTGAGATCAGCTTCTTTGATGGCTGAAACTAAAGGCTTTTTATAGCTCTGAGCATTTCCGATACTGAATACAAGAAGACCCAGTAAAGAAAAAATATAATTCTTATTCATTGGCTTTTAATTTAGGCTACCAAGTTTATCAGCAAACTGTTTGGAGAACTCTTTTCTATCTTCTTCCAGTTTTTCTGCATCAGCTGGTAAAATATAGTTGAAAAGGATCTTATCCTCTTTATCTAAAAATATAATTTCTTTTTCATTCCCATCAATCATCTGTGAGAAAATAGCCCACATGGAAGTATCTTTTAATTTTAATAATTCAAAAAAGTCTTCCGCTTTTATTTCTATTCTTTGCATGTTCTTGTATGTATAATTTTTTGATTAAAACTCAAGGAATTTTAATTTAAACTGTATCGCAAAATTCTGTTTAAATTGGGGAGTAGCATAATAACCCACTCTGTAGAATAACCCCAGATTGAAATAGCTGGAAAGGAAGTTATTCCATTCCAATCCGACTTCCTGATACAGGTGATCCAATTTTTTAAACCTGAACTGGTGGTATTCCGGATGCTTCATGTCTCCAATCGTTCCACGAAGTACAAAATCAAAGCTGGAAACATTGTGTCCGAAGCTTTTAAAGTACAAAGGCAGTTTGTGTGTGAAATAATAAGCAACAAATTTATCGTTGTAATATTTTCCGCCTTCCAAAGTAGCAAATCCGAGGAATGAAGTAAGGTTAAAATTAAAATCTTTGCCGGGAGAGGCTAGCCCGTTCATCGTAAAGTTCTTCCAGATAGGAGCTTCTCCTAAAACCACTCCACCATACAACCTGAAACCTGTTGTTCCGATTGCTGTTTTAAAATTATGAACAAAAAGGGCATCAAAACGGGAATAATTGAAACTTCCACCTGCCATTTTATAACTTTGTTCATAATTGAAATACAATTCCGGATATTTCTGATCAATCAGAGATTTTCCCTGAGGAGTCATAATATTGGTAGAATTCGGTGAATACTTTAAAGTAAATAAGGTATTGAAATTCTTGAATGAAGATCCGGCATCCATGAACTGATAATCAAACTGAGCTTCCTCAATATTTCTTCTTACGGCAAGCGCAAGGGTAAGACCGTTTGTTACATCATTCAGGTAAGATATAGAAGCACCTTTGAAGTGGAAATATTTATCATTGTTAAGGTTATTTCCAAAATTCATCATCCTCATCTTGAAATTCCATAGTCTTCTGTAAAATTCCCCTGAAGCCGTTACATCATCATAAAAATCAAATCTGAAAAATGAATTTTTTTCCAATGTTGTTTTGATATCTATTCCCATCCCGTATTTCCATCTTCTATCTTTTACTCCGTAAGCAAAATAATAATCAGGAGAGAAATAAGGATTGAAATTTTCATTGATCTTTGCCTTCAATCCCAGTCTGAATCCTTCGTAGGAGTTATAATTGGCAATTTCATCCACGGCAAAATCTACAACACCCACTCTGATCTGTCCGTTAAGCAATCCGGAAATGATCTGGGCTTTACTGTCAATTTTATACTTTTTACCAAGACTGTCAATGGTTTTATAAGTATTCTGTTCCCTTTCAGTGAGGGGTTCGGCTCTGTATCGGTCAAGAGAATGCCCGTCAATACTTTTTACAGAAAAGGTATATCCCTTAAAATCCTGGGCTTTTTCTTCAATAGGAGACTTGAAATCAAAATATTTTGAGGTAAGAAAGGCATAGGTGCCAAAACTTTTTTTATCCTTTTTATCGGTATGCTCCTTGTCATCCATTGCCATTTTACCCATTTTAAGCTTGGTGGTTTCATGGGCAAGGAACCATTTGTTGTTATAAAAAATCCAGGTGCTGGTGATGATTCCGTCGTTTTTACTTTTACTGAAGTTCTCAATCTTCTTGATTCCATACGTCTCAGTATCAATATAGATGGCTCCGGTGTATTTTCTTTTTTTATCAGGATTTTTATAATTAACCTCACGAAATCGGATTACAAAGTTTTTTCTTCCGTCAAGTTCTATGGTATCGGAAAGGAAGTATCTGTAAAGACCTCTGTTTTCCGGTTTTACCTGTTCCGGAACAATATCTCTGTTACTTTGCTGAAGAGCGATCATTTCATAGACCGGCTGCTTCAGGCCTGAAATTCTGTTATCAAGGATATTGATTTTTTCACCATATTTTTTAGAGTATAAAAACTCCTGAGCTCTTTCCCAAAGGAAGAGTTTACTGTTTGCAAAAATTTTTCTTGCACTGATGTTATTCAATGAATCCTTTTCTCTTTTTTTCTTGAAGAAGTTTAGGTCATTAAAATATTGATTGAACTGAGTGAGACTGTCCTGATCAATATCAAGAGAAATTTTTTCGTAAGATTTATAAGCGTAAGAACCCAAGCTTTTAGGAGAATTTTCATTGAAGAGTTTATTCACCTTTTTCAGGATTTCTAAAGCTCTCGGATCACTTTTATCTTCAATGACTACCGTTTCAATATTGGTGGTTTTTGAAGTTTTTTTGGTCAGAAAAACTTCCATACTACTTTCTACAGTGGCCGTTTCCTTTTGGTATGATTCTGCTTCAACTTCTATGTTTTTGCATTCCGCTTTAAATTCCAGAATTCCCTGTGTGTCGGTATAGCCAAGAACGTTACTGCCACAGAAAATCTTTGCTTTGGAAACGGGCTTTTGACTGGCAGCATCAACAACCTTAATTTTAAGCTGTGAATACCCCAAAAAACATATCAGGAAAAAAAATAATTGTAACCCCTTTTTCATGTAAAAAAACTATGTCAAAATTAATAATATTTATTGTGCTAGAAAAGTTTTTAACAGAGTATAACATTGATTTCATCTAATATAAGGATGAATATTTTCCTAAAACACTCGTTTCAAATTCTGCCTTTAGATGGTGTTTCTATATTTTCTGAGAATTTCCAATAAAAAAACTCCTGAATTCTGTCTGTTCAAGAGTTTTTTACCGTTGTTTAAATACCGGATTATTTATTGGTCATCTAAAGCCTTCATAAATTCAATAATATCATCTATTTCAGGATCAGTCAGCTGCAGTGGGGTATCAGAAAGTGTTTGGTTTTCTACCTTAAATCCGAAACCTTTTCCACCACCCTTATTGTAAAAATTCATGACCTCTTTCAGTGTTGTATAGCCTCCGTTGTGCATATAAGGAGCTGTTTTATGAATGTTTCTGAGAGTAGGCGTTTTAAAGGAATGCTGTAAGGCAGCTACTGTTTCATGAAACTTTCCTCTTCCCAGATCATTATCAAATGTTTTATTTTCTCCATTGATAGCTATTCCCAATACTTCCTGCTCTGTTTTTTTGAAAGTTGGGGGAACGGTACCATTAAATAAGGGAATAAAATGACATATCGCGCATTGGGCTTTTCCGACAAATAAATTAAAGCCACGCTTTTGACTTTCGGTCATTGCCGATTTATTTCCCCGCATATATTCATCAAAATTGGAATTGAATTTTGCTAAAGAACGTATATAACTTGCCAATACATTCTGAAGCTGCCACACCTCAGCCTTTTGTGAATGATAAATCTTTTTAAATGCCGCCTGATAGTTTTTATCTTGGTTAATTTTAGCAAGAATGATCGTTAAATCTCCATGCATTTCTTCTTTATTAGAGATAACATCTGAGCTTTGCCCTTCCAGGTCATCCTTCCTCATATCCCAAAACTGACCATGCTGAAACCCTGCATAGTTGAGGGAAGGAGCATTCCTGGCAAGTTCTGAATTTTCGAGCGACATTGATTTCGCAAGACCATCAGTAAAAGCTTTTTCAGGAATGTGGCATGTTGCACAGCTACGATTGTTGTTATTTGATAGCATGTTATCCTTAAAAAGCTGCTGTCCAAGAGCTGCCTTTTCTTCAGAAAAAGCATATTCTTTTCCGGGAGTGAAAGCATTAGGATTGAAGGCATTTTTAGAGAAAAATGTAGCTGCATTTTTGTTTAATGCTGTCGTTACCTCCACATCCGGGATTTTTTCCTGATTTTTAAAATCAAGCAACAGCGTAGTGATCTTATTGAGATGATCCGGGATGAAGTTGACATAATCGAATGTATTTTTATCCGTATTTTTTTTCAGGATTTCTGTAGCTGCATTAATCTCCGTGATAATACTTTTCAGGGCTTTATTTTTTGATCTGTCGGTAGATATTTGTTCCAATGTTTCTTTAATGCCTTCCAATGAAGAAGGGATTTCTTTTAAAAACACTCCAGAAATGGGGGTGTCAAAACCTGAAATTCCCAGGCTGGAAATTCTGAAAGCTTCCTGCCTCAAAGCATCAAAAACCTGATCTTTACTAATGGTTATGACCTTGAAATTAGTTTTTATGGTATTGCTTTTATTGATGAGTTTGTTGAGCATTCGGTTCACCTCATCTTTATTCTCTTTCTGGTAAGGATAAAACATTTCCTCTAAAACCTGCAGCCCTTCAGGTTCTATTTCTGTATGTTCATCCATTTCTATTTCAGGAAGTGCCGGTCCGTTGATGAATCTGGCAGAGTGGGGAAGGAAGTACTCTATGGCCCATTCCATTTTTTTATAAGTCTTTCTGATACTCTCAAACTTCTCCTGAAGAAGCTTTTCATCAGAGTCTTTGGAAACAAGGGCTTTCAGTTCATTGATCTGTTTTTCAAAATCAGTGTTTGTGGTGATGATCCTGCTTTTTACAGAACCCAGGTCTTCATATATTGGCTGCTGTTTTTCACTTTTACAATAGGAAAGGACAAAAAGAGCTGTTGCAGAATATAAAAGAAGAAGTATCGGATATTTTGAAAGTTTCTTCATAAGTATGAAAAAGTATCAACAGTGATTTTCTGTTGATACTTTGATTAATAGAGAGTAATTAAAACTATTTTTCTACGTTTCTGATAATTACGATTTGCCCACCTTCTTTATTGGTGTTAACTCCGGAACCGTCAGGGTTTTTAAATTTATCCAGCTGCCATGTGTGAGAGTGAATATTCACAGCAAATGTATTAGGAACGCCGATGATATCAGAAATATCAACCATTGCTCCATATTCCCATGAACCGAATTTCTGAAGATCTCCGGATTGGTTGTATGCTGTATTCCATGCAGAATTCCCTCTGTTATGTTTCATATTCAGCCATGGCTTATATTGCTTTGTAGCGATATTTAATTGCCAGATATAAGAATCATGGTTCGCTGCTTTGTAATAGGAGTCTCCATCTTCCTGAATGTAAACATAGTTTTCAGTTACACATAAATTATCAGGATTAATCAGGTTATTACCCGGGTTAGAATCTCCTTCCGCAACTACTTCTAATTTTCCTGTCAGCATATTTCCGGAGTTAAGAACAAGTTTGTAAACTCTTCCCCACATCGTTAATCCCGGCTTTGGATTTACACCGTCAGAAGATTCTCCAGTTGCAGTAAAGTAGATCTCTCTTCCTTTTCCTGCCCCTTTTCTATAATCTACATCTTCAACCCTTGAAAAACGGATAGCATTATTATCAATGTTTTTCTGATTGATCTGAGCTCCGGTAAGGTTTTTGGCGTTAGGAATCTCAACAAACTCTACATCGTAAGAGCTTCCTTTCGTCATATCCGTTTCAGTATAGTTGTTATTTGTTCTCTTCAGCGCATATAATTTACCGTTGTTCAGGTCTCCCTGAGTGTCTGCTACATACATAATCAGCTGTCCTGCAGACTGGTGAGAAGAAGAATAAGACTGATCTTCCCCAATTAAGATATAAGATTTTCCATTAGAAACATCTTTAGGAAGAGGAACTGCATTTTCCATAGAAGCTTTTCCTAAAGCAGGTTTTACTCTGGTTTTATCCGATGCCTGGGAGGCTGGTGCTAATGGATCCAGCGCATGAACCATACTTTCTTCACCAGATTCTCCGGCAGTAAGAAATGCACTGAAGCCATGAATTTCGGGAGTTGCCAAGGTAGCAGAGCATAATCTTGTCATTCCTCCGGTCCCATTTAAAATATATTCTCCTTTTACAGGTCTGAACGTTTTATCCAGATATACTCTTGATACAGATTGTTTAATCTCGTGGTTGGTAATCATCAGATAACCGTCGGATTTAGGATCTTTCATAATTCCCATTCCGTCCGGCTGTCCTCCAAAAACGAAATCAGGAGAACCTGGAAGAACATCAGAACTGGAAATAAGCGTGGTAATATTTAAGTTCTCAAAACCAGTCATCCCATACACAAAAGCGGACTCTTTAGAGAAGTTTTCAATCTTGATTTTGTCGTTAGCAGAAGAATTATTGTCACTTCCGTTATTGTCTTCACTGCAGCTCTGGAAAATAAGAGCGGCAAAGAACAAAGCTCCAATAGTTTTGTTAATTTTCATAATTACTTTTTTTGAATTTCGATTATGACAAAACTAAAGACCTAGTGTTAATTAGACTTTACGGCGAGAAAACAAATAGTTTAAGATTAGGTCAGGATTTGTTAAGCGAAGTTCAATAATTAGAACGGTTATAAATAATTTATTGCCTGTTGTAGCAAAATCAAGATTTCCACTATCACCTTTTTTTGCAAGGCCCTTTACCCTAAGTGAATAAAATTACTTTCTTAATGGATAATTATTTATTTTTAACAAATTTATAATTTGGATTAACGCATTGCCGAAAATCAAATGTTATGTACTCTTTAACCGCTTAATCAGAAAACTAAACTCTAACCATGAAATATTTTATCCCTATTTTATTTTTATCCCTAGTCGGGTGTAAAAGTGTCCAGCAAGTCAGTAAACAGAATGTTGAAAATGCAATAACAAAAAATGCTCTTCAGTTATTAGAGGACAAAAGATTTCATTCTGTTTCCGTTGCAGTGCTTAAAAATGGCGAATCCACCATAAAGCATTTTGGAGAATTAACGATTGGAAAAGGAAATAAACCCAACGATTCTACACTTTATGAGTTAGCTTCTGTAACTAAAACCTTTACAGGTTATATAGCCGCTAAAGCTGTGCTTGATAAAAAAATAAATATGGATGATGATATTAGAATCTATCTTAACGAACCTTATCCCAATTTAGAATTCAAAGGGGAACCTATAAGAATTAAGCACCTTATCACTCATACAAGTGGATTTCCTAATTTTCCAATAAAAAGCGAAAATAAAGAGGCCTTTTTTGAAGGATTAAAGCTCATCAAAATTGAAACGAAACCTGGAGAAGTATATTATTATTCAAACACAGCTCCTGAGGTGACAGCGTATATACTTGAAAAAGTGTATCAAAAGCCTTTTGAGGAATTGGTCACTGAATTTGTTTTGAAACCCAATAAAATGAACCAAACCAAGTTTACACTCAATGAAAATGATAAGACAAGATTGGTAAAAGGCTATAACGATAAAAACGAATTAATGCCTAACTTCAAAAGAACTTTATGGGGTGGAATTTCAGGATTGCACTCTACGGCTCCGGATTTAGTGAAATATATGAAATTACAACTTGACCAATCCAATCTTATTGTCAATGAATCTCATAAAAAATTATATAAAGAAGGTTCTGATTTTTGGGAGGGTTATCATTGGTACATCATAGAAAATGGGAATAAATTAATCTATAGACATCATGGAGGCATATACGGAATGCAGAATTGGTTTGTGATTTATCCTAAACAAAATATAGGAATATCCATATTGACCAATACCAGCTTTAATGAAACTGGAGAAATTTTAGAAAAAGTAGTTGATAATTTGTATGATGACTTACAGGTAAACTAAATTTAGCAAATACAAATAATCCCTTTCAAAAATTGAAAGGGATTATTGTTTATATTAAATTAGGATAATGAAATCCTTAAAACCGCAAAGGGTAAGAATTAATTAAATATTCAAAGCTTTCTGATAAGCGTTTTCCAATCCATCAAGGTTTTTACCACCTGCCGTAGCAAAACCAGGATTTCCACCACCACCACCTTGGATTTCTTTAGCAAGATCTTTCACAATAGCTCCTGCCTGATAATCTGCTGCCAGATCATCAGAAACTCCTACGGTAATCATTGGTTTGCCATCCGCATCAGAAAGAATGATCGTTACTGAAGTTGGAATCTCTTTCTTCAATTGGAATACAATATCTTTAACAGATCCAGCATCTAAAGAAGTCTTTTTTACTAATAACTGTTTGTTACCTTTCTGCTCATAAGCATTTTTCCAATCACCGATTTCTCCTTTTGCCTTTTCTTTTTTAAGAGCGTCAACTTCAGATTTTAATGATGCATTTTCCTCGATTAATTTCTCGATAGATCTTACAACATCTTTAGACTTCAGCAATTGAGAAAGTTCAATAATCTGTTTTTCAAGACCCTTGAAGTATTCTTCTGATTTGTCTCCTGAAATAGCTTCAATTCTTCTGATTCCTGCCGCTGCAGAACCTTCAGAAGTAATTTTGAAATGACCGATTTCACTGGTATTTTTTACGTGAGTCCCTCCGCAAAGTTCCTTAGAACTTCCGAATTGGATCATTCTCACATGGTCTCCATATTTTTCACCAAATAAAGCCATTGCTCCTTTCTCTAAAGCTTCCTTAATTGGAATACTTCTGAATTCCTGTAATGCAATACTTTCTTTGATTTTGTGGTTTACTTTTTCTTCAATTAAGGCGATTTCTTCTTCAGTCATTTTATTAAAGTGAGAGAAGTCGAAACGCAGATAATCAGGACCTACGTAAGAACCTTTTTGCTCCACGTGAGTTCCTAAAACATCTCTTAATGCCTCATGTAAAAGGTGAGTTACAGAGTGGTTACCCTGAGAGTTCTTTCTGTCTGTTGCATTTACTTTAGCATAGAAAAGAGCTCCTGCATCTTTCGGAAGACCGTTAATCAAAGAAATGATTAATCCATTTTCTTTTTTAGTCTCCAGTACTTCGAAGCTTTCAGTGGCATTCTCAAGAACACCTTTGTCTCCAACCTGTCCACCACCTTCAGGGTAGAAAGGAGAGCTGCTTAATACCACCTGATAAAATTCTCCGTCTTTATTTTCTACCTTTCTGTATCTTGTAATATAGGTTTCAGATTCAATCTGGTCGTATCCAACAAATGTTTCAGGTTTTTCTTCCAATGTTACCCAGTCATAAACTTTCTGAGCAGAATCCGCTTTTGAACGAAGCTTTTGTTTCTTCATTTCAGCTTCAAATCCTTTCTCATCAATCGTTAATCCTTTTTCCTCAGCAATAATTCTTGTCAAGTCATCAGGGAAACCATAGGTATCATACAATTCAAAAACCTCTTCGCTTGGTAATACTTTCAGATGATCAGCAATGGTCTGTTGAATCAATTTATCAACTCTGATCAGACCATTTTCAATAGTTTTTAAGAATGAATCTTCTTCACTTTTGATGACTTCTGTTACCAAAGTTCCTTGCTTTTCAAGCTCAGGGAAGAAAGCTCCCATTTGTTCCTGAAGAACAGCAACCAATTTGTAAAGGAAAGGTTCTTTCATATCTAAGAATCGATAAGAATAAGAAATTCCTCTTCTCAAAATTCTTCTGATAACATAGCCAGCTCCTCCGTTTGAAGGCAATTGTCCGTCTGCAATCGCAAAAGAGACAGCTCTGATGTGATCGACAACTACACGAATGGCAATATCTTTTTCATCTTCTAAAATTCCTGTATATTTTTTCCCTGAAAGTTCTTCAACCTTCGCAATTAATGGAGTAAAAACATCAGTGTCATAGTTGGATGATTTCCCTTGAAGCGCCATACAAAGACGCTCAAAGCCCATTCCTGTATCTACATGTTGAGCAGGTAATTTTTCCAGAGAACCATCTGCTTTTCTGTTAAATTCCATGAAAACGAGATTCCAAACTTCCACCACTTGAGGATGATCGTTGTTCACTAGTTCCAAACCAGAAACTTTAGCTTTTTCTTCCGGAGTCCTTAAATCAATATGAATTTCTGAACAAGGTCCACAAGGTCCGCTTGCGCCCATTTCCCAGAAGTTATCCTTCTTATTTCCGTTGATGATTCTATCCTCTGCAATATGAGATTTCCAGAAATCATAAGCATCCTGGTCTCTGTTAAGGTTTTCAGATGCATCTCCTTCAAAAATCGTTACGTATAAATTCTCTTTTGGTATTCCGTATACTTCAGTCAGTAATTCCCAGGCAAAAGCAATAGCCTCCTTTTTGAAGTAATCCCCGAAAGACCAGTTCCCCAACATTTCAAACATGGTGTGGTGGTAAGTATCTCTACCTACATCATCCAAATCATTGTGCTTTCCTGAAACTCTTAAACACTTCTGTGTATCGGCAATTCTTGGGGCCGTAGGTGTTTTGTAGCCAAGGAAAAAATCCTTGAACTGCGTCATTCCTGAGTTGGAAAACATAAGGGTAGGGTCGTCTTTCAGCACAATAGGAGCTGAAGGAACGATAAGGTGCTCCTTACTTTTAAAATAGTCTAAAAATTTTTGACGTATCTCTTGTGATGTCATAGTATTGCTTTTGCTTTTTTTAATATCAAATTTTGATAAGATGCAAATTTAAGATTTTTAGGTGATTTAATATCCAATATTTGATATTTTCAAGGATGTTTTATCAAATGCCGGATATAATAATTACTCATGGTTAGGAATATATGCTCTTATAGACTCTTAAATTTTTATGGTAACTCTAATTTTATATTAATTTATTATTTCGCTCTGTCATAGTGAAACGAAGAATCTAAATTCATCAATGAAATTCTTCTTTCGTCAAAATGATATTCAATAGGTAAAAACTACCTATTGAATATCATTTTTTATTTTACGGATACATGCAAAGACCAGCATTAATTTTTGCCATAAATGCACGAATTATCTTCTTTACATAAATCCATAGAATAAGGTTATTCGTGCATTCGTGGCCAATATAACAGTGTATAATTTTACCGGAGATAAAATCCTTGTGCTTTAAAAACAGTCTCATGATCTCAAATCTTGCGTCTTTACGTTTTCCAACAACAAGCATTCACTCCAAGAAAATTTTTGTCATTTCCATTTAACTTATTACCTTCGTTAAGATCTGAAATAAGATAAGAACAACCTATTATAATGATGAAAAACGAAATTCTGAAAAGCTGGATAGATCAATATTCCGGACCGCTTTTGAAGAAAGCTTTATATATGCTTTCCAATAAAGAAGATGCTCAGGATGTTGTTCAGGATGTTTTTATTGCTGCCTTTTCCAATTATGATTCTTTTGAAGGGAAGAGCCAGCCACTCACCTGGCTTATGGCTATTCTTCAGAGAAAAATTGCTGATTTTTACCGGAAAAAATATAAATCTGAGCCTAATGTAAGGCTGGATCACTTTTTTGATGAGTCAGGGTCATGGAAAAATAATGATGTGTTGAATGACTGGAATGTTTCCACCGAATCTGAACTGTTAGACAATCAGGAATTTAATAAAACCCTTGAAGAATGCATCGAGGAATTGCCTACCAGATGGAAAATTTTACTAAAAATGTATTATCTCGAAGAAAAAAAAGCGTCCGATGTGAGTCAGGAATTGAATGTTTCCACGACTAATCTTTGGAAGATCCTTCAAAGAACCCGGATGCAGCTTAGAGAATGTCTGGAGTTTAATTGGTTTTCAAAAGTATAGAGATGATAAGAAAGATTCTACATATATTATTTTTACCATGCAGTGAAGCCACTTTGCTGATGGAAAAGCGTAATGCCCAAACAATCTCTCCCAAAGAAAACAGGAGATTGAGCCTTCATATTGCTGTCTGTAAATGGTGTAAGGCCTATAATGAAAAGTTGAAGTTACTGGATAAGATTTTTAGAAAGACACTGACAGAAAAAAATGCTGAAATTAATGAATCTGAAATTCAGGATTTTAAAAATAAAATGATTGAAAAACTAGATTTCTAAGAAAAATTTTGTCAGGATTTTGAAATAGTTCCGACTATACTTTTGAAAACAATAAAAGTATTAATTCAAAATCTAAAAAAATGATCGGAACAGTAAATCAATCGGATAAACATTCATCAAGGTATTCCCTGGGATATTATATTTCTCTTTTCGGAGCAGCGCTTATATTGCTTTGGATCGGGGTTTTCAAATTTACTCCAACTGAAGCAGCAGCTATAAAGCCTTTGGTGGAAAACCATTTCTTAACCTTTTTCGTATATAAGATAATGAGCGTCCAAACTGTATCAAATCTTATCGGAGTGATAGAAATTATCATTGCTTTATTACTGATATTTAGTGCGAAATTTGCTGTACTAAAAAGATATGCAGGAATAGGAATGGTTGTTACTTTTCTGGTGACATTAAGTTATTTATTTACGACTCCGGGAATGTGGAAAATAGTAGATGGAGTTCCTGTCACAGACTTTTTTATTTTAAAAGATCTAATGCTTTTAGGATTTGGATTCATGATATTAGAAAAAAAATAAATAATGAATAAAAAGCTAAATATGAAAAATATATTAATTGTACTCGGAATTGTTCTGGGTATTGCAGTCTTTGCTGCCGGAAGCGGGCTTTTTAAAAAGAATAAGCCTATTGAAACAGACATAAAAAAAGAAAAACAGGAAATTATGGATAATAAAAATGTCAGGGAAATTTATTTTGCAGGTGGATGTTTTTGGGGAACAGAGCATTTCTTTCAGCAGATTCGTGGGGTTGTAGGAACAGAAGTAGGATATGCCAACGGAAAAACTCAGAATCCAACCTATGAAGAAGTGGTAAGCCACACAACAGGATTCGCAGAAACAGTGAAAGTGAAATATGATCCTGAGCAAGTAGATTTGAAGCTGTTAATTGATTTATATTTTAAAACGATTGATCCTACGAGCCTTAATCAGCAGGGAAATGATTGAGGAGACCAATATAGAACAGGAATTTATTATACTGATAAAGCCGATGAGGCCCTTGTAAAAAATGAAGTTCAGAAATTGGCAAAGGGATATAGCAAACCGGTTGTAGTAGAAACTATTGCTTTGAAAAACTTCTATAAAGCGGAAGACTATCACCAGGATTATTTAGATAAAAATCCTGGAGGATATTGCCATATTGAACCGGGACTTTTTGAAATGGCGAAAAAAGCCAACCCACTTCCAAAAGCAACAACGTATCAAAAGCAGGATAAAAAAGCTTTAAAGCAAAAACTGACAGCAGAACAATATAACGTAACGCAGGAAAATGGTACCGAAAGAGCTTTTCAAAATGAATATTGGAACGAAACCCGTGAGGGAATTTATGTAGACATTACTACAGGAGAGCCTTTGTTTGTTTCTACCGATAAATTTGAATCAGGCTGCGGATGGCCAAGCTTCTCAAAACCAATTACCAAAGGTCTGATTGATGAAAAGCTGGATCGTACTCACGGAATGACAAGGGTAGAGGTAAGAAGTAAAACCGGAGACGCTCACTTAGGACATCTTTTTACAGATGGGCCAGAGGATAAAGGAGGACTTCGTTACTGTATCAACAGTGCTTCTCTGAAATTTATTCCCAAAGCTGAAATGGAAACAAAAGGATACGGAAAATATCTTCCGTTGTTAGATAAAAAGTAAATTGAAAGAAAGAGGCTGCCACATGGCAGCCTTTTATTTTAAATGGTATGTAAAGGATTGATATCTTTCTTTACAACTTAAGATTGAAAGATAAGATAGGATAAGGAATCCCATTATCAAAAAATAAGCTTCTTTGGTCAGGTGAGAGAAAAATGCCTGTGTTTTTTCAAAAAAATTAGGCTTTGGGATGTCGCTGACAATGGAACCGTCATCTATTCTGTAAATAACATCATCACAAAGTTCACAGGGTGCTGTTGGTAGATTTGGATAAGCAATAGTAACAGGAACAAGTAAATTTCCTGTTTTTTCCAGATCCACCGCATATTCTTCATGTTTAGAAATATGCATATCATTAAGCAGAGAAACAAAATCTCCATAGGTGTTTTCATTCCCTAAAATAAACTCTATGCCGGTGTATTTCTCATTTTTTCTTTGTAAGGCATTGACTTCTGAAACATATAAGTCTGAGTTTTCTTTTGCTTTACCAGCCGGAACCTCTATTTTTTTGAGATTCCAGCTTCTGAATGGTTCAAGACCACCATTAGGGTTGCTTTTGTCTTTATCTAATTTGGGAGGAATGCTCATATCCACCACTGAAGTGGTTATTTCTTCAATTTTTCGGTTTCCGAAATGCCAAAGCAAAATAGGAATAACTAAAGCACTGATAAGCCCCGGAAAATAATATGTTTTTTTCATTCCTTTCGTTTTAATAAAATTAGAAAATAATGTCCGAATGAAAAAGTAAATTACCAGATCACTTTACTATTTAATGGAATTGAATACAAAATAGAGTTGTTTTGATAAAAAACAAATTAAAATGATATTAAATTCTGATACTTTCATAGACTTTCAAGATTAAAATATTAAATTTGATAGAACTAATAGGGAATTATGAAGTTAATTGAACTCGCAGAAGAACTCAATGTCTCTGCAGAAGCGATAAAACAGTTTATACAGGATTTTGATCTTGAATTAGTAGACTGCGTCAGTACCAACTTTGAAGTTAAGGAAGATTTTGAGAAATTTGCCCGTGAAAATGTAGATTTTTTAAGGCTATACGAAAAGGACCTGGATAAAGATAAAACCTTGGAACAGATTGCTGAAGTTATCAATCAACCAAAGGAGAAAGTTGAAAAAGTGATAAAAGATAATAATCCTAATATTTTTGACAATGGCTTTTTCAAATCTTCAATTTCAAGCTATGGCATCGATAATAAACTGGGTGGAAATTATCAGTTTGTATATGATTATTTCGGACACAAAACCAGTCTGCAGAAAAGAGATTTTATAGGCTACAGAGATTTGTTTTTCTACACATCAGCGGTTCTTGAACCATTTTTAAATCCGCAGCAGATCAAAGATTGGGGCATCAATAAACCGGCAGGAATTATTCTGTATGGCCCTCCCGGAAGCGGTAAGATTTTCTGGGCCAATAAAATTGCTGAAATTATAGGCTACCAGTTTAAAGAAGTGAAAAAGCATTATCTGGGGACTTCACTGATTGACGGGAACCATATCAATTTTAGTGATTTTCTTTTAACCATGATGAAAGAAAATAAGATGCTGCTTTTCCTTGATGATTTTGATGAAATTATGATGGAAAGAAAGGCAGATAATGATATTGCGTCCTGTAACCTGGAAGCTCAGGAACTGATTCTTCATTATATCGGAAAATTTGAAAAAGAAGGCGTACTAATGGTGGGTTCTGCTAATTCTGTATCCGAAATTGATGAAGAAATTTTAGCACCCGGAAGGTTTGATGTGATGATTCCAATATTTCCACCTAATGCCTCCGAGCGTTCAGAAATTATTTTATATGCGATGACCAGAGGGCTTGAAGAAGACTCTCTACTGTATAAAATCCTAAAAAATAATAAAGCAGATAAGGTTCCTTTCTGGCATGAAGTTTCATCAAGAATGAAAGCCTTTAGTAATACCATGCTTATTGATTTTACCCAAAGTTTAAAGAAAAGAATCAAAAACCTTTACCAAAGAACCCGAAATGAAAAACTAAAAATTGACCAGAAACTTATCAATGGAGCTTTACGGGATGCTGCAGCAAAACTTACAGAAGAATATCTGGATCAGGTAGCTCGGTTTTTGGCAGATGCTATCATCAATAACTTTGACGAATTCCAGTTTAGAATTCAAGCTCTGAAAAATGAATTAGAAACTTACAAAGTGGTTGAAGAACCCAGACGTGCCATTGGGTTTCAGCATAACGGAGAGAAAGAAGAGTAGGCGAGATTCTGGGGTTCAGGGATCTAGGATACAGGCTATAAGATGCTAGGATCTCTTTGTCTATTATCTTTTTTGTTTCATTATAAACACATCAATTACTCATCACTCATGATCAGCATTTGGGAACAGGAAACCTTTTATCGTAAAAGAGATATTATCATTATTGGAGCAGGATTCTCCGGACTTTGGACGGCTATTTCCATTAAGGAGAAATCTCCTGAGAAATCTGTATTGATTATTGAGAGAAATGCCGTGCCATTAGGTGCTTCAACACGGAATGCAGGTTTTGCATGCTTTGGGAGTCTGACAGAAATTATTGCCGATTCCCAAAAAATGGGTTGGGACAAGACATTAGATATCGTTAAAATGCGGTTTGAGGGACTTCAGAAGATCACACGATATTTTAAAAATGAAGAAATAGATTTTGAGTTGAATGGAGGATATGAAATTCTGAATAATGAAGAATCCCTGCAGCATATCAAGCAAGTCAATCAAAAGCTTAAATCTATAACCGGACTTCAAGACACCTATTCCTTACAACAGCATAAAATAAAAGAATTTGGACTGCATAAATCTCAATTTTTGATTGAGAATCCCTGTGAGGGAAGCCTGCATTCTGGAAAGCTAGTACAGAAACTTTTAGAAAGATGTCATGAATTGAAAATTGAGTTTTTGTTTGGAACTGAAGTGAGACATATTGATGAGACATCCCAGCAATTGAATGTTGGTCTTTCGGAAGAACTTTCCATTCAGGCTAATCAATTAATTCACTGTACCAATGCATTCAGCTCACCATTTTTGGAAAATGAGAATATAATTCCTGCCAGAGGACAGATTTTACTTACTGAGCCTATAGAAAACTTAAAGCTGAAAGGTACTTTTCATTATGATGAAGGGTTTTATTATTTCAGGAATGTAGGAAACAGAGTTTTGTTAGGCGGCGGAAGAAATCAGGATTTTAAAACCGAAGAAACTACAACACTTGAAACCACAGAGTTTCTGCAGTGTCATTTAGAAAACTTCTTACAGGAAGTTATTTTGCCTAATCAGGATTTCAAAATTGCACTTCGATGGTCAGGAATTATGGCGATGGGAAATGAGAAAACTTCAATCGTAAAGCAAGTTTCAGACAGACAGTTTTGTGCTGTACGACTTTCCGGAATGGGAGTAGCATTAGCCCCGAAGATTGGAGAGATTGTGGGAGAAATGATAGGGTAGAGATAATAGACAGAAGACGACAAATAAGAGATAGAGAAAAGAAGGCTAAGATCTATAATTTTATACTCTTTATACCCCTAAACTCTAACCCTTGAACGTTAAACGTCAAACTTTAAACTTTAAACCCTGAACATTGCATGCTTAGCTTTCCACTCTGAAAGAAAACCCTTATTTTTGCAAAAAGAAAAAATCGTGATTAACAACGACCAGATAAAAGAAGTTCAATCCAGAATTGGTGAATTACACAAATACCTTCAGATTGAAAAGAAGAAGATAGAAATTGCCAATGATGATGAAAAAACTGCAGCACCTGAGTTTTGGGATAATCCTAAAACGGCGGAGGCTTTCCTGAAACAGCTTCGTTCCAAGAAAAAATGGGTAGAAAGCTATGATGAGATTCATTCACAGTTTGAAGATATGCAGGTATTGGTAGATTTTGCCAAAGAAGATCCTGACTCTGAAAAAGAACTGGATGAAACATTCCCTCAATTGGTAGAAAAAATCGAAGATCTGGAGTTCAAGAATATGCTTTCCAATGAAGGAGATGAGCTATCTGCAGTTCTTCAGATCACTGCTGGTGCCGGTGGAACAGAAAGTTGTGACTGGGCATCCATGTTGATGAGAATGTATACCATGTGGGCAGAAAAACAAGGGTATAAAATCCGTGAACTGAATTTCCAGGAAGGAGATGTAGCCGGAGTGAAAACCGTTACCCTTGAAATTGAAGGTGAGTTTGCTTTTGGATATTTAAGAGGCGAAAACGGAGTACACAGATTGGTAAGGATTTCACCTTTTGACTCAAATGCCAAACGTCATACCAGCTTTGTGTCCGTATATGTTTATCCTTTAGTAGATGATACGATCGAAATTAATATCAATCCTGCTGATATATCTTTTGAAACGATGAGATCTTCCGGAGCCGGAGGTCAGAACGTAAACAAGGTAGAAACAGCTGTACGTCTTCGTCACGCTCCAACCGGAATTATCATTGAAAACTCAGAATCCCGTTCGCAGCTTCAGAATAAAGAAAAAGCGATGCAGCTCTTACGTTCCCGATTATATGAAATGGAATTGGAAGAACGTATGAAGGCCAGAAATGAGATTGAAGCTAACAAAATGAAAATCGAGTGGGGAAGTCAGATCAGAAACTACGTCATGCATCCTTACAAACTGGTAAAAGATGTACGCTCAGGTCATGAAACATCAGATGTGGATGCTGTAATGAATGGAAACCTTACTCCTTTCCTTAAAGCATTTCTGATGGCCGATGGTACCGCGGTTTCCGATGATGACTTAGACTTATAAATATCATATAAAATTTTAGTTAAAATCTTATAATTAATTTTTGTTTCAGACATTTTAGACTTATTTTTGTTGTTCATCAATATATATGGAAGATTTCAATAGCTGGAAGGATTTATTAAACCCTGAGTTTTACATTAAAATGGGAGGGTTTTGGCTTATTTTATTTATTGTGTTTGCTGAAACAGGTCTTTTTGTAGGATTTTTTCTACCTGGAGATTCACTATTGTTCGTTTCAGGAATTTATGCCGTTGAAATCATCAAAGAGACTTTTGGTTCTACAGGAAGTGACTTCTTAGATACAACAATTCTTGCCTCCGGAGTAGCTCTTGCTGCTATTATTGGAAATGAAGTAGGATATTATTTCGGAAGAAAAGCAGGACCTGCTTTATATAAAAGACCGGACTCTATGCTTTTCAAGAAGAAGTATCTGTATCAGGCTCATGACTTCTTTGAAAAACATGGAGCGCTGGCAATCATTATGGCAAGATTCTTACCTGTGGTGAGAACCTTTACTCCGATTGTAGCAGGAATTGTAAAAATGGACAAAAAAGAATTCTTAAGAGATAATATTATTGGGGCCGTTTTGTGGTCATTTATCCTGATCTTCGCAGGACATTATCTTGATAAACTTTTCATGGAACAGTTTGGAATCAATCTGAAAGAAAAACTGGAATACATCATCATTGTTATTGTATTGGTAACAACGCTTCCGGTGATTATCAAATTTATGTTTGGAAAGAAAGAAGATTTCTCTAAATACGAAAATAAAGACTTTGAATAATATTCAAAGATCTACATACAATGTAAGGCTATCCCGAAACGGATAGCCTTTTTTATGGGCATTAATGATTCATACTAAGCTTGTTGATTTAAATTGTACGCAAAGTTTTTATTTTAATATCCCCTACTGTTTAGACTGAGCTAAGAAGAAATCGTCGACTCTATTCTTTGCTTCCAAAAGTATCATGAAGAAGATAAAACCTTTGCATGACAAATTGAAGGCATTATACCATTAAGAAAGAAGAATTAAGAAGGCTTATCCTTTTAATTATTCTAAACCCTTTAAACAATCTTAATGGTTCTTTTGTATCCAATCCAGAATATTCGGATAAATAATACTGTCTCTTTTTCTTTTGCTGAAAAATCTGGGAGCATGCCCAGTTTTCTCCATAAAGACAAATTTGTGAGGAACATCCATACGGGTCAATGCCGAATCCAGCGCAATTCCCTGGTGTTGATTCACCAAAAAATCATGATTTCCCTGAAATAAAAGGGTAGGAACATGGGTAATATTAGCAATAGGACTGGCTTCTTTAAAGGCTTCTGAGAAATTTTTACGATCAAACTTGGTTCCCACTACTTTTTGAAGAGTAGGTGAAGTATATTTTGAATAAAAAGAATTCAGATACTCCGGGCTATAAAAATCTGTAGGACCGCTTAAAGAAATGATCTTTTTAATTTGGTCCGGATGCTGGTAGCCATACAATAAGGCGAGGTGTCCACCGGCACTTTCACCAAGAATAATATAATTGTTGGGTTGAAGCTCTGCTTTTTCAGCTAAAGAATTAAATTTCTCAATCACCGAACCAATATCTTCAAGCTGTTGTTTATAAGTGATTTTTTTCCTTTGGGAAACCAGGCGATAATTCATATTGATGCTTGGAATTTTATGCTGGAAAAGCATTTTCTGAATCTGGATCATGTGCTCCTTTTTTCCCAATGTCCAGGCTCCACCATGTACAATAAGAACAACCGGAGAATCTACAGCGTAATCTTTGGGTAGAAAAACATCCATTTTCTGTCTTTTGTGCTCTCCGTATTTTAAGTTGTAGATTTTCTGCTGACCATCAGGGCCAACCCAAACTCTGAATTTTGTATTACAGGATTGCAAAAGGAAACTGATGCATCCCATAACGAAAAAATGATACCTGAGAATGAGCTTTTTCATAGAGTAAATGTACAGAAAAAGAAACAGCAGAAATAACGAAAAGATATGATTTTTATGATGTTTTTATTTGTTTTTCAGGATGTTGTACGGTATTTTTTATTAAAGAATATTTTTTAGTATCATTCTTTATGCAAAGCATTCGCGTAATTATACAAAGATCGGTTATATCGGGGTAAATGTTGAGAAATTGCTTTTAAGGTGAGTGATAATGCCTCCTTATATTGTCCTGCTGAAGAAAGGGAAAGAGCTAGGAAAGAGTCGACAGCATCATTAAGCTCATCAGAATAATTTGCTTTTTCTTCTCTCAAAATATGAATGCTTTCTTCTATTTTTCCATTATTCCTTAGGGTACTTGCCAGTTGAATCCTTGCTCTTCTTCTCCGTAAACCTGATAATCCCAGATCTAATGCCCTCCTATATAAGGGCTCTGCCTCCTTTTCATATCCAGTTGAATCAAAAGCACATGCCATTTCAAAATCTGCAATAGCTTGCGAATCTACAAGTAGGAGTATATGATCTTTAAGTTGTTGAATAAATTCTTCGTTATTTATTGTTCCAAGCTTCTGCCATATAGCTTGTAATTGAAATTCCCAGTTTTCATTCATTGCATAGAATTTAAACAAAGATATAAAATATTGAAAGGGAAGTGCTGCTTTATGATTCTCATCATTCTTAAAATTATTGTCATATTATGAATCAGAAAATCGAATTAAATATTTATTTTTGCTGAACTTAACAAAGATTAAAAAAACATTAAAATATGGCATCAGGCTTTTTTGCAATTTTAGACGATATTGCAGCATTGATGGATGATGTAGCTGTTACCAGTAAGATAGCTACACAGAAAACAGCAGGAATTTTGGGAGATGACCTGGCTGTAAATGCAGAAAAAGCCACAGGCTTTCTTTCTTCCAGGGAACTTCCTGTATTGTGGGCTATTACTAAGGGTTCCTTTATCAATAAATTGATTATTCTTCCCGTAGCGTTTCTGCTCAACTGGCTTTACAAACCTGCTATTGAAATAATCCTTATTTTGGGAGGTCTATACCTTGCTTTTGAAGGAGTAGAAAAAATTATTGAGTTTCTATTTCACCGTTCTAAAAAAGGTCATGAAGTAGTAAAGGAGAGTAAAGAAGAAGAAAACTCAGAAGCTTCTGAAAAGGCAAAAATTAATTCCGCAATCAGAACAGACTTTATCCTTTCTATTGAGATTGTCATCATTGCTTTGGGAACGGTAATCCAACAAGAGCATCCACTTCTTACGCAAATTCTTACCGTAACTTTTGTTTCATTCATTGCAACGGTAGGGGTTTACGGAATCGTTGCTCTTATTGTGAGAATGGATGATGCAGGTTTTAAATTAATCAAAAAAAGTCACGATAAAGGATTCTTTTCCAAACTTGGACATTTTTTGGTAAAAGCGTTACCGGTAATCATTAAAATCTTAGGAGTGGTCGGAACAATTGCCCTGATTTTAGTCTCAGGAGGTATTTTTGCTCACAACATTCACTACCTGCATGAATTATTACCAACGTGGCCCGCTATGTTAAAAGAATTTACTTTCGGAATCGTAGGTGGACTCGCTGCAGTTCTTGTTTTTACAATAGGGAAAGCGATCTATTCACTGGCTACGAAAAAATAAAAAGATACTTTTAGATAATAAAGAAATCCTGTACTATTTTCAGTATAGGATTTTTTTTGATTAATAATTTTACTTCATATTGGCTTTGATGAGCTCAATCGCTGTGATAATTTTTGATCCAAACATATCCTTTGCCCAGGTTTCAGAAGCTTTTAGTCGTTCTAAAATTAAGAAAAGAGCCAGCCCTTCCTCCTGTGACCACCATTTTTTATTCCGTCTGACTCCATCCAGCGCAATATTTTTATCCATCTTAGCACCTTTAGGATGGATCAGCCATAAGTACATGGAATATTGTCCCATCCCTTCCATGGTAAGGAAAATATCATCTATTTCTTTTAGTCCTTGATATTGATCTTTAAAATACTTTGTCTGTCTGTCATTAATTAAAGCCAATCCTTTTATAAGTTGCTCTGTATTCAGTTCCTTATCCCTAATACTGTTATAAAGAGTATTTATTTCTGACTGGTATAGATCAAGATAATCTTTATTTTCACTAAAAATAGCTTGAACCATGTCATCATTGAAAGGGACTCCAAAATTATTTTGTTTTTCAAGTTGGGTAATAATCTTTCCAAAGTTTTGCATTTGTTGAGTATGGGAAAACTCATGAATGAAAACTCCTGTGATTAAATTATCCAGCCCCAGTTCCTTGCTTTCGACTCCTGCTTTTTTCCAGAAACTAGGTAAAGGCATTACAAAAAATGATTTTTGACCCAAAGGGGCTTCTGATGCAAATGATATAACTCCTACAGGAATAGTCTTTTTATTAGGTAGGGTAAGGGAATTATGATGAGGCTTTTTTTTCCAGTTTAATTTCAGATTTAGGAGATTATAACCTTTTATTGACTCACCTTTAGGAATGGTTACCGAAGAGGTTGAGTATACATAGGTTTCATCAAAAAATACAAACTGTACAGGATGAATTTTGTCAATTTTATAAATGTCTTTATACAATAATGACCATGCAGAAAACCACTGATTTACGGCAGTATTAAACTCTCTGTTATTATTTTGTTGTCCAAATGCTTTTAATGAGATTGTAAAAAGCAATAAAAAAAGTACTATTCTTTTCATTTCCGGACTTTTTTAATAAAGAGCTAATATACAAATAGATGAAATAAAAAAGAGACCCTAAGGCCTCTTTTATATTAATTGAATAAATCTTTTACTTTATCAAAAAAAGTTTTTTCCTTTCCGGATGGTTCTGCAACCATTTCTCCGCTGGACATTTGCTTTTCAAAGAAGTCTTTCTGCTCCTTAGTAAGCTTTTGAGGTGTCCATACATTGATATGAATGAACATGTCTCCTTTACCATAGCTGTCAATGCTTGGAAGACCTTTTCCTGCTAATCTTAAAATTTTTCCGGATTGAGTTCCTGGATCAACGGTAATTTTCACTTTTCCGCCTACTGTAGGAATTTCTTTTTTCGTTCCTAAAGCAGCTTCAGCAAATGAAACATACAATTCCTGGTGAAGGTTATCACCTTCTCTCTTGATGGTTTGATCTACTTCCTCTTCAATGATGACTAATAAATCACCCGGAACTCCACCAAATGGAGCGTCATTCCCTTTTCCTCTTACATTAAGCTGGATGCCGTCTCTTGCTCCTGCTGGAATATTAATAGTAATTTCCTCCTCATCTTTGATAAGACCTTGAGCATTAGCTCCGGCAGGAATTTTATCAGCAACCTTTCCGATTCCCTGACAAGTACTACAAGTAGTCTGAGTCTGCATTTGACCAAACATCGTGTTCATCACTTTAAGCTGAACACCGGAACCGTTACAGGTAGGACACGTTTTTGAAGTAGCACCTTCTGCCACCTTCATTTTTTTTACTTTAATGGTTTTGTGAGTTCCATTTACCATTTCTTCAAGGTTCAGCTTGATTCTGATTCTTAAATTAGAACCTTTCACCTGCTGACGGCCACCGCCGCCACCGCCAAATCCTCCGAAACCACCACCGAAAATATCTCCAAACTGGCTGAAAATATCTTCCATGTTCATTCCGCCTCCGAAGCCTCCGCCTCCGAAACCACCATTTCCACTCATTCCGGCGTGACCGAATTGGTCATATCTGGCACGTTTCTGATCGTCGCTTAATACTTCATAAGCCTCAGCAGCTTCTTTAAATTTTTCCTCAGCCTCCTTATCCCCTGGATTTTTATCCGGGTGGAATTTAATGGCCATTTTACGGTATGCTTTTTTTATTTCGTCGGCAGATGCAGATTTGCTGATCTCAAGAACCTCGTAATAATCTCTTTTTGACATGACAATTTAATAATTGATTGTTGATAAATGATAAAAGATATTGTAAAGCTAATAAGTGAAACATTCATCAATTATCACTCATCATTTATCATTTATGAATTCTAGTTTCCTGTTACTACTTTTGCAAAACGGATTACCTTATCATTCAAAGTATATCCTGTTTCAATAACATCTACGATTTTCCCTTTCAGCTCTTCTGATGGAGCAGGAATTTGAGTAATAGCTTCATGGAAATCTACATTGAAGCTGTCACCAGCCTTCACATCCATAGCTTTTAGTCCTTTTTCTGTAAGTTTATTTTTGAACTTCTGATAGATAAGCTCCACCCCTTGAAGGTCAGATGGATTTCCATTTTTAGCGATTTCTTTTAATGCTCTTTCAAAATCATCCAAAACGCCCAACATAGAAACCATCATATCCTGATTGGCATATTGGAAGAATTCTATTTTTTCCTTAGAAGTTCTTTTTTTATAGTTTTCGAATTCAGCATATAATCTGATGTAACGGTCTTTTTCTTCTGCCAAAAGTTCCTCAGCAGAAGGAGTTGCTGTCACATTGTCCTGAGACGTTGCCTCATTCTGAATGTTGTTATCTTCCTGATTATTGATGCTTTCTTCGTTGATATCCTGATTTTCCATAATTCAATATTTATTTACTGAATTGTTTGACAAAGACTCTGCCAAAGGAAAAAAACAGGACATTAAGGCAGAAAAACAACGGGAATAAATGGGCTATTTTGACAAGAGATGATTAGACATGAGGTAGAAAGATAATAGATGAATAAATAAAAGATAAAAGACTGGGAAAGAAGGAAATGAGTTCTAATTTTAAATTTAAGTAGATTGAATAACCCACACTTAAACACTAAACCTTAAACTTTGAATCATCATACCCTAAATCTCAAATCATAAAATCCGATATCAATTATTGCTCTCCTGTAAACGTCTGATACAACAGGTATAGGTTTAAAACAATGATAATTGCCGAGATTACCCATACACAAACTTTTAAGAACGGTTTATTCACAAATTCACCCATTTTAGCTTTGTCATTGGTGAACATGACTAACGGAACTACGGCAAAACTTAACTGCATTGATAAAATAACCTGGCTTAAAACCAATAATTCTGTTGTTCCCTGTTCTCCATAAAGAATAGCAACAATTAATGCAGGAATAACTGCAATAAGTCTTGTGATCAATCTTCGTAGCCATGGTTTTAATTTAATATTTAAAAAACCTTCCATGACGATCTGACCCGCTAAAGTTCCTGTAAGGGTAGAATTTTGCCCGGAAGCCAATAACGCAATTGCAAATGCAATACTGGCCATTGAAGCTCCTAAAATTGGAGTTAGCATTTGGTAGGCATCATGGATGTCAGCAACATGTTGATTTCCTGTAGTATGGAAAGTTGCAGCTGCGAGGATCAAAATGGCAGCATTGATAAAAAATGCCAACATCAAAGATACTGTGCTGTCTAAAGTGGCAAATTTAATAGCTTCTTTCTTACCCTCCGTATCACGGGTGTAATCCCTTGTTTGTACAATACTGCTATGAAGGTACAAATTATGCGGCATCACAGTAGCTCCTAAAATACCAATTGCAATGTAAAGCATCGCAGGATTTTGAATGATCTCTTTTTGTGGTACTAATCCACCCAGAATTTCATTAAAAGCAGGCTTGGAAATAACAATTTCATAGGCAAAACAGGCTAGAATTACAAAAATAAGTCCACCTACAATACTTTCGATCCATCTGAAACCCTTTGCCTGAAGGAGAAGAATAACAAGTACATCTACCGTCGTAATTACAATTCCCCAGGTCAACGGAATATGGAATAACAGATTTAGGGCTATCGCTGAACCAATGACCTCGGCGAGATCACAGGCGGCAATAGCTATTTCACAGAAAACCCAGAGAATAAAATTGGTAGTAGGATTGAAATGATCCCTACAGGCCTGTGCTAAATCCCTTTCTGCCACTACACCAAGCTTAACAGATAAGTGCTGTAAAACCACTGCAAAAATATTGGAAATAAGAATGACCGAAAGTAGGGTATATCCAAACTGAGCCCCTCCGGCAATATCTGTAGCCCAGTTTCCCGGATCCATATATCCTACGGCTATCATAAGTCCGGGCCCTGCAAACGCAAGGTATTTTCTCCAGAAGCTGGCTTTTTTAGGAACTTTAATAGAAGAATAAACTTCTGATAAAGAGTGTGATGTTTTATCTTTTCGCCAGGCGCTTTTTAAATTGAAATTCATAAATGTTAGAAATGACTAACAAATTTAATTAAATAAATGTAAACACAAAAATAAGGACATAAAAAAATCCCGGAAAGTGATTCCCGGGATTTAATTTTTATTGATTCTAAAGATTATTTAGAAAATCTTACAGACATTTTTCTGTCAGCAGCTCTTTCAGCATCAGAAGCTTTTGCATCTACTTTAGCAAATTTACTTCCGTACCCTTCCGCTCCAAGCACCTGAGCACCAACACCTGCTTTTGCTAAAGCAGCTTTGATATGATCAGCTCTTGCCTGAGATAGTTTTACGTTAGAAGCTTCGTTCCCTGTTTTATCAGTGTATCCACCAATTTTAATTTTTGCATCAGGGAAAGCCTTAAGAATAGCTACTAAGTTATCCAACTGTCCTTGTGATCCAGTTTCTAATTCAGTAGAGCTACCCATTTTGAAGTTTACATGGTCGAAATCGTACCATTTATCTTTCAATGCTGCATCATCAGCTGCATTTTTGTATCCGTCAGATTTCAGGAATGCAATCATCTGATCTTCCATACCTCCTTTGTATCCTTTCAGCATTACTCCGTTAAGGTCGATGTTTTCATCGGTTTTAGTTGCAGGAGTAGCTGTGGTAGCTGGTGTGGATGTCGTTGCAGAAACTGTATCTGTGTGTGTTCCTGTGGAGTCTGAGGTTGAAGTCATTGTAGTTGTCGTTTGCTTCTTCTCACACTGTTTCCAAAGGAAATATCCAGCTGCGATTAATAATAAAAGCGGAAGCAACCATTTCCAGATTGAGCCTCCGCCTTGATTATTATTGTTATTATTTTCAAATTGTTCTCTTATTTCTCTTGCTCCTTCACTCACGTTTTCTCTTGCTGTAGCAACACCTTCAGCGATGTTATCCTTAGCAGTAGATGTTACTGAAGAAACGGTTTCTTTAGCCTGACCGAACCAATTTTCAGCTCCTAATCCAAAAGAAGCTAAAGAAAGACCTGCCGGCAGTAAAGAAGAAATAATGCCTTTCTGATCATTCAGTAAGCTGGAAATACCCGAAGCCCCCAAGTTATTGTCGGCTGCATATTTTCCTACTGTGCCTACTGTAGCCCCGGTAACCAGGTTTAACAAAGAACCTGCAGAATTGTTGCTGATTCCTGAAAAACTGGCAATGGAATTCACTAATCCGCCTACTTTATCTCCAAATAGAGAAGATAATAAGTTGGTAATGATAGGATTACTAGACGATCCGCCTATTAGATTTCCTAAGATTCCACTTGAAGAAGCTTTTGTGATAGCATCCACAACGCCAGGGTTGTCTGCGTTATTGGCTAATCCACCTACTACAGCAGGCAATAAGCCACCAATTGCTTTAGAAATACCGGATTCGCTTTCTCCAAACTGTGATGCAGCCTGTGAAACCAAAGCGGGACCTAATTGTCCTTTAATTAAATCAATGACATTTAAAGACATAATAATAAATTTTTTTGATTAATGTTGAGATAAATTTAAACAAAAATCCGTCCAAATGTCACTTTTTTTTGAATATTTCTTTGAAAATTAATGATTTTTTTTAAAATTGTTAAAATTATTAATACGCTTTTGCGAATAATACACGTCTCGTAGAAGGTTTCCCAGAAATCAACGAAATACCTTCTTCGATATCATCATCTAAAGGAATACATCTGATTGTCGCCTTCGTTTCGTTCTTGATTTGTTCTTCCTCTTCAGCTGTACCATCCCAATGTGCGTAGATAAAACCTCCTTTTTCTTCAAGAACTTTTTTGAATTCTTCGTAAGTATCCACTTTGGTAATGTTATCTTTTCTAAAATTGGCTGCCTTGTTATAAATATCCTGTTGAATGGTTTTCAGTAAATCTTCAATATAAGAGTCTAAACCTTCGATGGAACGAACTTCTTTAGTAAGATTGTCTCTTCTTGCAATTTCCACAGAATTATTTTCAAGGTCTCTTGGTCCCATTGCAATTCTTACCGGAACACCTTTCAATTCATATTCAGCAAATTTCCATCCCGGTTTGTTCTGAGTATCATTGTCAAACTTCACAGAAATGCCTTTAGCTTTTAATTTAGCCTGAATTTCCAGAGCAACTTCGCTGATTTGAGCCAATTGTTCTTCCCCTTTGAAGATAGGAACAATTACGACCTGAATTGGAGCCAATGTTGGAGGCAGTACCAATCCGAAATCATCAGAGTGCGTCATAATTAAAGCTCCCATCAAACGCGTAGAAGTTCCCCATGATGTAGCCCATGCATGCTCGATTTTTCCTTCTTTATTAGTGAATTTTACGTCAAATGCTTTTGCGAAATTCTGACCTAAGAAGTGAGAGGTTCCTGCCTGAAGAGCCTTTCCGTCCTGCATTAATGCTTCGATACAATATGTTTCATCTGCCCCTGCAAATCTTTCAGAAGGAGTTTTTAATCCTTGAATAACTGGTATTGCCATAAAGTTTTCTGCAAAATCTGCATATACTTTGTTCATTTTTTCAGCTTCTTCAATCGCTTCATCTTTTGTAGCATGAGCAGTATGTCCTTCCTGCCATAAGAATTCTGCTGTTCTAAGGAACAGACGGGTTCTCATTTCCCAACGGACAACGTTTGCCCACTGATTGATAAGAATAGGTAGATCTCTGTAAGACTGGATCCAGTTTTTATAAGTATTCCAGATAATTGCTTCAGATGTAGGACGAACAATAAGTTCCTCTTCCAGTTTTGCATCCGGATCTACAATCAGTTTAGAAGGATTATCAGGATCCGTTTTTAATCTATAGTGAGTAACTACCGCACATTCCTTTGCAAAACCTTCTGCATTTTTTTCCTCAGCCTCAAATAAGCTCTTGGGTACAAAAAGCGGGAAGTATGCGTTAACGTGACCTGTTTCTTTGAATTTTTTATCCATTTCATCACGCATTTTTTCCCAGATTGCATAGCCATACGGTTTGATTACCATACATCCACGCACTCCTGAGTTTTCAGCTAAATCAGCTTTTACAACCAGCTCATTATACCATTTGCTGTAATCTTCGCTTCTTGAGGTTAATTTTGCCATTATCTTTTAAAATTTTTTTAACTTTTGCACATTATTGTTATCTAAAAATAAAAATCTATTTTTGATAGATTTTTTAATCAGTATTGGTACATTTTTGGTACAGATTGCAAATATAATTTAAATTAAAAATTTTTACGTTATCATGAAAAGAAATATACATAAAAATTTGCTTGGTCTGCTAAAATCTAAAGGGATATTAGCAATTTCAGGCGGATTATTGCTTATGTCTTGTGGTGCTCAGATGGGAGGGTATAGCGAGACAGATGGGGTATATTATGACCCCAATAAGGATACGCTGCCAGAAGGAGTTATCATTAATGGTGGCGGAAATAGAGTAGGAGATTATTACGACTACTATCAGGATTCTAATGTGATTCAGAATGCACAGACGAATTCCAGAGAACAGCAAAATAGATATAATGAATGGAGTGATGTGAATGCCAACTGGGGAACTGCAACCAACTCTGATTGGGGAATGTATGCAGGCTCACAAACCAATTACTATGACAACTCCTGGGGATGGGGATCTCCTTGGGGCTGGTATGGAGGATATAGTCCTTATTGGGGCTGGAACCGTGGCTGGGGCTGGGGTGCTGGTCTTTCATGGGGTTGGGGCGGATCATTCGGCTGGGGCTGGGGAGGCTCTTTCGGATGGGGAAGCCCATGGGGTTACGGATATTCTCCTTATTGGGGAGGATTCTATGATCCGTTCTGGGGCGGTTATTATGGTAACCCATACTGGGGCTACGGAGGTGGCTACTGGGGTGGTTATAACAGACCTTATAGAAGAAGTGGTACTGACAGCGGCTTCCGCAATTCAGGTATAAATAATGCTGTATATAGAACAAATACAGCAAATACAGGATTTAGAAGTACCGGTTTCAGAAATACCAATGACGGTGGTTTCAGAAACTCTAATTCTAATGGTGGTTTCAGAGATGGAAATACAGGTGGATTCAGAAATGGTAATTCAGGAGGATTTAGAAATGGAAACTCCGGTGGTTTCAGATCTGGTGATGCAGGTGGATTCCGTAATTCTAATCCTCAAACAAGACCGAATTACCAACAATCACAACCAAGATATAATAATGGTGGTTTCAGATCTAATGATTCAGGAGGTTTTAGATCCGGCGGTGGATTTAATTCAGGCGGCGGTGGCGGCTTCAGATCTGGTGGTTCATCAGGTGGAGGCGGTGGCTTCAGATCCGGCGGATTTAGGTAATTTAAAAATTAATAAAAACTATTAAGAAAATAATGTTAAAAAAATCTTTAGTATTAATGAGTATTTCTGCTGCTTTTTTTGCGCAGGCTCAGGATATATCAGTGATTAGAAACTCTGCTGAGATTTATTCAAATTCTCCTAATGTTGGTTCTTCTAAGTTTAATGCAATGGCAGGAGCAAATGGAGCATTAGGAGGTGATGCAAGTTCATTATTAACAAACCCTGCAGGTTTAGGAGTTGCTATTTCAGGAGATGCTTCAGGGACGCTATCAATTAACAGTAATAAAAATACCAGTTCATTAGCAGGATCTTCAGTAAATTATACTTCTAATAAAACAGATATTGGAAATGCAGGTGGAGTAATAGCTATCCCATTGATGTCAAAGACCGGATGGAAATTTATCAATATTGGGGTTAACTATTCTAATCAATCTATTGAAAACTATGTAGAATCTCCGGGAAATCAAAATGTAATAATTTCTAAATCACTTAAGGATTCCAATGGGAATAATGTGAATGGAAAAATGTCTTATCTAGGACATAATTACGATAGATTGGGGAATCAGTCTAAAATGAATATTGGTGTTGGTGCAAACTATGAAAATCGTTTATATATAGGTGCGGGATTAAATTTCCACTATGCCAGCATTGACCAAAGTGAACATGCTTTATTCGGATTGGATTTAGATAATTCTGTAGATAGCTATAAAAAACAGTTTACTCCTTATTCTGAACGTTCAAATGGATTTTCAGCAAGTATTGGGGTTATTGGGAAGATCAGTAATCAATTAAGATTAGGAGCCTCTATAGAAACTCCTACCTGGTGGAATATTGACAGAGCATACAGTGAGTATTATGTAAATAAGGACGATAATAATAATATTTATTATAATAATTATGGTGAGGACAGATCGTTCAGATCACCTATGAAAGCTACAGTGAGTGCTGCTTTTGTTCCTAATAAAAACTTTGCATTGAATGTGGATTATACTTTAGGACTTACTAAGCCTAAATATACAGTAAGAGGTGGTGCTGAAGCAGACTTGAATTCATTTTTCAATGACCTTTACAAAAATGTATCGGAAGTAAAAGTTGGAGCAGAATATAGAATTCAAAATTTCAGACTAAGAGGAGGTTATGCTTATGCTTCAAGTCCTTTTGATGCCTTTTCAATTAATGCATATAACAATGCGGGGGCAATTGGAAATACCAATTACAGTGATATGATCCTAGGTTCAAGAAATACAATAGGAGCTGGTATTGGATATGATTTTGGACAGTTTTATGTAGATGCAGCATATCAGAATATTACTTCTAATTATAAAAATGTATTTTTATATGGAGATGCAGATGCGGGGACAGGATATTATTCCGGTAATTTTGATGTGGCATCCCCTGCCTCAGTAGTATCAGACGTTAAAAATAACAGAAATAACTTCTTTGTTACTGTCGGTTGGAAATTCTAATTTCCAGTTGAGATAATGAAATAAAAATAAAAGCTCTGAATTTCAAAATTCAGAGCTTTTTTTATGTCTAAAAATAAGTTTTAATGATGATGGAAAATATGTATAAACAGAGCTAGAGAAACTCCTAATACCACCAGTCCTATTTTAATCCAATCAATATTGTGATTTTTATTGCTTTCAAAAATAATTACCGATGAAATGTGAAGGAATATTCCGCCCACAATCGCTAAGAAATAAGGTTGAAGATCCGGATTGAAATAATTTCCCAATAACATTCCCATAGGGGATGCCAATGCAAAAAGAGCTACAATCAATAGAGATGGATAAGAAGATGAACTCTTTGATTCTCCTTTTCTGTTGAATAAGAATGCACCCAGAATAAATGAAATAGGAAGATTATGGAAGACGATTCCCAAAAGATAAGGAGATAATTCATGCTCTTCATTGGCCAATGGAATTCCTTCAATAAATGCATGAATGAAAAGCCCTACCATTAAAGCCATGGGTAGAATATTGTGCTCACTATGATGATGGAAATGCCCATGCTCAAACCCTTTGGTAAGTGCTTCCAGGATCATTTGCAGAAGAACTCCTGCAATAACGAATATTCCCAGACTGCTGCCTGCTGAAGAGGTATAAACTTCAGGGAAAACTTCGTTCAGGCAGATCGTAATCAGGAAACCTGCACTTAATATCAATAGATTTTTAGCCAGCTTTTCCTTTTTACCAAAGTGTTTTCCCAGCACAACTCCGGCTATTACACTTACAATCAGTAAAAGTACTGTTACCATTATTTTTTCTTAAATAAATTGATGCAACGTGGGGAACTTTCTTTATTAAACTCATTGAGCTGATAATCTCCCCATATTTTTATTCTTTCAAAACCACATTCTGAAGCATAAGCATGAATGGCATCCAATGTGTGAAGCTTTACTTTTTCAAAGAAATGAAAAGACTGACCTTCTGTTTCAAAACGAATATCTTTAATCACATGTCTGCCTTCGATTTTTTTCAAAATCTTAAAATCAATATCACCACGGGTAATTACTGTTTCGGGAACTATTGAGTTTCTGACATATTCTTCATTCAAATAATCTAAAACAAAATATCCTCCCGGTTTCAGTACATTGTACACCGACTGAAATACTTTTTTGTCATCATTTTCATTGTCAAAATACCCGAAACTTGTAAACAGGTTGAAAACAGCATCCATAGGATCTGCATCAATTGGGTTTCGCATATCATGAACCTGAAAAATCAGGGTTTGATTTTCATATTGTTTATCAGATTCAATACTTTGTCTTGAAAGATCCAGACCTAATACATCATACCCCAATTTGTTGAGGAAAACAGAGTGTCTTCCTTTTCCACAGGCAAGATCAATGATCTTGGATTGAGGCGGAAGCTGTAGATCCGCAGTAAGTTTTGTAATGAAGTTTTCAGCTTCAGTATAGTCTCTATTGCTATACAACAAATGATAATAAGGGGTATCAAACCAAGATTCAAACCATTCCATAATGCAAAAATAACTAAATTTGTGGTCTTAAAAGCAAAGTATTTTACAACATGGAAAGATTGAAAAATTCAATTGAACAATAAGTTGGATGGTTAATCTTTTAATTATTAATGCTTTAAAACTTTTAATTCAAAATTATGGATATAGAAAATCTACCAATACAGATCAAAACATTCTTCGGACTTGAGCAGATTCTGGCGGAAGAAATCAAAAAACTAGGGGGAAGAAAGGTTGAAATTAAAAACAGAGCGGTTAATTGTGAAGGAGATCTTGGTTTTCTTTATAAGATCAATTATTCTGCAAGAACAGCGTTGAAGATTTTAGTGCCGATTCACGAGTTCAAAGCTTTTAACCAGCATCAGTTTTATGACCGGTTATTCAAATTTGATTGGGCTGAATTCATGGATGTCGATCAGTCTTTTTCGATTGATGCTACCGTAAATTCTGAAACCTTCAAACATTCTCAGTTTGTAACCTTAAAAATGAAGGATGCTATTGTAGATTATTTTCAGGATAAATTTAAAAGACGTCCGAATGTAGAAACCCGAAATCCGGATATTAAATTCCATCTTCATATTGACAGAGAACTGGTAATGATTTCTATGGATTCTTCCGGTGATGCTTTATTTAAAAGAGGATACCGAAGAGAGCAAGGGGAAGCACCAATTAATGAAGTTCTTGCAAGCGGAATGCTTCAGTTGGCAGGCTGGGATGGAAAAGGGAATTTCCTTGATCCGATGTGCGGTTCCGGAACATTACTGATTGAAGCAGCAATGATTGCTATGGACCTTCCGGCTCAAATTTTTAGAAAAAGATTCGGATTCCAGAATTGGAAAAACTATGATGCTGATCTATTTTCAAAGATTAAAGAATTCAGAATCAATAGAGTGAGACAGTTTGATGGAAAGATTGTAGGCTATGATATTGATGCAAGAATGCTGAATGCTGCCAGAATGAATGTGGAAGCCGCAGAAATGGAAGATGTGATTGAGATCAAAAAGCAGAATTTCTTTGATTCCAAAAAAGAACTTTTCCCATTATTGATGGTATTTAATCCGCCTTATGATGAGAGGATTTCGATCAATGATGATGATTTCTATAAAAAGATAGGAGATACGTTTAAAACGAATTATCCGAACACACTTGCATGGTTGATTTCATCTGACCTTGAGGCTGTGAAGAAAATCGGATTACGTCCTTCAAGAAAGATTAAGCTGTTCAACGGAAAGTTGGAAACAAGATTCCTACAGTACGAGATGTATGAAGGAACAAAGAAAGTACATAAATTGGAAAATAAATAAAGATTTAGATATGTCCTGGAATTTGTTAGAGATATTTGATGTTGTTTTGGATGTATTTGGTCTGTTTAGTTCCAGATCAAAATCATCACGTTCAAAACCTAAAAGACAGGCTTTAAATCATAATGTAATATCTCAAAAGAAAGAGCTAAAAGATCCTGATATTTCACAGAAAAAATAACTGCAACAGGTTTAAGTTTAATTAACGGCTGTAACTATAACAGAAACCATTCTGGAAGTATGATTTAATATTTTTATTATTTACAATTGATTGAAAGTAAATTTACTTGAATAAGCTGTTAAACTGTTTGTAGGTTGTTCTGCGAATAACTAATTTTGAAAAATTTTCAATTTGAAGCCTAGTATTTCTATTATTGTTGCCATTTACAACCGAAAGGATGAACTTTTCGAGTTGCTGACTTCTTTGACTCAACAGACTGACAGAGCGTTTGAAATTATTATTGTTGATGATGGCTCAATCATTGATCTGAAACCTACCATCAGGAATTTCGAAGAGATACTGGATATTAAATATTTCAGGAAAGATAATTCTGGACCAGGGCTTACAAGAAATTATGGAGCACAAAGAGCAGCTAATGAATGGCTGGTATTTGTAGATAGTGATGTGATTGTAGAAAAAGATTATATCGAACATATAAAAAATGATATCCTAACGATTCCTTGTGACGCATTCGGAGGAGCAGATAAGGCTCACAAAGGCTTTAATCTGATGCAGAAAGCGATTTCATATTCCATGACTTCTGTTTTTACTACCGGAGGAATCAGAGGAAGTAAGAAGGCGGTTTCAAAGTTTCAGCCCAGAAGTTTTAATATGGGAGTGAAAAAGTCAGTTTTTGAAAAAGTAGGCGGTTTTTCTGAGATGAGAATAGGAGAGGATCCGGACTTGTCGATGACGCTATGGGAAAACGGATTTACAACTGCTTTTTTTGATGATATTGCAGTGTATCATAAACGTAGGGTAGACTTTGGAAAATTTTCCAAACAGGTATATCAGTTTGGCTGTGCAAGGCCAATTCTTAATCAGAGGCATCCGAACTATGTGAAAATATCCTTTGCATTTCCTACCTTGTTTATGTTAGGCTACGTTATGGGATTTATTGAATATTTTATGCTTGGAAAAGGATTTATTCTTTCTTTCTATGGATTGTATACGTTTTTGGTGTTTTTCCATGCTTTATTATTGACTAAAAATATCAGCATTGCCGGAATGGCGGTGATCTCCACCTATATTCAGATGTTTTCCTATGGATATGGATTCCTGAAATCCTGGGTTCTGCTGAATGTTTTCAGAATGAAACCTGAGGATGCATTTCCAAATCATTACTATAAGAAATAGTATTTGCCTCCCACAGATACACGGATTTCACAGACGTGGATTTTACAATAAAAAATAAAGAAGGCTGTTTCAATGGAGACAGCCTTCTTTTGTACAATAAAATTTAGGATATAGAGATGTTTTCATGGGTAAGAACTCCTACTTTCAGCATACATTCTTTCATTTTATGATAAGTTCTTTTGATGTCGTGGTCCAAACCGATCGAGAATCTGATTAATCCATCAGAAATACCGATTGATGCACGTTCTTCTTCCGGAATTTCGGAAGAAGTTGATTTTCCTGAGCAAGAGAACAGGGTTTTATAGAAACCTAAGCTTACCGCCAGATACCCAAGGTTTTCTGTCTGCATCATTTCCATCAGTTCATTGGCTTTTTCTGTAGTTCCTGCATCTAGGGTTAATAATCCTCCGAATCCGTACTCATCATCAATCATGCTTTTCATGAGTTCATGGTTCTTATGAGATGGTAAGCCTGGATAAGAAACTTTTAAGCCATCCTGTTCAAATCTTTCTGCAAGATACATGGCATTATGGCTGTGTTGTTTTATTCTGATATGAAGGGTTCTCAGGTTTTTCAGGATGCTTGATGCTCTTAAACTGTCCATTGTTGGTCCCAAGAGCATACATGCTCCGGAGTTTACATTTTTAGTATCATCAATAAACGCCTGCGAGCTGCAATATACACCCCCCACAGTGTCACTGCTTCCGTTGATGAATTTCGTTAAGCTATGAATGACAACATCTGCTCCAAATAATTGAGGGGAAATAGAAAGCGGTGAAAATGTATTGTCTACAATCAGTTTTAGATTATGTTTTTTACAGATTTCAGAAAGTTTTCTAAGGTCTGCCACTTCAAGTAAGGGATTACTCACGCTTTCGCAGTAAATCACCTTTGTATTGGGAGTAATAGCGTTTTCAATAGCATCAAAATTATTAATATCTACAAAGGTAGTCGCTACATTAAATTGAGGTAAAAAGTTTTTAAGGAAAGCATAGGTTCCCCCATAGATGGTTCTGCTTGAAATGATATGGTCACCACTTTTACATACCTGCATCAAAACCGAAGTAATAGCTCCCATTCCGGATGCTGTAACGTTGGCAGATTCTGTATTTTCCATTTTTGCTAAAGCCTGAGCCAGATAAAGATTCATGGGTGATGAATGTCTGGAGTACAGGTAGCATCCTTCTGCGTTTCCTTCAAAAGTGTCAAACATAGTCTTTGCAGAAAGGAAAGTATAGGTAGAGCTATCAGAAATAGAAGGGTTTACTCCTCCGAATTCGCCGAAATACTGAAGATCCTGGATCTCGTTGGCTGCGTTAAAATTTTCCATAAGCATTGTTTTTATTTTACGAGCCTAATTTGCATCATTTTCCTAATTATTACAATATAAATTTGAATTTATAGAATATAAAACTGTGAAATGTTGTTTATTTAGAAAATATAATTGCTATCTTCGGAAATATTAAATTTTTACCAAAAATTTATCTATGGAACTTGATGATACTGATAAAAAACTGTTGCTGTTTTTGCAGGAAGACTGTAAACAAACTACCAAACAGCTAGCCGGTAAGCTTGGACTATCGGTAACAGCTGTTTATGAGCGAATAAAAAAGCTGGAAAATGCTGGTGTTATTTCAAAGTATGTAGCCTTATTGAATAAAAGCAAGGTGCAGCGTAATTTTATTATTTTGTGTCATATAAAACTAACGCAGCATAAGAAAGAGTTTGTTTTGCAGTTTGAAAAAGAAGTGATGAACCTCCAGGAAGTCACAGAATGTTTTCATGTAAGTGGAGATTACGATTATATTCTTAAAATAGGAGTAAAGGATATTGAAGACTACCGGAATTTTATGCTGACGAAGCTTACGACACTTCAACACATCGCAAGCACGCACAGCTCATTTATGATTTCCGAAGTAAAAAATACAACTGCAATTGTTTTGTAAGTGATTATAGTGATAAAATTTCCTATGAAAAGTCACTATTATTATTCATTACCAATTGCTTATTATTTATCTTAAACTAAGACTCCGTTTTTAGAGGAAATCGGATCAGGTAAATCTGTTTCGCCCAACATTTGTAAAAGATCAATTTCAATGGTTCGGCAGATGGAAAGCATCGGAACATCAAACATAAGTCCTGCAAAGGGATTTTCCGAATAATCTCCTACGAGTTCCATGATAATGTAGATCCACCCAATAATAATACAGAAGGGAATAGAGGTCCAGATTCCCCAATCTCCTAATTTTGCAAATTCGTTCACCAGTCCAAGAGGAAGGAGTGTAATAAACAGAATATTAAATACGAAAGCAGTGCTGGCAAACTGTCTTGGAGAAGGAAATTTTTTAATTCTCTCTGCCTGTCCCTGAAAACCATAAAACTCATTCAGGCTGTTTTGTAGCTGTGTCTGATTGAAATCTGTGATGGCATTCATATTTTTCAACTCATTGATATCTTTAGCCTGTTGTGAGATGAGATAAGTCGCAAAGTTTTTATAGGTGCTTTTCAGATCATATTCTTCTTCTGAAAGATACTTATGTAAGAAAATAGGAGCTCTTCCATAATCTGGAAAGCCTGCTTTAATCAATCTGTTTCTTCTGAGATTGATATTTCCGAATTTATTATTTTCACTACTGATGTGTTCCCATTCTGTAGGAACTAAAAGTTGTTCGCGGAAAGTATATAGCCATGCAATATGACGGTTGATGATTTTTTTCTTACGATCTTCAAGATCAAAAACACCTATTTCTTCATTTTTGGTATCGAAGGCCTGTACCATTGATGCAAATGAACGACTGGAGTTCACGATTCCGCCCCATATTTTTCGGGCTTCCCAAAGTCTGTCATAGGCCTGGTTATTTTTAAAACCTACTAAGAAGGCTTCCGCGGTACCAATCAATGCTACAGGAACCCATGGAATGGTCATCCAGTGCCAGTTAAAAAAATAAAAAAGTACAGCGATCAGGGTACACCAGATAGAAATTAAGATAAGATGTAAACCGGATAGATTGAGAACCTGTTTATAATTGACATATTTGGTTGTAATCATAAAAATGAATGTGTTTTGCGTGTACAGACAAAATAAGTACCAAACTTTTTAAGAGTTTATCGAGAAATGTCTGTTATAAATTTAATTTCAGTTTTTGTTCAGGTTTAATGTTCTAGGATTGAGTTTGATAAATCCTAAATAAAAGTAATGAAAAAAATGCATAAAAAAACCTCTAAATAATTTTAGAGGTCTTATATTTTATATTGAATTAATATTGTAACATTTCTTCGATCTTTTTGGAGAGTTTTTCAGCATTTGGAAGCATTTCTTTTTCCAATACAAGATTGATAGGAACGGCAGGTACATCTAAAGATCCCATCGTTTCAACAGGAGCGTCAAGATATTTAAAGCAATTCTTAGAAATTCTGTGTGCGAATGCTTCTGCAAAAGAGTTGTTTAATTGCTCTTCTGTCAATACAATACATTTTCCGTGAGCTTTTGCTCTTTCAAAAACCAATTCTTCATCCAATGGAATGATCGTTCTTAAATCAATTACTTCAATCCTTCCGTTAAAGTTCTTAGCTGCTTCTTTCGCCCAGTAAACTCCCATTCCGTAAGTTACAACTAATAAGGTTCTGCCTTTTTCAGTTTCATCTTTATCAGCTTCTATGATGATTTTTCCTTTTCCAAAAGGTAAAACGTAATCTTCAGCCGGTTCAATGGTTTTAGCATCCTCTGTTCCAGGAACTTTACTCCAGTATAATCCTTTGTGCTCTAGCATAACCACCGGGTTCGGATCGTAGTAAGCTGCTTTTAATAATCCTTTGAAATCTGCAGCATTACTTGGGTAGGCTATTTTGATTCCCTTAATATTGGCCAGAATGCTTTCAACACTTCCACTATGGTAAGGTCCACCGCCTCCATAAGCTCCGATAGGAACACGGATAATGTTGCTTACTGGGAATTTTCCTCCACTTAAGTAGCTTGATTTTGATATTTCTGTGATTAATTGGTTGATTCCAGGGTAGATGTAATCTGCAAACTGAACTTCAACGATTGGTTTTAGACCTACGGCACTCATCCCGGTTGTAGACCCGATAATGTAAGCTTCCTGAATTGCCGTATTGAAAACTCTTTTGCTTCCGAATTTTTTTCCAAGAGTCACTGTCTCACGGAAAACACCACCAATTCTTTCTCCTACATCTTGCCCATAAAGAAGAGCTTCAGGATGCTTCCACATTAGTTCCTGTATGGCATGAATGGCAGCATCTACCATCACGATCTTTTCTCCGTTAGCAGGTTCACGAGTTCCTGTTTCCTCTGTAATTGGAGTAGGAGCAAATACATGCTGCATTACGGTTTCAGGTGTTGGATCTTCAGCATTTTTAGCTTTTTCAAAAGCTTCTTCAGCCTCAAGACGTGCCTTTTTTGTGATTTGTTTTAAAAGATCTTCGTCTGCACCTGTTTCCAGTAGGTGTTTTCTAAGGATTTCTCCCGGATCTTTAGCTCTATGTTTTGTTAAGTCTTCTTCGTCTCTATAAAATTCTCTTCTTACTCCTGAAGTGTGGTGTCCGATTAATACTGTTTTTGCACAGACAACCAAAGGTTTTCTCTCTGTTCTTACAAAGTCTACTGCCTTTTTCATGGCTTCGAAACTTTCCACGAAATCAGTTCCATCAACTCTCATTCTGCTTAATCCGGTAAATCCTGCTACAAAGTCATAAGCATCACAAGTTCTTGCTTCCTCTTTGGTTACAGAGATTCCCCATTCATTATCCTGAACAAGGAAGATGATAGGAAGTTGATGTAGTGCTGCAAATTGTAATGCTTCACTTACTTCACCTTCAGTTACAGAGTTGTCACCAAGACTGCAGACCACTACAGGATTATTTTCAAACTGTTGAAGATCGAAATCCTGGATGTATTTTATTCCTTGCGCAACACCTGTTGTAGGAATAGTCTGCATTCCGGTTGCAGAACTCTGGTGAATAATCTTTGGTTTATTTTCATCCCTGCTTGAAGGGTGGGAGTAATAGGATCTACCTCCTGAAAAAGGATCATCAGCTTTAGCAAGTAGTTGAAGCATCAATTGGTAAGGTTCAAACCCAATTCCTAAAAGAATGCTTTCATCTCTGTAATAAGGGGAAACCCAGTCTTCCTTTTTTAATTGGTAGGCCGTTGCTAATTGGATGGCTTCGTGGCCTCTTGAAGTACTGTGAACATATTTACAGATGTTTCTGTTTTCCTCATAAATGTCGGCCATTGCTTTAGCAAGCATCATATGATTGTACGCTTTAAGTAAAATATCCTGAGAAACTTTTTCGTGAAGTGCATTTTCCATAGGAAGCAAATATATATAAAAAAAACAAAATACTAACAAGTGTTAGTATTTTGCAAGAAAAATATGAATTCATTGATTATTCTTCAATGAATTTTTCAGAAATAACGTCTTTGTTAGGTTTTGCTTTATGATGTGAATTTATTTTGTATGAGCTTATAAATTAACTACTTGCTTATTGCTGTTAATTCCCCTGTTATCTATTTTTGGGGAAGCTGGTCATCAGGTATCAAAGTAGATTTTTTAGGAACTTGCTGGGTGTTTTTTATGTCTTTTGTAACGAAAAGATAGGTGTTTAAACTATTTAAAACTCCCAATTTATACTCTTTGAATTCTTTTTGAAGGAAATCCGATTGAAAGTTGGACTCTGGTAAAAAAATAAAAAAAGGATACCAGCATTTGTTGGTATCCTTAATAGATTTATAATGTGGTTAAGATTACTCTTTAATCACTTTTTTAACTACTACATCTTTATCAGATTTTACTTCAATAATGTAAATTCCTTTTGGATGAGCGGATAAATTAATTGCTTCTTTATCACTATTAATATTTCCGTTTTGCAATTTCTTACCAGACATATCATAGATAGTGAATGTTGATTTCTTAGGAGCATTTAAGATATTGGTTACATCTTTGGTCACAGAAGGAGCAACACTAAGCCCACTTAAAGCTTTATTCCCTTCTTTAGTTCCTAAAGATTCTGTAGTATATCCAGTTACAATAATTGAATAGTTTTGAGGAGCTGTAGCGCTTGGAGTAGCGTTATTAACCAATGTACCTTTGTGAAGGACTTCAATCTTGTAATTTCTTCCCGCTACTGGAGCATCAATGATTACTTGTTCTATATTGTCAACAGTATTGTCGCCTTTAGTTGCAGGAGCTGTTGGATTAATAGCATTAAGCTTCCAAGGCATATATACTGTATTAGTAGAGGTGTCAGTAATTCTTAAATCCAAATCATTGACAAGCCTAGAGTTTCGGTTATTGTATGCAGCTTCCCAACTGATATTTCCAGGAAGTTTAAATTCTGGGTCAATCCAGGAAATAGTTACTTTAAGGGGTTCGCTTCCTGATGCTTTTACGATTTGGGAGTTTATACTTCCGTTGTTTAGGCTTTCTTGATTGAAAATAACAGTATTATTAGATTTCCCAACTAAAAGTTCAGCTCCTTTTTTCGCGTTGATGTATCCCCAACCATACCATGCATCAGGTCCTACAGTTCCCGCTTCAGATGCTGAATGTACCATCAATGTTTTAGCGGCTGCAGCGTTCATATCTGCATTGTTAAACATTGATTTATATATTTGCATCCAAAGTCCGATAATTCCTGTTACCTGTGGTGCAGCCATTGAAGTTCCACTGTTGATTTGCCAAGCAGTACTTCCTGTAGTATTTTCTGCAGTTGATGCCATCCAGATATCTGATCCCGGAGCTGCAATATCTGGTTTAATACCTCCATCATCTCTTGGTCCAGCACTACTGTAATCAGCTTTTACAACATCTGTTGAAGTGGTATATCTATAGTTATTAGTAGTGATAACTTCAGTAGCAGCTACGACAATAATGTTTTTAGCTAGAGAGCCAGGTCCTATACAATCTCCACCGTTACCACAGTTTGTTGTAGGAAGGGTATCTGTTGCAGTAAACAAAGCTAGATCTCCATTTTCGTCTGTGTAATATTTAGGAGCTGTTGATCCACCTGGTAAGGCAGGTCCCATACCAAAATAGTTACCTGCAGATTTTACAATAACATTTGTAGGGTTGCTGTATACAATGTTATCATAGTTTTGATCATTAGTAAAATAGGTACCTTGTAGATCAAAAGTTGCATAAGGCTCAGTATCGGTAGCAGGATAGTAGTCTCCATTCCAAACCAGAGCGGTTTGACCGGAAACGGTCGCAATATTCCATCCTGCATTACTTCCATAAGAGTGGTTAGAGATTTTTGGCTGAGCTATGATGATTTTTTGAAATACAGTACTAGTAGCTGTATTGCCAGGTAGGGTTGTTGTAGCAAATCTATAAGAATCCATTGTTGAATTTAATGCTATCCCCATTGCATTTCCAGTGCTTGTTGTCCCATCAGGTGCTGTTGCAGTTAGAGGAGATGATTTAGCCCCCACAATACTGGCAACACCAGTAGAATGTGCGCTGTATGCATTTGTAGCGGCTTCTTTGTTAGAAATTCTGCCAGCTGTATTGTTAAATGCAGGGTGTGCTGCATAAATTCTTCCTCCGTCAAATATGGTATAAAGTATTCCTTCTCCATTGAAAGATCCTGCCAATCCAGCAACGCCACCCGCTGTAGTTAAGGCATCTACATTACTGTTCAAAATTTGATTTTGATCATCTGCTTGATAGAAATAAGGTTTATTACGGAAAAATCCTGCTAGATTAGCTTTTTCTTCTTCAATTTTTTTCTGAATGTCAGCTGACTTTGCAGTACTTCCATACTTTTTTGCAACATAAGAGTCAAACTTAGCGCTGTTCTCTTTGTTTTGTCTTTCAAATTCTCTTTGTAATCCTTCATTGTTTTGCGCACTTAGCATTGAAATAGCTAGAGTGCTGACCAAAAGTAAATGTTTCTTCATAATGATTAGTAAAATATTAAAAATTGTAACGGCTCAAATATAGGGTAAAATATTTATAAAATTCATTTTTAGTGAATTAATGTTATTTTTTTTATTATTTCGTTTTGTTTTTATTGTTTTTATTGCTTTGTTTTGTTTGATTTGTTAATTGTGTTTTATTTCTATATTTTTAAATTGATTTATTGTTTTTAAGTGATGTTTTAAAGACAGTAAATTCGAAAAAATGAAGTAACTTTACATTCTCTTTTTTATAAAAAAGTTAGAAAATTATATGTATTTAATTTTTGACACAGAAACAACAGGTTTACCAAAAAATTTCAATGCTCCGCTTTCAGATTCTGATAACTGGCCAAGAATGGTTCAGATTGCATGGCAGGTGCACGATGATGATGGTAATTTAATTGAAAATCAGGATTATATAATAAAACCTGAAGGGTATGATATCCCCTTTAACGCTGCTAGAATTCACGGGATTACGACGAAAATTGCTAATGAAGAAGGACGTGACCTGCAGGAAATCTTAGAAGAGTTTTCTAAAGTTCTTGAAAAAGTAAGGGTAGTTTCCGGTCACAATGTTGAATTTGATTACAATATTGTTGGAGCGGAATTCTATAGAAAAAATATACAAGACAACCTGCAAGAAAAACCCAGAGCTGATACGATGATTCTGGGAACTGATTTCTGTCAGTTAGGAGGAGGTCGTGGAGGAAGATATAAATCTCCAAAACTTGAGGAGCTTTATGAAAAACTTTATGGGAGTAAATTTGATGAAGCCCATAATGCGGCGGCTGACGTAAATGCTACTGCCAGAGCTTTCTTTGAAATGATAAGAATTGGAGTAGTTCCCGCTGAAACATTAAAGATTTCAGAGGATCAGTTAGCTTATTTCAAGAGTCTTTATCCGGATCCGATCAAGCCTTTCAATATTGTCATCAGAAGGCAGGTTGCAGATTTTCATAATAAGAAAAAACAGCAGGATTTTGGAAGTATTGATGAAATTGATTTAGGAAAATATTTCAATTTTGATAATCACAGTGTTTTTTCAACATTAACAGCTACTTCAAGTATTAATGATCTGATTAAAAAGGCTTCTGATGAAAACTTCCCAGCGGTCGGAATGGTGGATCTGGGAAATATGATGGGAGCTTTCAAGTTTGTTTCTGCAGTGGAAGGAGCTAATGGAGACCGAGCTAAAAAACATAAAGAATATCTGGCTAAAAAACAGGAGGCTGAAGAAAATGGAACCGAATTTAATGAAGAAGAACCTGTTTCTGTTCCGCTAATTCCTGTGGTAGGATGTGAATTTTATATTTCAGAAAGGTATGAACAAAAACAGTTTACCAAAGATGATCCGGACAGGAGAACTCAGGTGGTACTTTTGGCAAAAGACTTTAATGGGTATAAAAACTTAGCAAAACTTTCAAGTATCGGTTTCTTAAAGGGGTTCTATTTCGGGGTTCCGAGGATCAGCCGAGAACTGATTGCTGAGTATAAAGAAGGTATTATTGCCTTGACTTCCGGAATTATGGGAGATATCCCTGATGCTATTTTAAATACCGGTGAACAAAAAGGGGAGGAACTTTTCAAATGGTGGAGTGATACTTTTGGTGATGATTTTTATGTTCAGCTTCAAAACCACAATTTGCCTGAAGAAGAACACTTAAATGAGGTTCTGCTGTATCTGGCAGATAAATATAGTGTTAAAATTCTGGCTCAGAACGAAACTTTTTATACCAATAGAGATGATGCTAATATTCAGGATATTGTAAGCTGTATCAAAGACGGTGAAAAGCTTACAACACCTATTGGGAAAGGGTTTGGAAAAAGGAGAGGGCTTGCTACCGGAGAGTATTATATGAAAAGCTCTGATGAGATAAAAAAAGCTTTCCTTGCTTATCCGGATGCATTTGAAGCATATGAAGAGTTTTTTGCAAAATTTAAACCTTATACCTTAAAACGAGACGTTCTTCTTCCGAAATTTGATATTCCTGAAGAGTTTATCCATGCAGAAGATGACTTAGATGGAGGGAAAAGAGGGGAGATGGCTTATCTTACCCATCTTACTTATGAGGGAGCTAAAAGAAGATATGTTGATTCAGGACTTATGAGCGAAATTTCTGCTGAAATCAAAGAACGTCTGGATTTCGAATTGGAAGTAATTGCCAATACGGGATATCCAGGATACTTCCTTATTGTTCAGGATTTCTGTAATGAAGCTCGTAATATGGGTGTTTGGGTAGGACCGGGAAGGGGATCTGCAGCTGGATCTGCCGTTGCTTACTGTATCGGAATTACTAATGTTGACCCTATTAAATATGATCTCCTTTTTGAGAGATTCCTGAATCCGGAAAGGGTTTCAATGCCGGATATTGATATTGACTTTGATGATGAAGGTAGAGATCGTGTCATCAAATGGGTAATTGAAAAATATGGACAAAGCCAGGTAGCGCAGATCATTACTTATTCCGTATTGGGAGGAAAATCTGCCATTAAAGATGCCGGAAGGGTACTGGATGTTCCAATTCCTGATACAAACAATATTGCTAAACTTATCCCTTCTACACCAGGGATGAATATTGCGAAAGCATTAGCAAAATATGATAAACTGAAACCGGAAGAACAGATGCTCGTTGATGAGATGAGGTATGTTCTGGAGAGTCCTGATGACTCACGCCATGGAGTGCTGGCAAGTGCTAAAAAGATGGAAGGATGTATCAGAAATACCGGAATTCATGCCTGTGGGGTGATTATTACTCCGGAAGATGTGAGTAATCTGGTTCCGGTAACTATTGCTGCTAAAGATGCTGATATTCTTGTATCCCAGTTTGATAACTCGGTGGCGGAAAGTGCTGGTCTTTTGAAGATGGACTTCCTGGGTCTTAGAACTCTTACAATCATTAAAGATGCCCTAAAACTGGTGAAAGCAAGATATGGATTAGATATTGATCCGGATCTTATTCCATTGGATGATGCTAAAACATATCAGTTATTTAAAGAAGGGAGAACGGTCGGGATTTTCCAGTATGAAAGTCCGGGTATGCAAAAATACATGAGGGAGCTTAAGCCTACAGTTTTTGCGGATCTTATTGCCATGAATGCATTGTATCGCCCGGGACCCATTAAATATATTCCAAACTTTATTAACAGAAAGCATGGTGTTGAAGAGATTGTTTATGACTTACCGGAAACAGAAGAATATTTAAAGGAAACTTACGGAATTACTGTTTATCAGGAACAGGTAATGCTTTTGTCTCAGAAACTGGCCAACTTTACAAAAGGTGAGGCCGATACGTTGAGAAAAGCAATGGGTAAGAAGCAGATTGATGTTCTTAACAAAATGTATCCTAAATTTATTGAAGGAGGAAGAAAAAACAATCTTAATGAAGAAAGGCTGGAGAAAATCTGGAATGACTGGAAAGCCTTTGCAGAATATGCCTTCAACAAATCTCACTCAACATGTTACGCTTTTATCGCTTATCAAACAGCCTATTTGAAAGCGAATTATCCTGCAGAATATATGGCGAGTGTAATGAGTAATAACATTAACAATACTGACTCGATTACCATGTTCATGGAGGATTGTAAGAGTATGGGAGTGGATGTTCTGGGCCCAGATGTGAATGAATCTCAATATAAATTCTCTGTAAACGAAAAAGGTCAGATCCGTTTTGGTCTGGGAGCTATTAAGGGGATTGGAGAAGGGCCGAGTGAGGCGATTACAAGAGAAAGAGAAAACGGAAGGTTCAAAAATATTTATGATTTTTTTGAAAGAATATTGCCTTCACAAATGAATAAAAGAGTAGCTGAAAGTTTAGTGGTTGCCGGAGCGTTTGATGAATTGGATGCTTTTCATAGAGGTCAGTATTTTGATATTGATATGGCGGGAAGAACCAATCTTGAAAGATTGATCAGATACGGGCAGAGCTTTCAGGAAAGTAAAAATGAAATGGAGTTTTCTCTGTTTGCAGATTTTGCAGATGAAGTTCAGATTGAGCAGCCTAAATTACTGCCTTGTCCGGAATGGCCGAATATGCATAAGCTAAACAAGGAAAAGGAGACCATTGGATTCTATCTTTCTGCCCATCCGCTGGATGAATTTAAGTATCAGTTCCAGTTTATGCAGGGGAGACTTTCTAAGAAATCAGTTCTGGAAAAAGATGAAGAGGAAAAAACGGTAACCGATGAAGCTCCTGTTTTGGAGCAGGATTCACAGGATGAAACTACCGACATTACTGAAATTGTTTCTGATGAATTATCTGTAGGAGAAGAAGAAGTGATAGAGGAAACTACTAAAAAAGCAGAGCCAAAAGGAAATTTCTTATTCTTAAATCTGGATGAGGTAGATGCTTACAAAGAGCAGGCTTTTGCCAATAAACAGGAAGAATTGTTTGAAGAAAAAAAGAAAGACTGGAAAACACTTCAGAAGGAAAGAGAAAATGGCGGTGGTGGAAAAGAATATACTGTAGCAGGTCTTATCACGGAATATAAAGTTCAGGATGGTTTCAGAAGTGGTGAAAAAGTAGCTTTTGTGACCTTGGAAGATTATTCCGGTTCTTATTCTTTCAGATTGGGGGATAGGGATTATATGAGGCTAAAGGAAAAGCTTGAAGTACAAAGATTTGTTATCTTTAAAATCAAATTTGCTCAGGTAAAAGATGGAAGGGTCTTTGTGAATGTAAATGATGTGATTGAGCTTCAGGAAGCATTTGAGAGATTTGCTAAGAGTATTTCTTTAGTGATGGATGTAATGGATGTAAGATCGGAGGATCTGGATTTCTTCAGGACGGTATTGGATAGAAATAAAGGAAATCAGAAATTAAAATTCTTTATTAAGAATATTGAAGATGATTCCCAAATTGAAGTTCAATCTATGAAGCATTCTGTAGATTTAAATGGAGATCTCATTAAAGAAATACAATTACTTAATAAATATGAGTTCTATTTGAACTAAAAAGATAAATTAACGAATAAAAAAAGTGGCCCAGAGCCACTTTTTTTTGGTAGATGACCTAAAGACTTGATAATATTTGTTTTATGTGGAAAATATTATTTTATGTTAAGTTGTAATTTTTTCACAGGTAGGGTTTTAATTTTATTTATTGTAATAAATTGATAATTAATATTTTAAGTAGTTTATTTTGGATTGACAAATAATTGTTAAAATTAAATAATTGTTTAATTTTATTTAAAAATAATAGATATTTATAATTCACTAATTAATGTTTTTTAATATTTTATGATATTTATTTAAATATTTTTTACTTTTACCGCCCTAACTATTATTATTACTATTATGAAAAGAATTCTACTGATGTGTATGATGGCTCTTGGTATGGGAGCCTCAGCACAGATCCTCGTTAATGAGGGATTTGAGGGTGGGTCGTTATCTCCTGGATGGACCTCGTCTGCGTTACCCACTACTGCATCACAGACACCATCAATAGGAATGTGGTCGTCTGGTACTGCTTGTGCAGGATCAAATATGGCTTATAGGAACCTTTACAGCAGTGTAACGTCTTATAATCTTGTTTATTCTTCTCTCAATTCCAATGGCCTGGCTCTTGATTATTCATTCCAGTATGCAGCTAAAGGATATTCATCCACCGCAAGTACCAAAGGAAACTTTACAGCTGAGTATTCCTTAGATGGTGGAGGGAACTGGACCACTTTGGTTGCTCCTGTCAATCTTGATAGTCCGGGCACTACTCCCATTTCTTGTACTACTGTTTCAGGAACAATTCCTGCGGGAACAATTCCTGCCGGGGCGGATTTTAAATTCAGAATTACGGCGAACTATGTCTCTCCTGGGGATTTTTATTTAGGATTTGATGAAATCAAATTAAGCCAGCCAATTACAACGCCTCCAGGATGTACCACGTTAGTGGCGCCTGCAGCAGCGGCAACCGGAGTTTCCAGAACTCCTACACTAAAATGGAACAGTGCAGCCGGAGCTACCGGGTATTTGATTAATATAGGAACTACTCAGGGTGGAACCGATGTATTGAATAATGTAAATGTGGGAAATACGCTTAGTTATACTCTTCCTGCAGCAAATATCCTGAATTATTCAACAACATATTTTGTAAAGGTAATTCCTACCAATGATCTTGGATCTAATACAGGCTGTTCAGAAAGTTCTTTCACGACTTTGAATATTGGTTGTCCTACTGTTTCAGCACCTAGCTCAGCGGCAACTGGAGTTTCTGTACTTCCTGCTATTACCTGGTCATCAGTATCAGGAGCTACCGGGTATAAGATTTCGATAGGAAGTACAACAGGTGGAACTGATATCATGAATAATGTAGATGTAGGAAATGTTACCACTTATACTCTTACAACACCATTGTTGTTTAATACTAAATACTATTATACGGTTAGTAGTTATAGTCCTACATCTGTAAGTTCAGGTTGTACAGAAAGAACCTTTACAACAGCTACTTTATGTCCTTCCGTTTCAGCACCTAGCTCAGCGGCAACAGGTGTATCGGTACTTCCTACTTTCACATGGACTGCAATTGCTGGGGTTACCGGATATAGAATTACAATTGGTACTACCACTGGCGGAAATGATATTATGGATAATTTTGATGTAGGAAATGTTGCAACTTATACGCTTACTACACCATTGGCTTTCAATATGAAATATTATTATAAAGTCATTGCTTATTCAGGAAGTACGGTAGGAACTGCTTGTTCGGAAAGAACCTTTACAACGACAGTTCTTTGTCCTACAGTTTCTGCACCTAGCGCAGCGGCAACCGGTGTATCAGTGCTTCCTACTTTTACATGGACTGCAATAGCCGGGGTTACGGGATATAGAATTACTATGGGAACTACCGCAGGAGGAAATGATATTATGGATAATGTGGATGTAGGAAATGTAGCTACCTATACGCTTACTACACCATTGGCTTTCAATACGAAATATTATTATAAAGTCATTGCTTATTCAGGAAGTACCGTAGGAACTGCATGTGCGGAAAGAACCTTTACAACAAGTACTTTGTGTCCGGTAGTGACAGCACCTAGTTCATCAGCTACTGGAGTTTCAGTATTGCCTGCCTTCACTTGGGATGCAATAACAGGAGCTACAGGTTATAGAATCTCTATGGGAACTACTTCTGGTGGGGTAGACATTTTGAATAATGTAGATGTAGGAAACGTTACAACCTATACACTTACCACGCCACTAGCTTTCAGTACGAAGTATTATTATACAGTGACTGGTTATGCTGGAGGTTTAACGGGAAGTTCTTGTACAGTAAGAAACTTTACGACCCAAGGAACATGTCCTTCTGTAACTTATCCGGCGGATTTATCTGCTATTCAACCGGTAAAACCTACATTCAAATGGAGTCCAATTGTGACAGCGACTTCTTATACCTTAACGATTGGAACTACTGCTGGTGGCTCTGATATCATGAATAATGTAGATGTAGGAAATGTTACATCATATACACTTACAACAGCTTTGACGCCAGGAACAAAGTATTACTATAAAGTAAATACAACTACTTCAACAGGCTGTACTGAAAGATCATTTACCGTAAATGCTAATCCTGCACCAGTTAATGATGACTGTGTAGGAGCTTTGGTAGCGTCTTCTTTACCATATACTTATTCTCAAACTGATGGGGCAGGCTCTACCAATGGAACCGGATTTATTACTGCCTGTTCTTCTGCTTCTAATGATGGTATGTGGTTTAAATTTACAGGAAACGGAAATGAAATCACGGTAGCGGCAAAAAATACTACAGCGTGGGACCATAAGATATCTGTATATAGTGGAAGCTGTGGTGCTCTTACTTGTGTAGGTACTGCGGATGCAGTGTTCTCAAGTGTAGGTAGTACAGAAACCTACACCTTTAATTCAGTGGCGGGAACTGTATATTATGTAAATGTGGGATATTATTCTTCGTCAGTAGACAATCCGGAAGGAAATTTTGACCTCAATATTACAAGCAGTTCACTATCAACATCTGAAGTGGTTTCTGAGAAAGTAAAAGAAATAAAAGTTTATCCTAATCCATTTACTGATACACTTAATATTTCTGATATTTCTAAAGTGCAATCTGTTTCTGTTATTGATCTTGCGGGAAGAGTAGTGAAAACAATTGAAAAACCTTCTTCTGAACTTCAATTAACAGATTTGAAACAAGGAATGTATTTGATCGTGTTACATCTGAAAGACGGATCAAAACAAGTGGTTAAATCAATTAAGAGATAAAACCAATTAATATAAGAATTTAAAGCAGTAACTTAACGGTTGCTGCTTTTTTTTAATATTTTTTTAATGTTGTATTAAAATTATTATTAATTTGGTAATATATTAACACCTTAAAAAAATTGTATATGAAGAAAATCTTACTCTTGTGCTTGCTGATGGTAAGCATGATTTTAAATGCTCAAATCACCTTAGGTGGAGGAAGCTCAATGGTTGGAAAAGTTCCAATCGATAACTTTTGGGAATATTCCTATTCCCAACAGATATTCAAAAAACAGGAAATTAACACGAATGCTGCAGGAAATATTACGGGACTTAAATTCTATGTGAATCCCAATGTAAATATAACTGACGCATCAGATTGGGTTGTCTACCTGGGGCATACTTCGAAGTCTGAATTTGCTTCTGAGTCTGATTGGGTTGCTCTTTCAGATCTTACAGAAGTATATGCTGGTACAATCAGTGCTGTAAATGATGTGGTAGAGCTTACATTCTCAGTTCCTTTTCCTTATAACAATACGCAGAATTTAGTCGTTGCAGTTGATGAAAATAATCCGGAATATAATTATTCAGAAGATCGGGCATTTTATGTTCATAATCTTAATAATGTCCCTAAGAGTGCAATTAGTACAGTAGGTTATTTTGAAGATTGTGATCCTGCTGATCCTAATGAAGGTGAATTGTTAGGGTATAGATCTGTTATTACTTTTATAGGGCTTACTCCCAATGCAGTGCCTTCCTGTACTAATGTGATGTCTCCGATAAACAATGCGGTGCTAGTTCCTATATCTCCTGAAATTAGTTGGTATGCATCATCCGGGGCTACAAGCTATAAAATCTCCATCGGAACCACTCCGGGAGGATCAAATATTGTGAATCAGCAAATTGTAAGCACTACAAGTTTTACTCCGTCAACTCCTCTTTCTCTTAATACAACTTATTACGTAAGAGTAGTAGCAGTGGGAGCTGGAGGTGAGTCTTCGGGTTGTTTTGAAACAAAATTTACCACTACACCGCCGCCGCCATCTAATGATGAATGTGCTGCTGCTATTACTTTGACGGTGAACCCGGACTTAAGCTGTAGTGCCGTCACTGCAGGAACTACCATTGCTGCAACAAATTCAGGACTAGATACAGACCCTTGTTATGGAGCTGCTGATGATGATGTATGGTATAAATTTACTGCAACAGAAGCCAGCCATATTATTTCACTTAGAAATGTAACCTCTGTTGGATCAGAATTCGATGACAGTGCTTATTTCCAGGTGTTGAGCGGTGACTGTACAGGTTTAGCAAATGTTGTATGTTCCTCATATACTGGATCAAGTGTTGTTACAGGGCTTAATGTAGGTGAAACTTATTATGTAAGAGTTTACAGTTACAGTGAAGGGGGAGAGTATGCTCAAAGTTTTAATATATGTGTAGGTACATTGCCACCACCTCCAGCCAATGATGATTGCGCTACAGCGGTTACATTGACGGTAAATCCAAGTATAAGCTGTGGAGCAGTAACTGCTGGGCATACCCTTGGCGCAACAGACTCTGGAGTATCTTTGGATACCTGTTCAGGTAATCCTGATGATGATGTATGGTTCAAATTTACGGCTACTTCAACTAAACATGTTATTACACTGAGTGATGTAGTTTCTATTGGAGATTACAATACTACGGATACTTATTTCCAGGTTTTCAGTGGAGATTGTGCTACCGGATTGACAAATGTTGTATGTTCAGATCCATTATCAAAAATTGTTGATGGGCTTACCGTAGGTACTATTTATTATGTAAGAGTATTTTCTTATGGTGGAACAGGTCGGGCTATAGGCTTTAATATATGTGTAGCAACACCACCTCCACCTCCGGTAAATGATGATTGTTCAGGAGCTTTGATTGCATCTGTATTTCCTTATAGCTATACACAGGCTGATGCATTGGGAGCTACTAATAATAATGGTGTGATTGATATTTGTTCAGACAATATGAATGATGGAACATGGTTTACTTTTACAGGAGATGGTACTGTTTATGATATTAAAGTTACGATGCCTGCAGGAATTGGTTTTGACCCTCAGATAGGGGTGTATAGCGGTACATGTGGTAACTTATCTTGTGAAAATACGGTTGATAATGCTGGTGCGGGAGGCGCAGAAACAATTTCTGTATCAACGGCCGCAGGAACTGTATATTATGTGAATGTAGGACATTATGATAATACGGACGATCAGGCAGAGGATGTGTTTACCATTACTATTAATAAAGAAAGTCTTGGAACTTCAGAGGTATCTAAAGCTAAGAATGAAATTAAAGTATATCCAAACCCATTTGCTGATGTTCTGAATATTGCAAAAGCAGATCAGGTGAAGTCGGTATCTGTTACAGATGTTTCAGGAAGATTGGTGAAAACGATTGAAAGCCCTTCATCTGTTCTTCATTTAGGAGACTTGAAACAAGGTCTGTATATGGTGATTTTGAATATGAAAGACGGAACCAAACAAACAGTGAAAGCAATTAAAAAATAAATAAGAGTCTATCATTCATTATACAATGAATCTTTTATTTAATTCAAAAAAAGATGAGCGAAACTTTCGCTCATCTTTTTGTTTTTAAAGATCTATCCCTTATTATTTGTCCGGTACTGGTTGTATGTCTCCTGTATTCATAAGGTCGAAAACAGTTGGGAAGAACATTACAAGGATAAAGTAAATAATAATCATCAGTGCTATTAATGCGAAAAGAATAATTACTAAGCTATTCGGTTTATTTTTCTTTTTTGGTTCCATGACTTTGTGGTATTTGGTGAATAGATTAAACTAATATTCACTATCAAGCTAATTTCTTGCCACATTGTTTGCAGTATCTTGCATCATCATCAATATCTTCATTACCGCAACGGTCACATACCTTTTCCAGGTTTTGTCTTTTGTTTCTCATTTCTGCCGTTACAATTCCCGTAGGAACAGCAATAATGGAATAACCAGCCAACATTAGAACGACTGCGAAAAACTTTCCCAGTGGAGTGATCGGGGAGACATCTCCGTATCCTACGGTAGTCACAGTTACTACGGCCCAGTAAATTGATTGTGGGATGGTTTCAAAGCCCTGTCGGCCACCCTCCACCATAAACATGAGAGAGCCTACAATCACTGAAAATATAATCAGAAACAGAAGGAATATGTAAATTTTTCTTGAGCTGTTTTTTAAAGCCCTTACAATAAGATATCCATCATTCATGAAATCCAGTAAATTGAAAATCCTGAAAACCCTCAGCATTCTCAGCATTCTGAAGATCAGAAAATATTTAGTAACGGGAAAGAAGAAACTTAGATAAAACGGAACTAAGGCAAGGAAGTCTATGATTCCGAAGAAACTGAAGATATAATGTTTTTTATTTTTTAATACGGAAATCCGCATACAATATTCTGCGGTAAAAAAAATAGAAATAATCCATTCAATAATCAGGAATGTATAATGAAATCTTTTGTCAAGCTGAGGTACACTTTCCATCATAATAATGGCGGTACTTGCAAGAATTAAAGATAATAAGATGATGTCAAATAATTTTCCGAGCCTGGTATCAGAACGATAAATTATCCGGTAAAGGTATCTTTTCCAAAGCCTATCTTCAGGAACAAGATTATGCTCTCTTTCCATTTTGAATGTTTTTTAAAATTAACAAATTATCGTTATTTTCGTAGCAAACATACAGAATAAAATGACAATAAGAAAAGTAATTGCAGAAATAGATAAACTCATTCCTTTACAACAGGCAGAAGGCTTTGATAACGTAGGTTTGTTATGTGGAGTTCCCGATCGTAATGTTTCCGGAATTTTGGTTTGCCATGATGCATTGGAAAATGTGGTAGATGAAGCTATTAAGAAAAACTGTAATCTGGTTGTATGTTTTCATCCTATTATATTTTCTGGGTTAAAATCTTTAACCGGGAAAAATTATGTAGAAAGGACGGTTTTGAAAGCTATTGAAAACAAAATTGCTATTTATGCCATTCATACGGCTTTTGATAATGATTTCTTTGGGGTGAATCATGGGATTTGCAGTCAATTGGGTTTAAAGAATATGAAAATTCTTCAGCCTAAAGAAAATAACTTAAAGCAATTGACGGTTTTTGTTCCTAAAGATTATTCTGAAAAAGTAAAAGAAGCAATGTTTTCTGCGGGAGCCGGAAATATAGGATTTTATGATGAATGCAGCTTTACAATCAATGGAAACGGAACTTTCAGGCCTGTTGAAGGATCAAATCCATTTTCCGGACAGCAGAATATTCGGGAAAATGCTGATGAAGATATGATCTCTGTAATTTTTGAAACTTATAAAGAAGGTCAGATCATTGGAGCAATGAAGACGGCACACCCTTACGAAGAAGTGGCGCATCAGGTTTATAGCTTAGATAATAAAAATCATCATGCCGGACTCGGAATGTATGGTGAACTGGAAGAAGAAATGGATGAAAAAGATTTCTTAGGATTTGTGAAAGAAAAATTCGGGCTTGACATCATAAAACATTCTGCTTTTAACAACAAAAAAATTAAAAGAGTAGGAGTGCTTGGAGGTTCCGGAGCCAGTGGAATACGTTCTGCAATTTCCAAAAAATGTGATGCTTATCTTACCGGAGATCTTAAATATCATGACTATTTTTTAGCAGAGTCTAAAATGCTGATTTGTGATATAGGACATTATGAATCAGAACAATTTGTAAGTCAACAATTATTTGAAATTTTGTCACAAAAATTTAGTACATTTGCAATTTCAAAATCTATTGAAAAAACAAACCCAGTAAATTATTTCATTTAAATATGGCAAAAACCAACGATATTTCAGTTGAAGAAAAATTAAGAGCTTTATACGATTTACAGATCATTGATTCAAGATTGGATGAAATCCGAAATACTAGAGGAGAATTGCCAATTGAAGTTGAAGATCTTGAAATCGAGATTGAAGGTCTTGAAAAGAGAGCTGAAAAATTTCATGCAGACATCAAAGATCAGGACGATCAGATTAAAACAAAGCATGAAGTTATTAACCATGCAAAAACTTTAATTGAGAAATACAAATCTCAGCAGGATAATGTAAGAAACAATAAAGAGTTTGAAGCATTAGGGAAAGAAATGGAATTCCAGGATTTGGAAATTCAACTTGCTGAAAAAAGAATTAAAGAATTCGGAGCTAAAATTGCTCACAAAAACGAAACTTTAAGCGAATTAACTTCAAAGATCGACGATTTAAAAAACCACTTGAAATTCAAGAAAGAAGAATTAGAAGGGTTGATCTCTGAAACGCAGAAAGAAGAAGAATATCTTATTGAGCAGTCTAAAGAATTCGCAGGTAAAATTGATGAGAGATTATTAGCTTCTTATAACAGAATCAGAACAAACTCTATCAATGGTCTTGCAGTAGTAGGATTAGAAAGAGGAGCTCCAAAAGGATCTTTCTTCACCATTCCACCACAAAAGCAAATGGAAATCGCTCAGAGAAAGAAAATCATTATTGATGAACACTCTGGGAAAATCCTTGTTGACGATGAGTTGGTAATGGAAGAAAACGATAAAATGAAATCTGTAATTAAATTCTAATTATTGATTTTCAACAATACAAAAGCTGTTTCATTTTGAGACAGCTTTTTTTGTTATTATTTAAAAAAAATAAAAAATCCATTGGCTTTAGCCAAAACTTAATAATGCCCATTGCTATTAAAACCCACAAAAAAAAACCGCTTCAAACGAAGCGGTTATATTTTATTTAATCCTGATGCTCATACATCTTATTGTAAAGACTCATAAACTTCTCTTTTACGGCCTTTCTTTTCAGTTTCAGCGTAGGAGTCAGAAGTCCGGTTTCAATGCTCCAAGCCTCAGGAGTCAGTTCAATTTTCTTGATTTTCTCCCAATTTCCAAGATGTTCGTTAATTCCGTCAATTTCTTTTTCAATTCTCTGTTTCAATTCTGCACTTTTTGCAATTTCTTCAGGAGTAGAACCAATGTTGAGGTTATTTCTCATGGCCCAGCTTTTAGCAAATTCAAAATCAGGCTGTACCAACGCACACGGCATTTTTTCACCATCACCTACCACCATAATTTGCTCAATAAATTTCGAAGCTTTGGCTAAGTTTTCAATCGTCTGAGGAGCTATATATTTTCCACCGGATGTCTTGAACATTTCTTTCTTACGGTCGGTAATCTGTAGGAATCCATCACTGTCAATATGACCAATGTCTCCTGTTTTAAAGAATCCATCTTCTGTAAATGCTTCTTTGGTCATTTCTTCATTCTGAAAATACCCTTTGAACACAGAAGGTCCTTTTACTGTAATTTCACCGTCCTCCTGAATTTTCACTTGTAAATTATCTAACGGAATTCCAACGGTTCCAACTTTCATTTTTTCAAAGCTGTTTACAGAAATTACGGGCGATGTTTCCGTTAATCCATATCCTTCCAAGACAGGAATTCCTGCATTCTGGAACATTAAATTAAGCCTTGTAGATAAAGCTGCTGACCCTGAAACCAAGGTAATGATTTCACCGCCTAAACCTTCTCTCCATTTTGAGAATACCAGTTTATCAGCAATAATTTGCTGGATTCCTGATGGCTTGGAAACAGTCTTCTTTTTGGTAATTAAATTTAAAGCCCAGAAGAATATTTTTGATTTTAGTCCTCCGGCAGAAGAACCCGTATTATAGATTTTATCATATACTTTTTCTACCAGCCTTGGAACAACAGTCATGTAATGAGGCTTCACTTCCTTTACATTTTCACCCATTTTTTCGATACTTTCAGCGAAGTAAAGAGAAAAACCGTTATATTGATAAAGGTAAAAAAGCATTCTTTCAAAAATGTGGCAGATCGGAAGAAAGCTTAATGCTCTTGTTTCCTTATAATCCAGGCTCTTTTTCTTAGGAATCCTTGGGATGGAGCCTAATACGTTGGAGACAATATTATTATGGGTAAGCATTACCCCTTTCGGTCTTCCTGTAGTTCCTGAAGTATAAATAATAGTAGCTAAATCTTCTGTATTAATAGCATTGGAAAGGTCTTCCACTTCAATTTGTGTAGATTCATCCTCACCAAGATCGAGAATTTCACTCCAGTTGGCAGCGCCACTTATTTTATCAAAAGTAAAGATCCCCTGTAGAGTGGGAATGTTGTGCTTTACTTTCATGACTTTATTAAGCAGTTCTTTGTCAGAAACAAAACAGTATTGTATTTCAGCATTGTTGAAGATAAATTCATAATCTTCCGGAGAAATACTTGGATAAACCGGTACCGAAACAACACCGATTTGAGAAAGACCAAAATCCATAATAGCCCATTCCGTGCGGGAATTGGTAGTGATCAAAGCGATCTTATCACCCGGTTTTATACCTAGCTTCAGTAATCCTCTGGATATCTTATTTCCCTCATTAATAAACTCCTGTGTAGAAGTTTTTTTCCATTCACCATGATACTTCGTTACAAACATATCCGTTTTAGGATATTTAGCTAAAGCGTAGTGCGGAATATCGAATAATCTCTTGATCGTCATGATTTTTTAAATAATTTATAAAGAAATCTAAATATAAGCATTTTTTTTAATTGTATACATCTGAATACAATAATTAGAGATAAGTTAAATGTGTGCCATAACAGTTTTGGCTGAAAGCGGCTCTGGAGGCTGTAAAACCGGATTAACGATCTGGTGACCAGGAAATATCTCTTCATCACCAATGGGTTTTATAAATCATATCAGTATCCATTTTGTAAGTCATCAACATGATAAATGCTGCATCCCAAACCTTGTATCTAGGATCACTTCCATCTCCCTTTCCATCAGTATTTTCCCTAGTTTTAATTTATTCTTTCAGATTTGCTTAAAAAGTGTAAATTTACGGCTATCTAATTATTTTTTTTTATGGACTTTAATTTATCGGAAGAACAGCTGATGATTCAGCAGGCGGCAAGAGACTTTGCACAGAACGAACTATTACCTGGGGTTATTGAAAGAGACCGCGACCAGAAATTCCCTGTAGAGCAGGTGAAGAAAATGGGAGAAATGGGACTTTTAGGAATGATGGTGGATCCTAAATACGGTGGTGCAGGTATGGACAGCGTTTCTTACGTGCTGGCAATGGAAGAAATTGCAAAAGTAGATGCTTCTGCGGCGGTTGTAATGTCTGTAAACAATTCATTGGTTTGTGCCGGTCTTGAAAAATTTGCTTCTGAAGAGCAAAAAGTAAAATACCTTACCCCTCTTGCAAGCGGGCAGGTAATTGGAGCATTCGCTTTATCTGAGCCGGAAGCAGGTTCTGATGCAACATCTCAGAAAACAACTGCTGAAGACAAAGGAGATTACTACCTTTTAAATGGTATTAAAAACTGGATTACCAATGGTGGAACAGCTACGTATTATATCGTTATTGCACAGACTGACCCTGAAAAAAAACATAAAGGAATCAACGCTTTCATCGTAGAAAGAGGTTGGGAAGGTTTTGAAATCGGGCTAAAAGAAGATAAATTGGGAATCAGAGGAAGTGATACACACTCTTTGATCTTCAACAACGTAAAAGTTCCAAAAGAAAACAGAATCGGTGCAGACGGGTTTGGTTTCAATTTTGCAATGGCTGTATTGAATGGAGGTAGAATCGGTATCGCTTCTCAGGCATTAGGTATCGCTTCAGGAGCTTACGAATTGGCATTGAAGTATGCTAAAACAAGAAAAGCGTTCAAAACGGAGATCATCAACCACCAGGCTATCGCATTCAAATTAGCAGATATGGCGACTCAGATAACGGCAGCAAGAATGCTATGCTTCAAGGCAGCTTGTGAAAAAGATGCTGGAAAAGATATCTCTGAAAGTGGTGCTATGGCAAAATTATACTCTTCTCAGGTAGCGATGGATACTACTATTGAAGCTGTACAGATTCATGGTGGATACGGATATGTGAAAGAATACCACGTAGAAAGATTAATGAGAGATGCAAAAATTACTCAGATCTACGAAGGAACTTCTGAAATCCAGAAAATTGTGATCTCAAGAAGCATCGCAAAATAAATAATAATAAAACACACACTCTATGAAAAAATCTTTGTGGATCATCCTCGGTGTCGTACTGCTATTGTTAGGAGTATTTGTATGGTATAAGTTCTTCTTCGTTTTCGGAGAAGGGGTAAAATCCGGATACCTGAATTATGCCATGAAAAAAGGCTATGTCTTCAAAACTTATGAAGGAAAATTGATTCAGGAAGGATTTGGAAAAGGAAAAACAGGAGGTATTACAAGCTATGAGTTTGAATTTTCTGTAGATGACCCTGAGGTTTTCAAACAACTGGAAACCAATAGTGGTAAAACCTTTGATCTTCATTACAAAGAATACAATGGCGCTCTTCCGTGGAGAGGAAACACAAAGTTTGTCGTAGACAAAGTTGTGAACATGAAATAATAGAAAAGGCTTCCGTTTTGGAGGCCTTTTTCTTTTTAGGAGCTTTTCCAGCTATCCACTCATACTCCTCGCGCCCAGCTGCCTCTTTGAGGGCTAATCCATGCTGTGGGGTAACCGTTCTAGTTTATGAGTAATGATTGATGAATGATAAATGATAAATGATAAATGATATTGCGGTTAAGTATCAATATTTGCTTTACTATATTAGTCGAAGAGTGTTCGCATCATAACTTTTGTATCTCTCTCCAATTTTGTCATCCTGTAAGGATCTCACCCCATTCATTTTTATTAAATACCAATTATCCATCCGCATATCAACATCAATAGGAGTGGGCTTTAGCCCGCTCAAATAAATATTCCTTCGGCTTTAGCCAAAACCTAAAATCAAACACAAATCCCACAAATAGTTTCACAAATATCACAACCTGTCATTGCTGGTGTTGTGAAACAATTTCATCTCAGAATTCCAGGCATAAATTCCTTGTCGCCTTATCCATTAAAAAAATCAGAAACATCTGTGAAAATTCGTGCAATCTGTGGTTTAAAATAACAAGCTCTCAAAAACAAAAAATCCATCACAAGGATGGACTTTGAAATTCTAGTGAGAATCCTGATTAGGAATATTGTTGTTTTTTTTCTTTTTATAAAAATAGTATCCAATACCACCAATCAGAAATACCGGCCATAAAGGAAGAAGAAAAAGAAAGATTGAAGTAATTACATCCCAGCCCGATTCAATAGCAGCCAATGATTTTCCACCAAAAGTTTTAGGCTCTTTTTCTGATGCTGTTTTATCGGTCATATTGATATCGATGCTACAGATGGTGTTGTCTGCATAATTACGCCCTGTAACCTGAATATCTCTGGTTTCAATATCTCCTATATTGCTGTTCAATGCTTCCATTAATCCATCAAAATGCTGGATTGGAACTTTGATGTTCAGACTGTAAACCTTTTGATTTTCATCACGAGGATTGGCTGATTCAATATACGACTGGTTTTCACTTTTAACATATCCATTGTTCTTGATAGCTTCTTCTCGGATAATTTCTTTTACCGTTTCAGCATTATCTGCTCTTACGACAAGATATCCTGTTTTTACCATTTTATCTTTTGGCATATTCAGTTCATAGCTATCATTCTTCGGTTTCTCTTTGTAAATGATTTTGGTTTCCTTAATTACCTTAGGAGCCGGAACATTTGTGGCCACTTTCTCAGCCTTTTTGACTGTAGAATCCTTTTTCTCAATCTTTGATTCCAGTTTGGTAGATGCAATTTTATCAGATAGTGAATCTACCATTTTGGAAGTGCTTTCTATTTTATCCTGGATCTCATTTTTAGCCCCTTCAATATCTTTTATTCTGATACTTGCTGAATCAAGAGCCTGGTTTGCCGTTTTGCTGGCATTACCAATAGCGTCTGAAGCAACAGAAGCAACACTGTCTATACTGTGGGCTGCATCCTCAATATTGGATTGAGAAGCTCCACCTTTTTGACTACACGCAATAAAAGTACCTGATATAGCAACGAGTAAGATGAACTTTTTCATAACATTATTTTTTTGATGAGGTAAAATTACTCACGAAGATTCTGAAGTATTTGTAAATGGGATGTATTCTGGTCGTAAAATGATAACTATAATATTTTCAGTGTTTTGTATTTGTTTTACAAGGGGTTTACAAAATGCTTTTTATACTCAATTTAAGACAATTGCGATTTAGATGATGTTTTTCCGAATAGTAAAGTTGGAGATATGAACATTCCATTCCTTTGGAGGAGTGTCAAAAAAAATCCGCAGAAATTTTTCTGCGGATCTATTATATTTTAGCTGTTTACGCTTTTAATTATATTTCTCTGAACTCACTGATAAAGTGAAGCTTCACATTCGGGAATTTCTCTTGTGTCATATGAATGGTGAAAGAAGAATCTGCTAAAAATACAAGTTGATTGTATTTATCTCTGGCAAGGAATCTCTGTTTTAATCTTGCAAACTCTTTGAATTCTTCAGACTTCTCATCAGCTTCTACCCAACAAGCTTTATGCATAGATAGTGGTTCATAAGTACATTTTGCACCATATTCATGCTCCAAACGATATTGGATAACTTCGTACTGAAGGGCTCCCACAGTTCCGATGATCTTTCTTCCGTTCATTTCAAGAGTAAATAACTGGGCAACTCCTTCATCCATCAACTGATCAATACCTTTTGCCAATTGCTTAGCTTTAAGTGGATCGCTGTTGTTGATATAACGGAAATGTTCCGGAGAGAAACTTGGAATTCCTTTGAAACTTAGTTTTTCACCACCAGTTAATGTGTCTCCAATTCTGAAGCTTCCTGTATCGTGAAGCCCTACGATATCTCCAGGGAAACTTTCCTCTACCACCTCTTTTTTATCAGCAAAGAAAGCATTGGGTGAAGAGAACTTCATCTTTTTACCTTCTCTTACCAATAGATAATTTTCATTTCTTTTGAAAGTACCGGAAACAATCTTTACGAAAGCCAGTCTGTCTCTGTGCTTAGGATCCATGTTTGCGTGAATCTTGAAAACAAATCCTGTGAAAGTGCTTTCCTCAGGTTTTACCATACGGGTATCACTTTCTTTAGGCTGCGGCATCGGAGCAATGTCAATAAAGGCATTCAATAGCTCACGAACCCCAAAATTATTCAATGCAGAACCGAAGAATACCGGCTGTAAGTCACCTTTCATATAATCTTCACGATTAAATTCAGGGTAAACAGACTGAATCAGATCAAGCTCTTCTCTTAAAGTAGCCGCTGCTTTTTCTCCAATTACATCATCAATTGAAGTATCGTTAATATCATCAAACTTGATAGACTCCCCAACTTTTTGCTTTTTCTCCTCTAAAAATAGCTGAATATTGTTTTCCCAGATATTATAAATTCCCTGGAAATCACTACCCATACCAATTGGTAGAGAAAGTGGGCAAACTGTTAATCCTAATTTCTGTTCCACTTCATCCAAAAGATCGAAGGCATCTTTACCTTCACGGTCAAGCTTGTTGATGAATACCAACATCGGAATGTTTCTCATTCTACAAACCTGAACCAGTTTTTCAGTTTGTTCCTCAACCCCTTTTGCAACGTCAATCACAACAATTACCGAATCTACAGCCGTTAATGTTCTGTAAGTATCCTCAGCAAAGTCTTTGTGACCAGGAGTATCTAGAATGTTGATTTTATGATCCCTATATTCAAAAGCCAATACGGAAGTCGCTACCGAGATCCCTCTCTGTCTTTCGATTTCCATAAAGTCGGAGGTAGCTCCTTTTTTTATTTTGTTGGATTTTACCGCACCCGCTTCCTGGATTGCACCCCCGAAAAGAAGTAACTTTTCCGTAAGGGTTGTTTTTCCGGCATCCGGGTGGGAAATGATCCCGAAGGTCTTTCTTTTTTGTATTTCTTTGATTAAGTCTGACATATCGTATTTTGAAGTTGCAAAAATCGTGATTTTTTGCGAGGTTTTCAAATTTAAATGAGGACAATATTAATCAGAGGAAAAAGAGAGATTTGATAATAAGAAGTAAAAGTTGAAATGATAAGCAATTTTTCGTTTTGTTACGGTCTGTTTTACTTTGCAATTAAAAGAGGTGATGAACCTCTCAATATAATTTTAACGCCATATAAGCAGCGAAATAGAGTAAATTAATGCAAGAATAGCAAAAGTAATAAGAAATGCGATAAGAAATTCTAATAGACGGGGATCTTTTACCGGCGGAAAGTCCGGTGTAAGACTATATTGTTCAATCGTTTGTGGGTTTATCCTTAGATCTGGCCGGAAACACTGGATTCCTCTTAAAAACTGACGGTACATTTCAAATTGATTACTCAGAATAACATACTCAAAGTTGAAATCTATACGGGTCATTGCAGTTTCACCTGATGGATTTTTAAGATATATATTCAAATACGTTTTGGGATACTTTCCACCTGTGCTGTATATATAAGTGTCGTATGATCCATTTTTGGCCCTTTGCAGGTCATGATATGAAACGGTATTGATAATATTGCCTGAATTACTATAAAAAGTAACCCCTTTTTTATCTATAATAGCGGTTCGGATGTGTTCTTTTTTCCGGTCCATTAATCCCATAATCAAAGCTATCAGACAAAATGCCAGTAAGAACTGGGCAAAAATAAGAATGAAAAAAGTACTGAGGGAATTTTGTAAATAGTCTTTAAAGTGGCTGTACATATTTTCAAAAATAACTCCGATGATGACAACAATAATGAGGACAACTACCCACATCAGTCCCATCAAAAGATAAGTGATGGGTTTATCAACTTTAGAGGTGACGGTCTGGAACTTTTCTGTCATATCAGTTTTTAAATTTATACAATAAGAATGGAATTCCCACAAGGATGCAGGTAATAACAATCACAGCCAAAATAAATAGCCAGCCGCCCAATGAAATTCCTTTTTTACTGTTAATATGCCAGGTGTTTGGGTCAATGGAAAAGCTTTTAAGAGCTATTGGATCTATTTTTAAATCTTGACGAAAAATTGAGATTCCATACAAAAAATGGGTGTACAATGTAACTTTATTTTTCAGAACACGAAGAGGAAGGTTCATATCTATACGTCTGGTTTCGACATCATTTTTTTCTTGTTGGACGGTGACTTCCAGTAAGGGAATAATGCTTGAACCTATTGGGGTAACTGTATAAATGTCAAAATTTTGTTTTGAAGAGCAAAGCTCTGTATACAATATTTGTTGTATGATTTTATTTTTTGCATTATAAAATAAAAGACCTGTATGGTCTATAACAATTCTATTGGCAATATTCTCTCTTCTTATGATGTATTGTCTGATGACAGGAATTAAAATCAAAATCGAGGATCCCCAGGATATTAGCGCTACAGAAAGCATCATTTTAGTTCCTTTGTTATAGATTCCATAAGCTGGGCCTATAATGAAAAGGCAGAAGAAGAATATAAGCATTCCCCAATAGGTGGTCTGTAGAATAAAAGTAACCCATCGGTTAATTTCAGATTCAACGCTGGGGAAAGGGATTTCTGTATTTGTTTTGGTGATATTCATGGTAATGAGGCTAAATTAAGTATTTTATTTTTTAGTTGCCTGTGGCATTCAAAAAAATTATCTTTGTTTCAATAAACTTTTACAGAGAAAAAGAATGGAAAATAGCAGGTATCCGAAGTTTACTTTCACATGGCTGGGCGCTGTTACTTTAGTGGTTGGATTGTTTGTGGGGACGATGGCTGTGTCTTTATTCAGTACCTTTTGGAAAGTGGTATTCAAAGAAAATCTTGAATTGAAAGACTGGTTCCTGATGGTAGCCAATTCTGTAGGATTTGTTATGGCAATTGCTTTCTTTGATTTTTTTATTGTAAGAAGAACCACCCAACAGAAACTTAATTTTAACCTTTCCTCCGTTAACTTTTCTACGTATCTCCTTATTTTTCCAATGATGGCCGGGATGATGTTTATATCAGAGTTTACCACAACACTGATTCCAACTTCAGGGCCTTTTTTTGGAGATTTCTATGAATATTTCACTCAGCTTATGAGCCAATTAACAGATAATCCTGTCGTTATGATTATCATGACGGTGATTATGGCTCCCGTTTTCGAAGAGATTATATTCAGGGGAATTATTCAAAAAGGATTGATTAATAAAGGAGTCGCACCTTGGAAAGCTATTTTATATGCATCTATTATTTTCGGAATCGTTCACGGAAATCCCTGGCAGTTTATCAGTGCTGTAATGCTGGGATGTGTTTTGGGATTGGTATATCATAAAACCAAGTCTTTATTGATGCCCATATTATTACATGCATTTAATAACCTGACGCTATCCTTATTGGTGCTGTATGGTAAAGAGGAAAGTTTTGCAAAAGTTTTTAATGTTTCAGAATGGCTGATTTTAGCCGTGGGAATTGTACTTTTTTCTTTGTTCTACTATCTTTTTATGAAGAAATATAAAGTACATTACTCTGAGATGTAATCAACAGCAGTTATAAAAGTAAAATTGAAAATGAATATAGAAATGGAATTATTGGTAGCTACCCACAACGAGCATAAAAAAGAAGAGATTCAGCAGATTTTAGGCGATGACTGTATTGTTAAAAGCCTTACAGATTATAATATTCACGAAGAAATTGTAGAAGATGGAGATTCTTTTCATGCCAATGCTTTGATTAAAGCTAAATACTGTTTTGAAAAGACAGGCGTTCCCAGTTTAGGAGATGATAGCGGACTTGTGGTAGAATCTTTAGAGGGAAGACCGGGAATATTTTCTGCCCGTTATGCCGGAGATCATGATTTTGCTAAAAATATCGAAAAAGTGTTGGAGGAAATGCAGGGAATAGAAAACAGAAAAGCTTATTTCGTGACTGTTTTATGTTACTATGATGAAAATGGAGCCCAGTATTTTGAAGGAAGAGTTCATGGAAATCTATTAACGGAAAATAAAGGATTTAAAGGATTTGGATATGATCCGATATTCGTTCCTGAAGGGTATGAGAGAACCTTTGCAGAAATGGATCCAGCAGATAAAAACAAGATTAGCCACCGTAAGCAGGCACTAGATTTGTTTATGGATTTTTTAAAAGTAAAGTAATCCGTATTACAGATAAATATAAACCATTTCCTTTTTATAGGAAGTGGTTTTTTTATGCTTTTCCTGCTTAAATTTAGCGGTAAAATATATGTTTTAAAATTTCTGTCGTACATTTGTTACAATAAACAATTGATTTGAGTACTTATTTAACAATATTAGGTTTTAATTCAGCAATTCCTACGGTCAATACCTCACCAACAGCCCAGTTACTGGAAATGGAAGAAAGGAACTTCCTGATCGATTGTGGGGAAGGAACCCAGGTGCAGCTGAGAAAAGCCAAAGCCAGATTTTCAAAGATCAATCATATTTTTATTTCTCATCTTCATGGAGACCATTGTTTTGGACTTCCGGGGCTTATTGCTTCTTTCCGTCTTTTAGGAAGGGAGAACCCATTACATGTTTATGGTCCGAAAGGAATAAAGAAAATGTTGGAGACGATCTTTCAGATTACAGAAACACATCGTGGCTTCGAAGTGGTTTATCATGAACTGGATAAGGATTATTCCGAAAAAATCTATGAAGATAATAGAGTAGAGGTATATACGATCCCATTGGATCATAGAATCTACTGTAATGGCTATCTTTTTAAAGAAAAACCAAAGGATAGACATCTGAATATGAAAGAAATTGCCAAATACAGTGAAATCGAAAGCTGCGATTATCATAACATAAAAGCAGGAAAGGATTTTGTATTAAGCGATGGTTATGTTCTTAAAAATGAAGTGCTGACCCTTGATCCGGCTCCGCCAGTATCATACGCATTCTGCAGTGATACTCGTTATCTTGAAAGTGTAATTCCAATCATTAAAAATGCTACGGTTCTGTATCACGAAGCTACTTTCCTTCATGATCTGAAGGAAATGGCAGATTATACGGGCCATACCACTGCATTGGAAGCGGCTACAATTGCCCAGAAAGCCCAGGTTGGAAAACTGATTTTAGGTCATTTCTCCAACCGATATGCTGATCTGACGGTATTTACCGATGAAGCAAGAAATATTTTTCCTAATTCATTTCTTCCAAAAGCGCTGGAAAGTGTAAAAATTTAAATAAATATGTTGAAGTTTGAAGAGCTTAGAAGCTTTCTGGATGAAAAGGCAGAGCAATATAATGCTCCTGATTTTATAGAAAATGACCCCATACAGATACCCCATCGTTTTTCATTAAAGCAGGACATTGAAATCGCAGGTTTTTTAGCGGCAACTATTTCGTGGGGAAACAGAAAGTCAATCATCAATTCTGCCAATAAAATACTTGATATCATGGGAAATTCTCCCTATGATTTTGTATTGAATTATTCCGAAAAAGATTTAAAAGATATTCAGGATAAAAGTATTCACAGAACTTTTAACGGAGAGGACTTTTCTTACTTTATTAAACAGTTCAACAGGATTTATAAAGAAAATGAAAGCCTGGAAGAACTGTTTAAGGTAAATGATTCTGAAACCAACTTCCAGCATGCGATAGAAAGATTCAGAAGTGGTTTTCTGGAAACGGAAAAACATAGAAGTCATAAGCATATCAGTTCACCTTACAAAAATTCTTCGGCCAAAAGAATCATCATGTTTCTGAGATGGATGGTACGTAAGGATAAGCGCGGTGTAGACTTTGGAATCTGGAAAGATATTGATCAGAAATACCTGTCTATCCCATTAGATGTACATACCGGAAATATTTCAAGAAAACTGGGATTGCTGGAAAGAACACAGAATGATTGGAAAACGGTGGAAGAACTGGATATAGCCATCAGACGATTTGATGATAAAGATCCTGCAAAATATGATTTTGCCTTGTTTGGATTAGGCGTAACTAAAGAACTGTTGTAAAAATATAAAGGATGAAAAAATATAGCGAAAAAGGTGAAGTTCTTGAGAAAATAGCAGATAGTATTACATCATGGATAGGATCTATTCAATCTCTGATTGTACATACTCTATTGTTTGTGACTTCGTTTTTGCTTCCGATGCTGAATATTGTTGATTTTGATAAAATGCTGCTGATTCTTACTACGGTACTTTCCCTGGAGGCTATTTATCTCGCAATCTTTATTCAGATGTCTGTCAATAAAAGCCATGAGAAAATTGAAGATATCCAGGAGGATATTGAAGATATTCAGGAAGATATTGAGGAAATTAGTGAGGATATCGAAGAGATTAGTGAAGATATTGAGGAGATTAATGAAGATATCGAAGATATTCAGGAAGACATTGAAGAAATCAGCGAGGATATTGAAGAAATTAACGAAGAAGAAGAGGAAGAAGACCACAATGAAAAGGCTAAAAATGCTATCCTGAAAAGCAATGTAAGTTCAAATAAAAATGAAATAAAGGCTTTAAAGGATATTATTGCTCAACTAAAAAATGAGATCGATCAATTAAAAAATGAAGAGTAAATAATTTTTGAAAAAAAAATCAGAAATAAAAAAACAGGTCAATGCGATTGATCTGTTTTTTTGTGATCGAATTTCTTTTTATTTGCAATTTGTTTAAAAATAAAATATATTTATTGTTGATTTTTATGAAAAAGTGAATAATAAGTGTCTGGAATGCTGATTTTATATCGTTATTTTTGCTACATTTGGGCAAAATCATATCAAAATGTTGCATTATAGATTTAAACACTACTTTTTTCTTTTCACATTTTTACTGACTTCTGCTTCTGCATTCTCACAGGTAAGTCCCAATAGAAAAACTGCAAAAACAAAGCCTACAGGACCAAGTGCGAAAGCAGGTAACTTTATAAATGTAAATGTTGCACCCTATCCGGCTACAGGGTATTTTCCGGAACAGTTAGTAAAAGATATTCTGATTAATGGGGGAAGTACCTGTACAACAGCAAATATTAGCAATGTTACAGTGTCTCCTAACCATACCATATTTAATCCCGATAGATTTTGGGGGTATTTCAATAGAGGAACAGCAGATTTTCCCTTTAAAGATGGGATTGTACTGACGACCGGTTATGCAAAAGATGCCGGAAATAGCTTTACTACTGATATGAGTGGACAAGTAGATTCAGGAAGTGATCCTGATCTTGTAGCTGCTACTAATCCTACTGTAGAATTGAAAGACGCAGTTTCTCTTGAATTTGATTTTGTACCTAATTCTACTCAGGTAAGATTTAATTACATATTTGCTTCTGAAGAATATTCCGGAGGCTACCCTTGCCAGGGATTTTCTGATGCTTTTGCACTTTTGTTGAAAAAAGTAGGGGATCCTACTTATACTAATTTAGCAGTATTGCCTGGAAACGCAGGACCGGTGAGTGCAACGAATATTGTTCCGAGCGGACCAGGGTTTTCCTGTGGTCCTATCAATGAAGCTTATTTTGCTGGAATTAATGTGCCGCACTTAGGAATCAATTATGCTGGGAGAACGATCCCTTTAACTGCTATTGCGACTGTAATTCCTGGGGAAACCTACCACTTCAAAATGGTTATTGCGGATGGGAAAGACCAAAGTTTAGATTCTGCAGTTTTCCTGGAAGGAGGATCGTTTGATGTTGGGGTTAAAATTGTAGATGAAAACGGAGCAACTCTGCCAGGTACAATCAATATGTGTGATAATACCCCTAAGACATTGAAAGCTCTATTGGAACTCGTGCCGGGAATGACCTTCCAGTGGTATAAGGATGGCGTTTTGATCCCTGGAGCAACCAGTGCGATCTATGTTGCTACTGAGCCGGGAGTATATTTGATAAAAGTAATGACTCCGGGAAGTCAGTGTCCTGGAGAAGCTACGGTTAAAGTTATTGGGGGAACAAGCCCTACGGTACAGGATGCTGTACTTAAGCTTTGTACAACACCTGCGGTGACTACTTTTAATCTAGACGCAGCAATACCTATGATTACTACGACACCGGGAGCGGTAGTCCGTTTTTATTCTAAATTGCCAGATGCACAGGCTCAAAATAATAATAATATTAAAAATACTACCAGCTATAGCGGAAATGATGGGGAAGTGTTGCATGTTCTTGTCACTAATGGAGGATTCTGTAGCAGGATCGCAACATTGACTCTGAATAAAGAAGCAACGCCTACAGCTGGTCTGAATGTCGCAAAACTGAAAATCTGTTTAGGAGAATCTGTATTGATGACTGCAACAGGTGGAGTAACATATGAATGGAAGGATACAGCATCTGTTACAGATGGAACCAGAACAGTGAGTCCAACTAAAACAACTACTTATTCAGTATATGCAATCGGAGCACAGGGATGTAAGTCTCCAACGCCTGCAGAAGTTACCATAGAGGTAGTACCAGCTATTGTTTCTACCTTGAAGGGTGGTCATATCTGTGAAGGTGACAGGATTACTTTAGATGCAGGTTCAGGGCCTGGATATACCTACGAATGGAATACTGGTGATACTACACAGAGTATTTCGGTTAATAAGCCGGGAGAATATACAGTAACAATTAAGAATGGAGTTTGTTCTAAAGAATTTAAAACACAGGTTATAAAGGCTGTAGTTCCTGAAATTATTAAAGTTAATTATAATGACAGAGGAACTATGATTCTTACGGCAAGCAATCCTAGTAATGGGGTGCTGGAATATTCAGTAGATAATGGGCTGACATGGCAGGCTTCCAATACGTTTACCAATGTGCCTAAAAACGAGATTATTTCTATTCGTGTAAGAGTGAAGAATACAAGCTGTGTAGGCTTCCTTGAATACTTTACTTTTGTGATGAAAAATGTAATTACTCCAAATGGAGATAACATTAATGATATTATTGACTTCAGAGGAATTGTAAAGTATAAAGGATTCAGTGGTATGATCTTCGATCGATACGGAAAAGAAGTCTTCAGAGCAGAGAAGTTCAGACCATATTGGGATGGTTATTTCCAAGGAAAGCGACTGCCGTCCTCATCCTATTGGTATCAGGTTACCTTCGAAGACCCTGCAAGCAAATTACCAACGGTAAAAACAGGTTGGATCCTGCTTAAGAATATAGAATAATTTAAAATCATAATTGAAAGACTGACTGCTTTGTCAGTCTTTTTTTATGATATTAAAATAAATAAAGTTGATATTCTACGATTAATAAATTTGAATTAGTAATAATGTAAATAATGTTAAACTGCATTTCAATCAAAAAAAATAGTATTTTTGTTTAAAATAATATAAAATGTTAAATAGGAGGAAAGGAAGTTTATTTTTAGTGTTATTTTTTATTTTTATAGGGAGCTTTATTTTTGCCCAAAATAGGGTGGTAAAAAAAGGAGTGCCCTCAAAAAATAACAGTGCTACTGCAAAAGCTGGAGCTTTTATAGATGTAAACACTTCCAATTATCCTGAGTCTTCTTACAGTATTACTCAGTTGGTAAAAGATGTCCTTATATCAGGCGGAGGATGTGCTAGTAACAATGTAAGCGGTGTAGTGGTATATCCGAATTTGCCTCCATCTAATCAGAACCGAAGCTGGGGGTACTTTAATAAAGGAACTACAAATTTTCCATTCAATAGAGGAGTTATTCTTTCTACAGGATTTGCCAAAAATGCAGGGAATTCTTTTATAGCTGACCTTAATGATGATCTAGGAACAGGCGGAGATTTAGACTTGGCGACAGCTTTGAATATTCCTAATGACAAGCTGGCTAATGCTACTTATATAGAATTCGATTTTGTTGCTGTTTCCTCTGAAATAACCTTTAAATATATATTCGCTTCGAAAGAATATCAGGATAACTTCCCATGTAATATTACGGATGGTTTTGCTTTGTTATTGAAAAAAGCCGGAGATCCTACATATACCAATATGGCGGTATTGCCGGGGGGAGCAGGACCAGTAAGTGTAACGAATATTCGTCCCGCATATCCTAATTGCGGACCTAAAAATGAGGCTTATTATGGAGGAACAAATACCGCTCAAATAGAAACCAATTTTAATGGCCGTACAATTCCATTAACAGCAAAAGCGACGGTAATTCCTGGACAGAGTTATCATTTTAAAATGGTATTGGCTGATTTTCAGGATGCTAATTATGATTCGGCGGTGTTTTTAGATGCTGGATCGTTTGATTTAGGGGTAAGCATTCTGGGGCCAGGGGGAGTGAAGCTTCCAAGCTCAGTAAATATGTGTGATAATACACCACAAACTTTTACAGCTTCTGTTCAGGTGCCTAATGTAACCTATCAATGGTTTTTAAATAATAATCCTATTGCTGGAGCTACCAATGCTAGTTATACGGCAACTCAACCTGGAGTGTATACCGTTAAAGTGTATATACAGGGAAGTTCTTGTCCTGGAGAGGCAACCATCACTGTTGTGGGAGGAACTTCTCCTACGGTACAGAATGCTACATTAACGGCTTGCTATGCTGCTGGAAATGCTACATTTAATTTACCTGTAGCACAGCCCGCAATAAGTACAACAGCAGGAGCGGTCTTTACTTATTATACAACACTGGCTGATGCTAATGCAGGAAATGCCAATACAATTCCGAATCCCACTACTTATCAAAGTGCGGGAGGGACTGTTTATGTAAGAGTCAGAAATGGTTTCTGTGCTAAAGTCGCTGAGTTGACTTTGGTAAAAGCTCCGCAAATGACAGGATCTATTGTACCTCCTTCAGTATTGACTTGTGCTAACTCTCAGATTACCTTGGATGCTTCGGCTTCAGTTTATCCTACGGGGGCTACATTTAACTGGACTACTACAGGAGGAAATATTGTTTCAGGAGGAAATACGTTAAATCCTGTAATTAATGCACCGGGAACATATACATTAACGATATCACAGGTATATCAGCCTGGAAATATCAACTGTACAGCGACTGCAACAGTAACGGTGACGGGAAACAGTGCGCCACCCAATCCATCCCTTACAGCTCCTAAATTAAAGATTTGTAAAGGAGAATCTATAACATTAACAGCTTCAGGAGGAGCAACATATAATTGGGGAGGAGGTCTTCCGGGAAATGGAAATACACAAACTGTATCACCAACAGTTACTACAACATATACTGTGACTGCTATTGGTGCTAACGGATGTGCTTCTGCTACACCTGCAACGCTTACTATAGAAGTGTCAGAACCGTTTACCGCACAAAATGCAATTCTACATAAGTGTTATCAGCCAGGATTAACCTATAACCTTAAAGAATCGGAAGGACAAATTACTACAGCCACAGGGGTAACATTTACCTATTATGTAATTCAGGCTGATGCTAATGCCGGTAATGCTAATTCTATTGCAGCTCCTACAACATATTCACCTACTTCAGCAAATCAGACAATCTATGTAAGGGTTAGCAACGGCGGTTGTAGCTATGTAGTTTCTCTACAATTATTGAGAACAGCAGAAACAACCCTGACAATTGCAGCACCGCAGACTATTACCTGTACAACTCCTCAAATTACACTTAATGCATCAGCTTCTGTACTGCCAGCTGGATCTACAATTACCTGGACTACAGTTGGAGGTAATATCGTGTCAGGGGCTAATACACTTACCCCAGTCGTGAGTGCAGGCGGAACTTATACATTGACTGTTGCCAATGTGTTTCAGCCTGGAAATCTGAGTTGTTCCTATAATTCCACGGTAACAGTAACTCAGGATAAAGTAGCACCGGTTGCGGCGCTTGTATCGTCTCATTCTCGTATATGTGAGGGGGAATCAGTAGTTTTAACCGCCTCTGGTGGGACTACCTATGCTTGGGGGAATGGACTTACAGGTACCGGAAATACGCAAACTGTATCTCCAACAGTTACTACGACATATACCGTAACTGCTATAGGAGCTAATGGATGCCCTTCTGCTACACCGGCAACTGTTGTAGTTCAGGTAGGACCTCCAATAGCGGGAGTTTCAGCGGATAAAATGAAAATATGTGCCGGTGAATCTGTTACTCTTACCGCTACAGGTGGAATTACTTATAATTGGGTAGGTCTTGCCGGGAATGGAGATACGCAGGTAGTAACTCCTACAATCACTACAGAATATTCTGTATTTGCACTGGGAGGAAACGGGTGTAGTTCTCTTGTTGCTGCTAAAGTGAAAATTGAAGTAGTTCCTGCTATTGTGTCTACATTAGAAAATGTATATGTATGTGCTGGAGATAATGGAATTCTTGATGCAGGAGCAGGGCCTAATTATACCTATCTGTGGAATACGGGAGCTACTACCCAGACGATTACTACAAAAGTTGCAGGAACTTATTCTGTAACAATTAGTAACGGAGTATGTTCTAAAGTCTTTACTGCACAGCTTATCAATCCTGATCTTCCTGAAATTATTAATGTTGTATATGATAAGAATATATTAACACTTACAGCAAGTAACCCAACAGGAGGTACCTTAGAATACTCTATTAATAATGGAGTGACCTGGCAAAGCTCAAATGTGTTTAATGGAGTTCTGGATAATACAATGTATCATTTAATGGTTAGAGTAAAAAATGCAAAATGTGGAACTTCAATAGATTATTTCACCTTTGTACTCAGCAATGCCATTACTCCTAATATGGATGGGATAAATGACACCATAGATTTTAGTGGAATCAGTGGATATAAGGATTTTGCAGCTTCTATTTTTGATAGGTATGGAGCTGAGGTTTTCAAGGCAACAAAAGGAGACGTTATATGGCGAGGATCTCTAAAAGGAATTAATTTGCCTACAGGGACTTACTGGTATAGAGTTCAGTGGGAAAATCCTGCCAATAAGAAACTGGAACAACGTTCGGGTTGGATTTTATTGAAAAACAGAAATTAAAATTATTTATAAATATTAAATAAACAGTAAAACCTTCCTTTTTTTTGGAGGGTTTTGTTGTTTTTGGTATTGAGTTTTAATTGTTATTTTAATATTTTCCCGATTGGTGATGAATTTTATAAATTATATTTGGAATTTGAATTATCATTTTATTAAAAACGGTTTAATTATTGGTAGATGTGTATTGTTGCTTGAAATGTTGTAGTTTTTTTATAAAAAACATAAATATGTGTATGGTATATTTAAAAAAAAATTAAATTTGTTGAAACAAAAATATTATGATAAGATACCTACCGCTTTGTTTGTTTTTTTTATTCATCTCGAATTTTTCGTTTTCTCAGAATCATCAGCCTAGGCCATTTATGAAAAAGCAGGCGACTGCTCAGTCTAAAAAGGCCGGAGCTTTTATTGATGTGAATGCTCCGGGATACCCGGAATCCAGTTTTAGTATAGAAAAATTGGTAAAAGATGTATTGATTTCATCTGGAACAAATACCTGTATTACTCCTAATGTAACCAATGTGAAAATCACACCTAATCATGCTGTAGGTGATGCAAACAGAGCCTGGGGATACTTCCATAAGGCAACAACTAATTTCCCTTTTAAAGACGGAATTGTTCTTTCGACGGGATATGCAAGAAAGGCTGGTAATAATTTTGAAGCCAGCAATAGTGATACCAATGGTGGGGGAACGGATACTGATTTGGCACAGGTTATTGGAGTGCCGGAAGCTGATTTAAATGACGCGGTACTTCTGGAGTTTGACTTTGTTCCTACCACTTCTCAAATTAAATTTAATTATTTACTTGCATCTGAAGAATATACGGGGACATTCCCATGTAAATATGCGGATGCTTTCATTATATTACTGAAGCCTACATCGGGAGGCCCTTACACAAACATGGCAATATTACCGGGAGGAGCCGGACCGGTAAGTATTACCAATATTCACCCTGCAATCGGAACTACTTGTGGAGCTGTAAATCAACAGTATTTTGGAGGGTATAATACTGCCAATATTGAAACAAACTTTAATGGAAGAACGGTTCCGCTTACAGCAGTAGCTGATGTAGTAGCAGGACAGCAATATCACTTCAAAATGGTTATTGCTGATTATCTTGACCATAGTTATGATTCCGCAGTATTTTTGGAAGGAGGATCCTTCAATATAGGCGTAGATCTTTTAGGCCCTGGTGGAACAAAATTACCTAGCGATATTAATGTATGTGATAATGTACCTCAGATACTTACCGCTTCTGTAAATGATCCGAACTTATTATACCAGTGGTTTTATAACGGAACTTTGATTCCTAATGCTACCACCAATGTAGTTACCGCTACACAACCCGGGACCTATACTATTCAGGTAAGTGTCCCTGGAAACCCTTGTCCGGGTAAAGCTTCCATAGAAATTCATGGAGGGACAACACCTCAGGCAAATGATGCTACATTACTGCTTTGTACTACGCCGGATATTACCACTTTTGATTTAAGTAGCATTAAATCAACAATTAGTACAACTCCAGGAGCTATATTCAAGTTTTATGAAAATAAGACGGATGCTGTTGCTGAGAATAATAGTTATATCCAAAATATCCTTAACTACAATGGTAATGATGGTCAGATATTATATGTGGTTGTTTCCAACGGAGGTTTCTGTAGCAAATTGGTTGAGTTGAAATTACTTAAAGAAGAAACCCCAGTTGCTAAACTGAAAACATCTTCTATACAGATATGCCCGGGAGAATCTGTAACACTTACGGCTGAAGGAGGAGATACTTATCTTTGGAGCAACTTCCCGGGAACAGGCAATATGCAGACGGTTACCCTACACCAGACTACCGTATTTACTGTATATGCAATAGGAGCAAAAGGATGTAAATCTCTTAATCCTGCAACCATAAGAATTGAGGTTGTTCCTGAAATTAAAAGTACATTGGCAGACGTTGAAATATGTGACGGAGATCGTGTTACTCTTGATGCAGGAGCCGGACCTAAATATAAATACAAATGGAGTACAGGAGCTACTACCCAAAAGATAGATGTTGAGAAATGGGGAATCTATACCGTTGAAATTGATAATGGATATTGTAAAAAAATCTTCTCTGCTAAAGTATTAGGAGCTGCCATTCCTTATGTAACCGGAATAGATTATCAGACATCTAAAAAAACACTGACAGTTACTGCAGAAAATCCTCCAATGAATAATACGCCAAGCAGTCTGGAATATTCTATTGATAATCGAATTACATGGCAGGAATCTAATGTGTTTTCTGGACTTTTAGATAATGTGAATTATACCATTCTGGTAAGAAGAGTAGGAACTCACTGTGTAGGAACTTTTGACTTCTTTACTTTACAGATCAATAATTTTATTACTCCCAATAATGATGGAATTAATGATGTATTAGATCTAAAGGCTTTGGGTCAGTTCAAAAACTTTACAGGTTCTATCTATGACAGGTATGGAGTAGAGATGTTCAGGTTCACAAAAGAAACACCAATTTGGGATGGTACTTTACTGGGTAAGAGATTGCCATCTGCAACGTATTGGTATAAGTTTACTTATGAATATCCAAAATCTAAAACTCAGATGAACTGGTCCGGTTGGATCATGTTGAAAAACAGAGAATAATATAATAAAAGAAAGCCTTTCATCTGAAAGGCTTTCTTTTTATAGAAATACTGATAAAAGCTCCTCATTAAAGGAGTTTTTTTATATATCTTATTGGTTTTCTTTCCAGAGGTTAGCAAAGTGGATGAAGTCAGAAACACTAAGTTCTTCTGCTCTTTTATCTAAAAATTCATGACCTTTCAAAGCTTCAGGAATGTTCAGTGTCTTTAATGCATTGGAGAGTTTTTTTCTTCTTTGATTGAAACCTGTCTTTACAATCTGCTTAAAAAGAATCTCATTACCGGTTAGTCCTTCTTTAGGATTTCTTGTAAGGCGGATAACGCCCGATTTTACCTTTGGTGGTGGATTAAAGACATTCTCATGGACCGTAAACATATAGGAAACGTCATAATAAGCCTGAATAAGAACGGAAAGAATACCATAATTTTTAGTTCTTGGAACAGCAGCGGTTCTTTCAGCTACTTCTTTCTGGAACATTCCCACCATTTCAGGAATCAGCTCGTAATAATCAACGATCTGGAATAATATCTGCGATGAAATATTATACGGGAAGTTCCCGATAATCGCAATCTGCTCATCTTTGATAAAATTAAAATCCTGCTTCAGGAAATCTCCTACAAAAGTACTTTCCGTAACCTTAGAATAATTATTTTTCAGGTATTCTATAGATTCCGTGTCAATTTCGGCAAGATAAATGTTCTGATCTTTTTCAAGAAGATATTTGGTAAGAACCCCCATTCCGGGACCTACTTCCATGATGTTATTATAGTTCTCAAAACTAAGACCTTCTACAATTTTTCTTGCGATGTTTTCATCTGTCAAAAAGTGTTGACCAAGATGCTTTTTTGCTTTTACACTCAATGTTTTTTATGATTTTATTAACAGTGATTTTCTCTTTTTCGTTCCCAAATTTCGGAAGATTTTTTCTATTTTAGCCAAAAATTTTAATATTAATGGCTAAATCTGTAGATGAGTTTAATAAGAAAAGGCTTCGGTCCAGCAATATTACAGTAGTGATAAGTATTGCCTTAGTGTTATTTTTGTTAGGATTAATGGGACTTATTTTAATTAATGCCCAGAAGTATTCTGACTATATCAAAGAACAATTGGTGGTGAACGCTTACTTTGATGAAAATTATGACGCTAAAGATTCTGTAAAAATTGCAAAACTAGAGGAAGAAACTTTTAAAAAGGTACAGACGTTAGCTCCTGTAAAAAAAGCAACCTATATTTCAAGAAGCATGGCTGCCAAGGAAGCTAAAAAGAGTATGGGAATTGATAGTGATGCGTTATTTGAAGAAAACATCTTCCCATCATCTATTGAAGTTGCTTTAAAACCTGAATATGTAGATCCTGCGAAAATTGATGAAGCGATCAAAGTCATAAAATCAGTTCCTGGCATTATCGATGTAAAGAATGACAGTACTTTGATGGTAGATGTGTACAATAACCTGAGCAGAATTTTAAAATGGATTTTTGGATTTTCATTGCTGTTTTTAGTATTGGCTGTAGTGTTAATTAACAATTCTATCCGTCTTAAAATTTTCTCCAAGAGATTTATTATTAAAACCATGCAGCTGGTGGGCGCAAAAAGAAGATTTATTCTTAAGCCTTTTATCATTGAAGCCATTGTTTTAGGGGCAATTGGTTCTGTAATTGGTCTTATTGCCTTAGGGGGTGTTTGGTATTATTTTACAAGCCAGATAGGATCCGCTTTTGTACAGGACAATAATCAGTATTTCTGGTTGGTAATCTTAGTATTGGGAGTAGGAATTTTTATTTCCGTCTTAAGTACTATTTTTGCAACATGGAGATTCTTAAAATCAAACGTTGACGACTTATATTACTCTTAAAAATGAGCAAAAAAACAAATAAATTTTCTGCTTCAGACTTCGGAAGCGAAGCAGAAGTGCCACAGGAAAATACATTCTACTTCGGAAAAGAGAACTTCAAATGGATGCTGATCGGGCTGGCATTTATTGTGGTTGGATTTCTTTTGATGATGGGAGCTGATGCCAATACCGTAGATGGTAAATTTGACCCCAATTCTTGGAATGACGATATCTTTTCTATCAGAAGGATCAGAATTGCTCCGTTATTTGTTGTGATAGGTTTTGTAATAGAAGTCTACGCTATTTTAAAAAGAAAATAAATTAAAAATTTATATTTTGAGATTAAGAGATTAAGACATTTAGAGTCCAGTACTTTAAATATCTCAATCTCTTAATCTTTTAATTTTTGTAAAAGAATATGGATTTAATCAAAGCAATTATTATTGCCATTGTAGAGGGATTAACAGAATATCTTCCTATCTCATCTACAGCACACATGGGATTCACTGCCAATTTATTGGGAATGCCCGATGATGAATTTTTGAAAATGTTTCAGGTTTCCATTCAGTTTGGGGCTATTTTGTCAGTTGTAGTGGCGTATTGGAAGAAGTTTTTCGATTTGAATAATATTCAGTTTTATTTTAAACTGGCCTTTGCAGTAGTTCCTGCATTGGTATTAGGATATTTATTCGATGATAAAATTGAAGCCGTTCTGGGAAATCAGATTGCTATTTCTTCAGTATTGGTTTTAGGTGGAGTAGTTTTATTGTTTGCTGATAAATGGTTTAAAAACCCTAAAATTGATGATGAAAAAGGAATTACGATAAGAAAGGCGGTAACCATAGGATTCTGGCAGTGTCTGGCAATGATGCCGGGAACAAGCCGTAGTGCAGCATCTATTATTGGAGGGATGACACAGGGACTTACCAGGAAAGCGGCTGCAGAATTTTCTTTCTTTCTTGCAGTGCCTACTATGTTGGCGGTAACAGTGTATTCCGTTTTTGTAAAGACATGGGGAAAAGAAACGGCTAATCCACAGAAAGGATATGAAATGATTATGGCTTCACAAGATCACATTATGATCTTCGTGATAGGAAATGTGGTGGCATTTATTGTAGCTCTTATTGCTATCAAAGCATTCATTGGTGTACTTAACAAATATGGTTTCAGACCTTGGGGATGGTACCGTATTTTCGTAGGAATTGCTTTACTAATCTATTTTTATTTCTTTAAATAAAAAACATTCATATATCCATTAATGACGGCGGAAGAACTGAAATCAGGATACATTTTTTTATTGGATAAGCCTTTGGACTGGACTTCCTTCCAGGCTGTCAATAAAATGAAATATAAACTTAAAAGGGAGTTTGACCTTCCTAAAAAATTTAAAATCGGACATGCAGGAACCCTGGATCCAAGAGCAACCGGGCTTCTGATTGTTTGCTGTGGAAAATTCACGAAAAAAATTCCTGAAATTCAGGATGCTCCTAAAGAATACTGGACAGAGATTAAAATAGGAGTACAAACTGAATCTTACGACACTGAAAAGCCTGAAATCCTTCATCAGGATATTTCGCATATCACTGAAGAACAGGTAAAAGAAGCATTGGAAAAATTCGTTGGCGAAATCGAACAGAAACCACCGGTTTATTCTGCAATAAAGATTGATGGTGAAAGAGCCTATAATCTGGCTAGAGCAGGAGAAGAAGTGGAAATGAAGTCCAGAAAAACAACCATTCATTATCTTAAAGATATTGTAATAGAGTTTCCTTTGATAAGCTTTACAGTGGGATGTTCAAAAGGAACCTACATCAGAAGTCTCGCTCATGATATTGGGCAGGAATTAGGAGTAGGAGCTTATTTAACACAATTGAGAAGAACAAAAATCGGAGATTATAAAATCGAAGATGCTACAGCTCAGTTTTTAAATAATGATTTTAGATTTCAAGGAGAATAAAATAATTCCGGTTACGGAAAGAATTCATGGAAAAGACACGTATCAATAAATATTTATCAGAAGTAGGTTACTGTTCAAGAAGAGCAGCTGATAAGCTGTTGGAAGAAGGAAGAATAACAATTAACGGTAAAATTCCTGAACTGGGAACCAAAGTTTCTGATGAAGATCTGGTAGAAGTAGATGGCAAGCCCATTAGAGAACCACAGGAAAAACCAGTTTATATTGCTTTCAATAAACCTGTAGGAATTGTATGTACCACAGATACCAAACGTGAAAAGAATAATATCGTAGATTATATCAGCCACCCCAAAAGAATTTTTCCAATCGGAAGGCTGGATAAACCCAGTGAAGGACTTATTCTTTTAACCAGTGATGGTGACATTGTAAATAAAATTCTACGAGCCAGAAATAATCACGAAAAAGAATACTTGGTCCGTGTAGACAAGCCGATCACTCCAAGGTTTCTGGAAAAAATGAGAAACGGAGTTCCTATTCTGGATACTGTGACCAAGAAATGTGAAGTGGAGAAGATTGATGAAATGAATTTCAGAATTATTCTTACCCAAGGTTTAAACAGGCAAATCCGCAGAATGTGTGAATACTTGGGCTATGATGTAAAAAAGCTGAAAAGGATTCGTATCATGAATATCAAACTGGATCTCCCAATCGGAAAATGGAGAGACTTAACCGAGGATGAGCTTAATGCATTAAACGGTTTGCTTACAGACTCAAGTAAAACAATTGATTAAGATTCAATAATTAATAAGTTATCAATAAAAAAGTAGGAAGTGGTTTTCCTACTTTTTTTATGACGTATGGGTAATGTTTTATATAAGCAAGGATGACTTGTTTTTATTTTAAGTATAATTTCATTTTTTCTTCATATTCAGGTTTTAATTTCAGAAATTTCAAAATTTTCTTGTCATCAGGATAGGTGATGCGATAGAAGATAATTTTGTCAGCAGAATATTTAAAATAAGGATGATCTTTCAACCATTCTTCAGGAGCATCTGTTAATGTGTATTTAGGAACGCTGGAAGTATCCAATGGGGCAATGGATATTAATTTTTGAACCCCTTCCTTATCAATATTATAGGTATCCAGAATCTGTTGTTTATTAACAAATCCCCTCAGCTTTTTTCTAAAGCCAATCATAGAGCCGGCACTCTTTTCATCCAGTCCAAACTCTATAAGCTGCTTAAAGGTAATGGTATTGAGATCTGTTTTTGAGAAATCAGTTTTTTCTTGCTGTTTCTCTTCTTTCTTTACAGTCGCTGGACTGAGCTTGATAAAAGGTTTCATCTCCTGAAATTTCTCGGCAGAAATTACAAAGCATTTTTGTAGATCATCAATATCTTTAAAGCTACCTCCGAGATTTCTATCGCGGTAATTCACAATAATCTGAGCCTGTTTCTCAGAAAAACCAAGTTTTTGCCATCCCTCAACATCCAGACGGTTCGGATCAAAAGTATGATATTGTATTTTTATCTTTTCAGGATAACGGGCTCCAGAGGCTTTAAAGTTCTCAGGAGTTTTTGCCGGCAACAGTAAATAAGATTCCAGCTTATTATAATTTTCAGGAGAAATGATAAAGCATTCTCTGAACTTTTCTTTACTTATAAAGCTTCCTCCAAGATAGTTTTTATATTTTAGAATAGCTTCCGCCTGTTTTTCACTGAATCCCATTTTAATCCAATCACGGACAGTTTTCATATCTGGATTAAACTTTCCGGAAACCTTAATTTCTTTCTTTTCAAAGTTGTTAGCAGGTTGGGAATTATTCTTTTCAGAAGCTTCAGGAAGCAGAATGAAGGGTTTCAGTTCTTCAAATTTTTCATCTGAAATAGCATAACATTTTTTCAATTGTTCTTTTGACGTAAAAGTCCCGCCTACAATGTCTTTATATTTAAGGATAGTAGATACCTGTTTTTCAGAAAAGCCGAGCTTTTGCCAACGTTCCGGACTTAAAATATTGGGGTCAAAATCTGTTAAGTTGGCATTAACTGAAGTTCCGGCAATGAATTTTATCTCAGGAAAAGGCTCCTTATCTTTGCGAGTATATTTCTGAAAAGCTAATAGAATAGCCAATACAATGACCATAAAAGCCAGTTTTTGGTAATAGTTTTTTCTCATCATGTGTATATAAAGTATAAACATATTGATAAAAACCATACCTCACAATAACGAAGGTTGTAATGGTTGATATTAGAATATAAAAAGTACAGTCTGTTAAAAATTAAGACCTTAATATTCTTTGGGGTAGAATTATTTAAAGGAAGGCGAAGAAACTATTCAGTGTCCCTATCACCCAATGATTCTTTCAGTTTTAAAAGTTCGGCTTTTACAAATTCGAGACGGTCAATGATAGTAATGGTTTCTGAAATCTTACTGTTGGTAGTTAAAGCAACACGGGCTCCATCAAGCGTGTATCCCTTCTCTTTTACCAAATGATAGATCATCTGTAGGTTTTTGATATCCTCAGGAGTGAAGTAACGATTTCCTTTTCTATTCTTTTTAGGTTTGATGATAGGAAATTCCTGTTCCCAATATCGTATTAATGAAGTATTTACATCGAATGCCTTAGCGACTTCTCCTATAGAATAATACAGTTTATCAGGTAAGTTTATTTTCATTTTACAGCTCCTAAACTTCAAAGATAAAAATTTTTTAAAGTTTCATCCAAATATATCTTGCAAAGTCCTGTGATAACCTGGTTTTTAATTGAAATAAAATATATTTTCATGATGTTGTGAAAAAATAAAAAACAAATGTTTTTTTTTATAACTTAGTGAAACACATTAAAATATGACGATTATGAAATATTATTTATTCATTTTTGCACTGGTAATTCCTTTCTTTGGGTCTTCACAGTGGACAAGAACCGAACTTCGGGCTCAAAAAGTTAAAAAATCACAGGAAAAGCTTGAATTTGCAGGACTTTATTCTCTGGATACCAATCAGCTTAAACAGCTTTTAAAAAATGTACCGGTCCGTTTTTCAAGTCAAAAAGGAACTATTATTTCTCTTCCTACAGCCCAGGGGAGATTGGAAAAATTCCAGGTTTGGGAGTTTTCCAATATGGCTCCTGAATTACAGGCAAAATATCCAGATATTAAATCTTATGTAGGTACCGCATTGGAAGATCCAAGTGTCTATTTAAGATTTAGTCTATCTCCTGTAGGATTTTCTTCTATGATTACCCGTTCCGGAATATCAGAGTTTATAGAACCTTATACTGAAGACAGAACAATTTATGCTGTTTTTGATTCCAATGGAAGAAGAGGACAGGAAAAAGAACCTTTCGAATGTTCCACAGTAGAGGAGGTGGAGAAGAACGCTACCGAAAAAAAAAACGATGCTGTAAATAAAAAAGCAGTTGGTTTTAATATTTTCAGATTGGCATTATCCTGTACGGGAGAATATGCACAGTATCATTTAACGGCAGCCGGAACCCCTGCAACAGCTACAGATGTACAGAAGAAAGCTGTAATTCTGGCCGCAATGAATGCTAGTCTTACCCGTCTTAACAGTGTTTTTGAAAAAGATCTTTCTTTTCATTTTAATCTGATTGCGAATAATGAAACTATCATTTTCTTAGATCCTGCATCTGATCCTTATACCAATGGTGGCCCTAGCGAAGCCCATGCCCAGATATCAGCAAGAATCCCTACTGAAGATTATGATATGGGACATCTGATTGATAAGAAAGGCGGTAACGGATCTGCCTTCGTAGGAGTTATTTGTGGGAGTAGCTCAAAAGGAGGAGGATGGACTGCTCACAATTTTCCGGAAGGAGATAAATTTGATATAGACTATGTCGCTCATGAAATGGGGCATCAGCTGGGAGCCGGACATTCTTATACCTACAGATCTTCGCAGGCAGATCAAAAAGTAGAACCTGGAAGCGGAAGTACCATAATGGCATATACCGGAATTACTACGGCTTCTGATGTTCAGTTTAATTCTAACGATTATTATCATACCAATAGTATCACCCAGATCAGAACTAAATTAAACAGCTTAAGCTGTGGGACCAATACCCCTTTTATAGATCCTGCTCCTACTATTAATGCCGGACTCGATTATACAATTCCTAAATCAACAGCATTTGTTTTAAAAGCATCTACTAACGATGTTAATACTATTTCTTATACCTATAACTGGGAGCAAACAGATCAGGCCGCAGCGGCTCAAATTGGAGCGGGAGATATTTCCTCAGCTTACCCTGCAAAGCCAACAGGCCCTACTTTCAGATCTTTCCCTCCGGTAAACTCATTAGTAAGATATTTTCCGGATTTCAATAAAGTATTGGCAGGTGTTTTATCAACCCGTTGGGAAAGTGTATCAAGTGTAGCTAGGAATCTTAATTTTGCAGCTACTGTAAGAAATAATAATCCATTACAGCCACAAGTTTCAAAAGATGGAATGGTAATAACCGTGGATGCTGTATCAGGGCCTTTTCAGGTAACAGCTCCGGTGTTTGGTCAGTCATTGAGCTCCGGTGCAACTGTGAATATTACCTGGAATGTTGCCGGTACAAATGCAGCGCCGGTGAATACAGCAAATGTAAATATCAAATTATCTAAAGATGGTGGAAAGACATTTAGCATTATTGCCGCTAATACCCCTAATGATGGTAATGAACAAATAACGATTCCTGTTGGTTCTACTTCGTCCAATGCTTATATTTTGATTGAAGCAGTGGATAACATCTATTATGCAGTGAGCCCTAGTTTTGTGATTGATTATAATGTGACAGGTGAAATTTGTAATACTTACACTTATAGCGGAGGTCCCGTAGCCATTACAGACGGTCCAGGCGGTAGCGGTATATCAGCTCCAAGAATAACAATTCCTTTAATGGTTAATAATACGGGAACCATTACCAAAATAAAAGTGACTCCAGCGGTTACCCATCCAAGTGTAAGCCAATTGGCGATTGGTATTGAAAGTCCGGTAGGATCATCAGCTCTTTTCTGGAACAGACAGTGTTCGGGACAATCGGGTATTACAGCTTCATTTAGTGATACAGGAGCTGCAGTTACCTGTACTTCTCCAGTTCAGGGAGAGACCAAATCAAATGAATCTTTGGGTATATTTAAAGGACATTCTGCACAAGGAGAATGGAAGCTTTTTGCAACAGATAATAACGCAGGAAATGCTGGAACTATTACCGGATGGTCGCTTGAAGTATGTACTCAGGAAACCCAGAATCAGAGCCTTGCAACCAGAGAGGTATCTTCTCTGTTAGCTGATGATATTAAAGTGTATCCTAACCCAAGTGACGGTAATTTCTTTATCAAATCTCAGAATATAAAAGGGGAAGTGAAAGTCACTTTATTTGATTCAAGTGGAAGATTGATTTATTCATCAGTCTATCAGAGTGAAGGAAATAATACCAAAGAACTGAATGTTAATGTACCGAAAGGAGTATATGTAATCAGTATCAGTTCTTCGAAAGGAGTATACAACAGCAAATTGGTTATAAAATAATAATCATTACATTGTATAAAAAGGATCGGCAATAGTCGGTCCTTTTTTATGTCGTAATTTGTAGCTTGGTTTTATTTATAGTATTTTTATCCCCCATTTATTAATCCTTTTCTTATAAAATATAGGATGAATTCAATTTCTGTTCTTCATATTGATCTTTTTCAGGGTAAGAATCCTTCTGATTTTTATTTTAATACGATGAAAAACCATTTGATTGTAGGGCATCAGCATATAGAAAAACCTCATAGACATGACTTTTATGCTGCTGTGCTTTTTACACAGGGAAATGGAATTCATGAGATAGATTTTCAGCGGTATGAGGTTTCAGAAGGAAGCCTTTTTTTTCTATCACCAGGACAAATTCACAGCTGGGAACTTTCGGAAGATATAGAAGGATATATTTTCTTTTGTTCTCAGGAATTTTATGAAATGCATTATGTGAATCAGAAACTGAGAAATTTTCCTTTTTTCGGATCAGTTTCTTTTCCTAGAAAATTGCAGTTGGATGCTATAGAACTGTCAAAGAAAATTCACTTATTTAAGGAACTGGAAAAAGAACAGCAGTCTAACCATCTGATGAAAAATGGACTTATCCTGTCATTAATGTCGCAGATTTTTATCAATTCAACCCGTTTGTTTTCAAAAGACTTTGATACGCTGACTTCTTCTGCCGGCCTTTCTTATTTTAAGCATTATCAGGATTTTGAAAGCCTTATAGAGCAGTATTTTACGGAACATAAATCCATTGCTTATTATGCGTCTTTACTAGGGATTTCATCAAAGCACCTGAATAGGACTGTACAGGCTGTCGTACAGAAAACAGCTACAGAAGTTATTACCGAAAGGGTAGTGCTTGAAGCCAAAAGAATGTTGATGTACCTCGATGAAAACCTTGTTGATATTGCTTTCAGACTCGGCTATGAAGAATATTCTTACTTTGTAAGAGTCTTCCGGAAAAGTTCCGGAATGACCCCTACTCAGTTTATGAGGAAATATAAGGCCTAATTTGGTTGGAAGTTCAGGGCTCAAGGTTTAAAATTTATAGTGATGGTTATCAGTGAATGGTTTTATAATACCTGTTCAAACCTAAAAACCCCGAACTTCACCTCTCTCTATTATAACGCAAGCTTAAATGGTCCCTCAAAAGTAGTTTCAAATGAATCTACCAGTTTTCCTTCTTCATCAAAAACCCCAATGACCATATTTTGTTTAGAGAATTTGATTTTGTCTTCAGGGAAGGATATGTTGATATTTCCTTTTAAGATCTGGTCACCCTTCAAAATGATTTTTTCAGATCCGAAATAAGTGATTTCAGCATCCTCAGGACTGACTACTTTAATGGTTAGAATCTTTTTCTCATTTGATTTATTCAGAAGTGTATAAATGAAAGTATTGGTGATTTTACCTTCTTTAATAAAGAACGTAGAGCCCGCTGGTTTAATAAACTTTGCTTCCATAGATCCACGATCATACATTAAAAAGCCAAGAAATCCGATCAATAGGGCTAAAATAACAGTGGTAGCCTTCATTCTTGACGTAAATTTGAATTTCTCACGATTTTCAATTTCAGATTCAGTAGCATAACGGATCAATCCTTTAGGCAAGCCCACTTTATCCATTACTTCATCGCAGGCATCAATACATGCCGTACAGTTGACACATTCCAATTGCTGCCCGTGTCTAATGTCAATTCCCGTAGGACAGACTACAACGCATTGATTACAATCTATACAATCTCCTTTACCAGCCGCTTTTCTATCTTCATTATTTCTCCATTTTGAACGGCCTTCCCCTCTTTTAAAATCGTAATATACGTTGATGGTCTGTTTATCAATTAAAACTCCCTGAAGTCTTCCGTAAGGACAAACCAGAGTACATACCTGCTCACGAAGCCATGCAAAAACAAAGTAAAAAGTCATCGTGAAAAAAATCATTGTGATAAACTTTAAAGGATGTTCTGCCGGCCCTTCAATCATAATCTGAAAGACCTGTTCGTAACCTACGATATACATGAACATAAAAGTAGAAATGACCATTGAAATCAGAATAAATACAGACCATTTCGTAACTCTTTTTCTGATCTTTTCAGCATCCCATTCCTGTCTGTCGAGCTTCATTTGTTTGTTCCGGTCTCCTTCAATCCAGTATTCTATTTTACGGAATACCATTTCCATAAATAAGGTTTGCGGACAAAGCCAGCCACAGAATATTCTTCCGAAAACTACAGTAAATAACATGACGAAGATCACAGAGGTAACCGCTCCCAGGGCAAGAATGAAAAAGTCCTGAAGATAAAATGGCTGCCCAATAATAAAGAACTTTCTGTCAATAACATTAAATAGAAAAAAAGGATTGTTATTGATCTTCACAAAAGGCAATCCAAAGAAAAGGGTAAGTAAAGCATAGCTTGTATAGTTCCTGTAATTGGTGTATTTTCCTTTTGGTTTTCGGGGAAAGATCCATTTTCTTTTTCCGGTTTCATCCATTGTTCCTACCGAATTTCTAAAATCTTCATTTTCAATTTCCAGGGATTTGATGTTGTTGGACTCTGCGCTCATTATCGTATGCTATAAAAGTATTTTGGTAATATTTTTCATCCGGAACAATACCTGTTTTCAAACTGAATTTCTATAGATAAAACGGTATTGATTCCTCTACTGCAAAGCTCTGAATTATATCCTTTAACTACTAATATGATCTACTTCAAAAATAGGACAATTGGGACATTATATGTTTTGAAATACAATGTATCAAAATGAGAAAATATTTTTGAAACTGATAAAGTATGTTGTAAATTGCAGGTCTAAAAATGAAGTATGAAGAATATCAGTAAAATAGGTCTGATTGGTTTGGTTTTCGCATTGGTAAACTGTCAATCAGTAAATAGTAGTAAAATGTTTTATGAAGGTTCAAAACCACAAATGGTTTCTGACAAGTTTAGCTTTACAGAAGGCCCATCAACCGATAAAGAAGGGAATGTGTATTTTACCGATCAGCCTAACGATAAGATCTATTACTGGGACTGGAAAAGCAATCAGATTATAGAATTTTTGGGCAAAACAGGAAGGGCAAACGGAACTCATTTTGATAAAGACGGCTTCCTGATTACCTGTTCAGATGATAACGGAGAGATGTGGAAGATCTCAAAAGATAAAAAAGTAGAAATTTTATTCAAAGATTTTGAAGGGAAAAGATTAAATGGTCCTAATGATGTATGGAATGACGTTTTTGGAGGAATGTATTTTACCGATCCGTTATATGAAAGAGATTATTGGATAGGTTTTAAGCAGGAACTGTCTAATAAAAGCCTTTATTATAGAAATAAAAATGGAAAGATTAATAAATTAGACACTTTCACGCAGCCTAACGGAATTGTAGGAAGTGAGACTTTAAAGAAATTATACCTTTCTGATATTGATGCCGGAAAAACCTATGTTTATGACATTCTAGGAGAAGGAAAACTATCTGAAAAAAGATTGTTTTGTGAAATGGGTTCAGATGGGATGACACTGGATAAACACGGAAATCTTTATTTAACCGGTGATGGAGTACATGTTTTTAACCGTGAAGGAAAAAAGATATATCACATTTCTATTCCTGAAAAATGGACGTCCAATGTAACATTCGGGGGAGAAAATAACGATGTTTTATTCATTACTGCTTCAAAATCGGTGTATACTTTTCCGATGAGAGTGAGAGGAATAAAATAAACGGTAAGATCATTTTAAAATATTTCTATGTGCTTATGTGGTGAATTTTTACCACATAAACACATAGGTTTTTAAGAAGTCGTTAAGCTTAATAAGCAACCTCCATCTTCACTTTTTTCCCTTTCAGTTTTTCATTCTGAAGTTTTCTTAAAAGAGCATTCACTTTATTTCTCGAAACGGCAACATAAGACGTAGTATCTTTTACTTCAATAACACCAACATCCTCTTTTTGTAGTTCCCCTTTTTTAAGCAAATAGCCTACAATATCCACTTTATTCACCTTGTCTTTTTTTCCGGCGCTGATGTAAATCGTCTGGAAAGGTGTTTTTTGCGGAACTTTAGTAAATCCGGCAACGCTTTCTTCAGGGGTATCGTTTTTGATGAACGGGAAATTTTCCTCTTCCGTCATGATAAGGTAGACAAAACCTTTGGCATTCATCCTCGCAGTACGTCCGTTTCTGTGGATGAAAGCATCTTCTTTTGGAGGCAATTGATAGTGTACAATAGATTCTACCTCAGGAATATCAAGTCCACGAGCTGCCAGATCAGTTGTGATAAGAATTCTTGCTGAATCATTTCTGAATTTCAGTAAGGCACGTTCTCTTTCATCCTGTTCCATTCCTCCATGGAAGGTTTCTCTGTCGATTCCCATCTGATGAAGAAGCTCAGAAATACGGTCTACTGCATCACGGTGGTTACAGAAGATCAACGTTCTTTTATTCCCTATTTTACAAACCAAATTGAAAAGTGTATCTAGTTTTTCTTCTGAGATAGTCATTACTTTTCTCAGTTGAATATCCGGTTTTACTTCATTTTCTTTAAGGAAGCTGATGATTTTTTCATCTTTTAATCCTGTAAATGCAGGAATTTCATCCATTGCTGTTGCAGAGGTTAAAACTCTTTGAGAAAGGCCTTTTAAAGAATTACAAATAAACTCCATATCATCATGAAAGCCTAGTTCCAAAGCTTTGTCAAATTCATCCAGAACTAATGTTTTGATGGTTTTTGGATCAAAATTATTATTCCTTACGTGATAGGTAATTCTTCCCGGAGTTCCGATTAAAACAGCCGGAGCTTCAATTAAATTATTGACTTCAATCTTTTTATCATGTCCACCATAGCAAACAGAAACCTTAAAATCCGTTCCCATCGACTTGAAAACCTGTTCAATCTGTAACGCCAATTCTCTGGCAGGAACTAATATTAATGCCTGAACACCCTGCACATCCTTTTTCAGATTTCTGAGAACAGGAAATAAAAAAGCAAGGGTTTTTCCTGATCCGGTAGGAGAGAGCAGAACAATATCCGTATTGTTTTCAGATGCTTTATAAGTAGATTTCTGCATCTGATTCATATCCTGAATCTGCAGCTTTTGATAAATTGATTGTAGTTCCATGGGTGCAAAGGTAGTGAATTTACGCGGGTGATGAGCAGGAAGGTTGGGGAGTTCTAGAATGGGTGAAAGAACAGAGAAAATGATCTGTTCATTGTTGGTTGTACTGTATGATGATTATTCTATACCCCTCTATCCGGGGTCCACTTTATTTACTATCGTTCATTCGTTTAAGCATTTCTTTTCCGCGGACTAAAGTTACAGGATAGGTGTGTTCGGGATTTTGTATTGCTTTTTCATAAAACTCTTTGGCTGAATTATTATTTCCCTGTGCCAGATTAGTAAAGCCAACGATTTCGTACATGAAATTCCGGAGTTTAAGATCTGTAGTTTCTTTTGAAGATAAATATTTTAAAAGCTTTTCTGCTGAGGCAAGTTTTGGGTCTTTGTATTTCTGGATATCATATCCATCAGGTTTACTGAACCAATAATCCCATGAACTGCCATAATGATGTTCGTTCCATGAATATTTAATAAGCTGTAGTGCTACTTCCAATAATGCAGAATTTATTTTTTCATTTTTTGGAGATAGTTTCTCGCTTTCCATAATGTAATGATCAATGGTTATATCTATACCTTTCTCTTTCATTTCCTGAAAAATAGATTCTTTAAGATATAGAGAATGATTTTTTGAAAAGCTTTCATAAGCAAATGTCGGAGAAAAATGATCTGCCAGATTTTCTATCCTGTATCCTTTTTTCAACTCAGCTTTCAAGTCAATTTTATATACCATATTGTAATCATGGAAAAGATAGACATAGATTACTCCGTTTTTCAAATCGCAGATTGTAGAATATAATGTGTTCAATTCTCCTTCCTGATGGGTTTTATCCAGAATACTTTTCAGGAAATTAATATTATTTTCATTAGATCCGGAAAGCATTTCATTGGCAATTTCTGGTCTTCTGCATGCTAATTTTCCATTGATCATATTACAATTTGAATTGATCTGGAAGTCTCCTTTTTTTTCGATAATCCCCTTAGGGTTAATCAAGATGGAATTTCCTTCTTTATCGGCTAATAAGACCTGGGACTGAGAGATGTAGTCATATTTTTTTAAAATGACCATTGCCTCCTTTACATTTTTACATTTTCCCAGAACCTCCCACATAATATCACTTTTATAAGGATTTGTCAGGTTAAGTTTGCTTAAATCATAGTTTGCTGCTGCATAATCAAAAAATAATCCATGTTCATTCATTGCGGCTGCAATCTGCATATCCGGTGCACCAAAACAAATGGAAGCATAACGGTCTTTAGTTGCCGGGTTGTACCATATTCTTGTAAAGGGTGTTGTATCGTCTTCATTAGCTGCTGCAAATACTTCGCCTCCTCTGGAACAAGATAATATAGTACATGCTTTTAGTGTATGTATGCGCCCTGACAGACTGATTAAAATTAAAAGGAAATACTTTTGCATTACATAGTTTTTATAGGTTTCCTTGTTTTGATTGATAAAAAAATATTTTGTTAAAAGATTTTTTGGAAATTTTACATTTGGTTAAAAAATAAATCATTCCAGATTAGGATGTAATCAACAGAAAAACGCTTTTAAAAACAGAAAATAAGATATTCAAGATCCTAGTGGCAATATGTTTTGCATGATGATCTCAATTTTTGGTTTTTTATTCTTTTCATAAAAATAAATAGACCTTGACAATCAGTTGTTTAGCGGAAGGTTTGGTAAAAGAAAATCTCTTGTTTATCTCAAATAAAATTTTTATCTTTGCACCCACTTTTTGTGTGAAAGGTTTGAAAAGGTAAAATATTAAAAATTAATTACTTCCGTATTTTTTAGATCCACATTTATTCGAACCATTAAAAAAGAAGGAATACAAATTTTATTAGAAAATGTCAAAAGAGACAAATTCAGCAGAGGTTTTATTAAACCAAAACGTAGCACCAGAACAATTTGATTGGGATTCTTTCGAATCAGGTCTTGATGCAGATGCGAGAAAAGAAAAAAGCGATTTAGAAGAAATCTACAACGGATCTCTTAACAGCCTAAACGATAATGACGTTTTAGTTGGTAGAGTTGTAAGATTAACTGACAAAGAAGCTATCGTAGACATCAACTTCAAATCTGAAGGTGTTATTTCTCTTAACGAATTCCGTTACAACCAAGGCCTAAGTGTAGGTGATGAGGTAGAAGTAATGGTTGACAAAAGAGAAGACAAAACTGGTCAATTACAATTATCTCACAGAAAAGCTAGAACGCTTAAAGCTTGGGATAAAGTAAACGAACTTCACGAAACTGGAGAAATCGTTAACGGTTTTGTTAAATCAAGAACTAAAGGTGGTATGATCGTTGACGTTCACGGAATCGAAGCATTCTTACCAGGTTCTCAAATTGACGTTAAGCCAATTAAAGATTACGATCAGTTCGTAGGAAAAACTATGGAGTTCAAAGTTGTGAAAATCAACCCTGAGTTCAAAAACGTAGTTGTATCTCACAAAGCATTGATCGAAGCAGATATCGAAGGTCAGAAAAAAGAAATCATCGCTCAACTTGAAAAAGGTCAGGTTCTTGAAGGTACTGTTAAGAATATCACTTCTTACGGTGTATTCATTGACTTAGGTGGTGTAGATGGATTGATCCACATTACAGACCTTTCTTGGTCTAGAGTGAACCACCCATCTGAAATCCTTGAGGACGGACAAACTGTAAAAGTTGTAATCCTTGATTTCGATGATGAGAAAACAAGAATCCAATTAGGTATGAAGCAATTAGAAGCTCATCCTTGGGATGCTCTTTCTGCTGACATGAAAGTTGGAGACAAAGTAAAAGGAAAAGTAGTAGTTCTTGCTGACTATGGTGCATTCGTAGAAATCGCTCCAGGTGTTGAAGGATTAATCCACGTTTCTGAAATGTCTTGGTCTACTCACTTAAGATCTGCTGGTGACTTTGTGAAAGTAGGTGATGAAGTAGAAGCTGAAGTATTAACTTTAGATAGAGAAGAAAGAAAAATTTCTCTTGGTATCAAGCAATTATCTAAAGATCCATGGGAGAACATCGAAGCTAAGTATCCGGTAGGATCTCAGCATGTAGGAACTGTAAGAAACTTCACTAACTTTGGTGTATTCGTAGAGTTAGAAGAAGGTATCGACGGATTAATCTACATCTCTGATCTTTCTTGGACTAAGAAAATCAAGCACCCATCTGAGTTCTGTGCAGTAGGTGATAAATTAGATGTTGTAGTTCTTGAATTAGATATCCAAGCTAGAAGATTATCTCTAGGTCACAAGCAATTGACTGAAAACCCATGGGATAAATTCGAAACTAAATATGCTGAAGGAACTATCCACGCTGGTAAAGCTGTAGAAGTTCACGATAAAGGAGCTTCTGTACAATTCGAAGATGCTGAGGTTGAGGCATTCTGCCCTTCAAGATTATTAGAGAAAGAAGATGGATCTAAAATCAAAAAAGGTGAAGATGCTCAATTCAAAGTAATTGAATTCAACAAAGAATTCAAGAGAGTTGTAGTTTCTCACACAGGGATCTTCAGAGACGAAGAAAAGAAAAACGTTAAAGAATCTTCTTCTAGAAACGTATCTTCTTCTTCAAACAACGAAGAAAGATCTACTCTTGGAGACATCGATGCATTAGCAGAGTTGAAAAGAAAAATGGAAGAAGGTAAATAATCTTTGAACCATTTATAAATAAGGAGCCGCTCATTTGAGCGGCTTTTTTTGTTTTTATTTTCAGGAGCTATTTCCTGTTATCCACTCATACTCCCCGCGCCAGCCATTCCAACGCTCAGGTCCTCAAGCTTTGTTACTATCGGGGCTAGGAAAAGGCTGGGGAATGGGTGTTTGTTGGTAAAATAACAGACCATAATGAGTAAACCTAACAGGTTTCAAAAACCTGTTAGGTTTGTTGTTTTATGTATTTGCTTTAATTTTATTTATATTTTTCTGTTTTTAAGTTAATAGTGTTTAAGTATTTCATGTATTAAAGAAAAAATATTATTTTCATCGAAATAAATTTAAAACTTTTAACTATGAGAAAAACATTCTTATTTTTCCTGATGACGTTCCTGATGTCGTGGAGTACTCTTAATGCGCAGCAGGGGATTGACTATATCATCATGGTAGATAATGGTGGTTCTATATCTACTAAGCCAGATTATGCCATACTGAAACGTGGTGTCGTTAAGTTGATAGAGCAGCTTTTATTTTGTAATATTCATAATAGAGTGGCTGTAGTGCAGTATGGAACCGGAGTACTAGACAATGATACGGGTGTTTATAAGCCTTTAATTTATATTGAATCTGAGTTTACCAACGATTTTTTTACTGCTCAGAATTTTGAACGCCGTTTGGATTTTGGAGATTATTTGCAACAATCCGTAGCGCTGGTTAAGGATGCTCTCAGCGGAGTCTCTAATCCTGATATTATAAGTCCTCAAAAAACATTGGGTTTCACTCAGGAAATGAGGTTTGTTATATTTACTGATGCAGAAAGGGCGTCATCTGGCTTGAGTTCTTATCTTGTGGATCCTACTTATGCTTCCAATATTGCTTCCTATGAGGCATTTGGTCCTGTAATGGATTTTAAAACTAATAATTGGGCAGGAGGCGCAACAGTAAGATTCACTGTAATTCATGCGAATAAAAACAATAATGCTATTATGGCTGCTGCATCTATAGCCAGTCCTTTTGGAGATTATTCGGGCTCGCTTGAAGCGGTTGCCGGAGATCCAGGTTATGGGCTTAAAAGATCATATTTTAATAAAGATAACGGATTTGATGTAAAGGCTGGTGAAGTTAATTACTGGAAGGATATTGCGGAGAGTATATGTTTTAATAGCTCTAATACTTCTAAAGGGATTGTAGATTTTCTTTATGAACCGGGAAGTTGTATATATAAGCCTGGTGTTATTGAAGGAGATTATCATCTTCCGGCTGGTGCTACCTTGCAAGAACTTAAAGTAGAACTCATTAATTTAGTGACGGGTGAGGTATATCCAGTGTTATCTAATCCTGTACTTGGGCCGGGAAATACTTTTACTTTTAATTTTGTTCCCTATTCCAGTTTTGCTCCTGCATTAACTATGGGTTCGACGGGATGGCATAAGTTTAGAGTGGCAATGACCTCTAGTGCTTCTGCTTCTCCTGTGTATAGGTGGAACAGGTATCCATTTTTTGACTTTGATATTGATCTGGATCAGAACTGTCCGCAATTCAGAGCTTCTGAACCTCAGGTAATGGAGAAAGTTTTTCAACTGACATCTAATCCTACCTCCGGATTATTTAAAGTAGTGCTGAATAAAGAATTTAAGAAGGGGACATTGGAAGTCAGAGATTTGATTGGAAATACATTGTATAATAAAATTTTACGTGGTGAAAAAGAAATAGATGTGGATTTAAGCTCACGAAAAGAAGGAGTTTATATCGTCAATATAACAACAGATAAAAACGAAATGTATTCAGAAAAGATCATTAAGAAATAAGTGAAGGTTAAACTGTCCATCTGGGCAGTTTTTTTATGCTGATAAATGTTGATATTAGATAGAGATGTTTTAGGAAAATATTAAAATAAAATTAAAATTTTCAAAAAAATACTATGTATAAAGTCTGTGTTTTTATGTTTTTTTTCTCTGATATGTGAGAATATTATAATAGAAATCATTGTTATATATTCTGTTTTAGGGAATAATATAGAATTGGATTCTCCTTATTGAGATATATTTTATTTTAAAGTAATTTTAATTTTTTCATCTATTATTTATTATTGTTAATTATGATTTAATGTAATTGAATTTTGATTACGAAATATTTGTAGATTAGTAGCTTTAATAATGGATATGAAAAATAAAACTCTACCTATTTTGTTTGCGGTTTTCTCTGTTTTTCCTGCTTTTATGTTCGGACAAGATAATGAAAGATTGCTTAAGGATTATATTTCTCAAAATAAAACGAGAGAATATAAAAAATCTGATTTAAATAATATTATTATTGATAATGTAGATCCGTCAAAGTCTTTGAATGGAAATGTCGTAAAATTTTTACAAACCTATAATGGACTTCCAATATATAGTTCTGTGGGAACTGCACTTATTCGGGATAATAAGATTGTTTATTATACGGATAATTTTGTAAAAGATTATAAGGAGTCTGCGTCAGGTAGTGCTTCTGTTACTGCAAAAGATGCTTTACAGAAAATTGCCGACCATTTAGGAAAGGATGAGGTGAAATCTTACTATATTCTTGGATATTCAGACACAGATCCTGAAAAGGGACATGCGGCAAAGCAGAGATTAGTATATGCTGAAGATAAAGGGAGTTTGAAATTGGCTTATCAATTCTCATTTCAGGATCCAAAATCCCCAAGTTACTGGGATATTCTTATAAACGCGAAAACCGGGGAAATTATTAGTGAATCTGATCTCAATCTTTCCTGTAATTTCAGACACGATGCCTTTTCACATGATGAATCAACACTTGCGCACAATGGTTTTATAGGGCCTGTGCAGATGAGTGCTCAGTCGGCTTTATTGGCGCCGGATATGGCAACCTATAATGTGTTTTCATTGCCTATAGAATCTGCAACATTTGGTTCCAGGTCAATAGTGACAAATCCATGGCTGCTTACTGCTTCTCCGGAAGGATGGCATTCTGATGGAACAAATCATTATACATATACACGAGGAAATAATGTGTTTGCCTACGATGATAAGGCTAATACTAATGCTCCCGGTACTTATGCAGATGGAGGGGCAAGTAGAAATTTTGATTTTCCATTCAATATTAATGGTACTCCGGCCAACAATTTAAATGCTGCTATTACCAATTTATTTTATATTAATAACAAGGTACATGACATCTTTTACAAGTTTGGATTTACCGAAACCTCAAAGAATTTTCAACAAAATAATTTTGGATTGGGAGGTTTAGGAAATGACTATGTAAATGCTGAAGCGCAAGATGGTGGAGGTACAGACAATGCGAACTTTGCAAGCCCTGCAGATGGTAGTAAACCAAGAATGCAAATGTATTTATGGAGCGCAATAAACCAAAAATTCTATTATAATGCACCAAGTGTGGCTGTTCCAAGAGCTCCTTTAGTGGGAACGGCGGATTTTGGTAGTCCTTTGAATGCTAATGGGGTTACAGGTAGTGTAATGTTATCTGCAGTTTCTGACGGATGTACAGCTTTACCTGCAGGATCGCTTACGGAGAAAATTGGACTGGTGGAAAGAGGGACGTGCTCATTTGTGGTTAAAACTAAAAATCTTCAGGATGCGGGAGCTATCGCTACTATTATTTATAATAACGATGCTAATGGTAATTCATTGAGTAATATGACTGGAGTTGATGCAACGGTTACTATTCCTACTGTGCTGATTGCAAAATCTGAAGGTGATTATATTAAAGGCTTACTTGCTGCAAATACACCAGTAAATGTGACTTTAAAAAATGATCCTGCTACCAGCATGACTCCGGATGGAAGCTTTGATAATGGTATTATTACTCATGAGTATGGACATGGTATTTCTAACAGGCTGACCGGAACAGGATCGAACTGTTTAAATGCGAGTGTTAGTATGGAACAGATGGGAGAAGGTTGGTCTGATTTCTTTGCTCTTATGGTAACGAACAAACCAGGAGATAATGCTTCTGTGGCCAGAGGTATGGGTACTTACGTAATAGGACAGCCTACAACAGGTTTAGGAATCAGACCTGCTAAATATTCTCCTGATTTTACAATCAATAGCTACACTTATGGAAACACAAATGGAATGGTATATACCAATGCAAGTGGTGGTTTGTCTCTTGATGTTCACTCTATAGGGTTTGTATGGGCAACTATGTTATGGGATCTTCATTGGAAATATGTTGAAAAATACGGATACTCTTCTGATGTATTGTCTGGTACGCCTAATGGAAGTACTAAAGTATTGCAACTGGTTACGGATGCTTTGAAGCTGCAGGGTTGTAATCCAAGTTTTGTTGATGGAAGAAATGCTATTTTAGCTGCAGAAATGGCAACTACAAACGGACAGGATAAATGTATGATCTGGAAGGTTTTTGCAAAGAGAGGGCTGGGGGTAAATGCTTCGGCAGGTCTTAAAAATAATATCTATGATCAGGTTGAGAGCTTTGACTTACCGTCAGAATGTGCTTCATTATCAACTGATGAGGTGAAGTCAATTAAAGAAAATAAAATTTCTGTTTATCCTAATCCGGCTAGAGATGAGTTCTTTATCAGTTTCCCGGTTAATACCATTGGAAAAGTAAGTGTAGAGATTTATGATATGTCAGGTAAGATGGTTTCTTCAGAAGATAAAATTTCACCTGATGCTAAGAAAGCAATTTCTACAAGCCGTTTGGTAGATGGTACTTATATGGTAAAGGTGAAAGGGTTGGGCTTTGAAGCAACATCAAAAGTGATGGTAAGAAAATAATTTGAAAAGATTATTGAATAATAATAAGTAAAAGAAGCTGTCTCCAAAAGGGACAGCTTCTTTGTTTTATATTGATTTTTCTTGTTAGGATATGCATTAATCTATACTATTCTACAATAATATTCAATGCATTAGATTGTGGGCTTATCCTGTTTTTTGTGCGCAAAACTTCCTCCGGGCCAAGCATTTCCTCTCGGAAAGCTTCTTCATAAGGATAAATTTTATAATCGAACCGGCTTTTGGGTATGCTAAAAGTGCCTTTTTCTTTAGCCGTCATTTTTATATAAAAAATCAGGTTTTTTATATAAGATGTACCCTCTAGTGTGGCCATCTGCTTGCCTGCATCGTTTGCATTCCAGTGATAAGTTGCTACCTTAAAATTGGCGTCTATGTATTTTTTGAAACCCACAATGCCTACTTCATAATCTACATTTCCTGCATCAATCACTTCAAATAAAGCCTCGGGTGCGCCTTTTTTAACCAGATCTGCCGGAGTAAATTTAGAGATCTGAGAGAATTTAGAATATTCATACAGGGAGAGCTTAATCGTGTCATTCACATGGTAACGGCTTTTATCGGTTTCCAATACCAGTCTTACTGCATTATTGTCTACATCTTGTTTTTTCACAACCTCAATGGTTGCTGACTTGCTTTTGTAGGTTTTTCCATTTATTTTTGCTTCTACAACGGGGAGATCTGATTTGCCCAACGCTCCCGCTTCAAAAAAGATATCGTAGAAATAATATTTCCCATCCGATTTCATTTCTTTTTCGATTTTTGAACCATCTAGTTCTGTATCTGTCTTTGAGGAAGCAGAGAGAACTTTGACGCTTCCGTTATCCGGTTTGCTCCTAAAGAACAATTTTAGGGTTACTGATTTGTTCTGTTCTACTTTAGGTTGAAATACCAGCCATATTCTTTCCTCATCCTGAGTCTGTGGTGATCCGCTGCAAGACAGCAGGCTGAATAAGAAAAATAAACGTAAAAATTTAATTGTGATATTCTTCATTTTTTCGGTGATTAAAAAAAATTGTATAATGCTTTGTGATCTTCATTTCGAGATTAAGTGTACCTAAGATATTAAAAGCAAGTGAATAAGGAATCATGAAAACTCAGAAATAAAGAAAAACGTCGACTTCTGTAAAGGTTTTTTTAAGGTAAATATTCCAATTTTAGAGTCTTCTCTTTAGCCATTTTTATAGGTTTAGTTTTATGCTTGTTGTTGTTTGAGGTGCTTTAAGCATCTTATGATAAGGGAAAGGGGGAGGTTATCTCTAAAAGTGAGATGAGCTTTTTAGAACAAAAGAAAGACAATTTTTTTGTCAGGTAGTTGTAAATGAAATCAATATTTATGAAAAAATAATAATTTTTATAAATAAGATGGGGCTCAGATTAGAAAGTTATTTTTTTATTCATTATTTATTAATATTGATCTTTTTATATAAAATATTTGTAGATTCGCGTCTTTAATAATGGATATGAAAAATAAAACTCTACCTATTTTGTTTGCGGTATTTTCTGTTTTTCCGGTTATTGCATTCGGACAAGACAATGAAAAGCTTATTAAAGATTATATTTCTCAAAATAAAATAAGAGAATATAAAAAATATGATCTCAATAATTTTATTATAGATAATGTAGATGCTTCAAAATCTTTAAATGGGAATGTTGTGAAATTTATACAGACTTATAAAGGCTTGCCAATATATAATTCTGTGGGGACAGCACTTATTAAAGATAATAAAGTAGTTTATTATACAGATAATTTTGTGAAAGATTATACTATATCTGTAATTGGTAATGCCACTGTCAGCAAAACCGCTGCGCTTCATACCATTGCAGAAGATTTGAAGAAAAATGATGTGAAAGACTTCCTTATTCATGATTTTTCCGGAGAATCTGCTGACAGCAAAGAAGTTGCAAAACAAAGACTTGTATATGTAGATCATAAAGGGAGTTTGAAACTTGCTTATGAATATCTGTTAAGAGAACCAAAATCACCAAGCTATTGGAACTATCTAATAGATACAAATACCGGTGAAATCATTGAAAAAACAGACTTGAATTTATCCTGTAGTTTTCATCCAGGTGCTTATTCTCATAGCCATGAAGAGATGGATTTTATCCAAAATAAGCAGGAGGGACCGCAAAATAATATGGCTCAATTTACCCCTTTCCTGGCACCTGATAATGCCAGTTATAATGTTTTTCCTTTACCAGTAGAAGCTCCTACATTCGGTTCAAGACAATTAATCTCTAATCCATGGAATTTAGCAGCTTCACCAGAAGGATGGCATTCCGATGGAGATATTCATTATACTATTACAAGGGGGAATAATGTATATGCTTATGAAGATACAGGAGATGTAGACGCTGGTCTTTCTCCTGATGGTGGAACGACCAGAAATTTTGATTTTCCATTCAGTATCAACGGAACACCTGCTGCTAATCAAAATGCGTCTATTACTAATCTGTTTTATTTGAATAATAAAATTCATGATGTATTTTATAAGTTTGGATTTACAGAATCAGCGAGAAATTTTCAGAAAAATAATTTTGGATTGGGTGGGCTCGGTGATGATTATGTAGAAGCGGAAGGTCAAGATGGAGGTGGACTTAATAATGCCAATTTCGGCACCCCTCCGGATGGAAATAATCCGTACATGCAGATGTATTTATGGTCACCCGTAAATCAGATGTTCTTTTACAATGCTCCGGGAGCTGCTGTTGTACGTACACCTATTAATGGAACTGCTGAATTTGGTCCTGCATTAACAGCTACCGGCGTGACAGCCAACGTGCAGTTGTCATCAAATATATATGCCTGTACAGCGTTACCAGCTGGATCACTTGCAGGGAAAATAGGACTTATTGAAAGAGGAGGAGGCACAAACTGTGGTTTTGCTGTAAAAGCAAAAAATGCCCAGGATGCCGGAGCTATTGGTGTTGTAATATATAATAATGCAGCTGCTACCAGTTTTCCGTGGGGAATGGGTGGGACGGATCCTTCTATTACAATTCCTACAGTTTCCATCGAAAACTCAGAAGGAGAGTATATAAAAACTCAACTTGCTGCTAATACAACAGTGAACATTACCCTTAAAAATGATCCGGCCACCAGTATTACTCCAGACGGAAGTTTTGATAATGGAATTGTAACCCATGAATACGGACATGGAATATCAAACCGATTAACGGGTACAGGTTCTGGATGTTTGTCTACCTCTGCAAGTAGAGAGCAGATGGGAGAAGGTTGGTCTGATTTCTTTGCTTTAATGTTGACCAATAAGCCTGGTGATAATGCTTCGGTGGCAAGAGGTATGGGAACTTACGCAGGAGGAGAGCCAATAACAGGAGGCGGTATCAGACCTGCTAAATATTCCCCTAATTTTTCAGTGAATCCTTTTACGTATGGAACTACCAATCAAATGCAAGTTACCAATACCAATGGGAGTGTATCTACAGATTCTCATTCTATTGGTTTTGTTTGGGCTACTATGTTGTGGGATTTGCATTGGAAGTATGTTGAAAAATATGGATATTCATCAGATGTAATGTCAACGACTCCTAATGGAAGTACAAAAGTACTGCAATTAGTGGTAGATGCCTTGAAGCTTCAGGCATGTAACCCTAGCTTTATTGATGGAAGAGATGCGATATTGTCTGCAGATATGGCAACAACAAACGGTCAGGATAGATGTATGATCTGGAAAGTCTTCGCAAAAAGAGGGCTTGGAGTAGGAGCTTCCGCAGGCGTGAAGAGTGTGGGTACGGATCAGGTAGAGAATTTTAATATACCTGAAGACTGTGCTTCACTGGGAACTGATGAAGTAACTTCAATTAAAGATAATAAAATTTCTATTTATCCAAATCCTGCAAAAGATGAGTTTTATATTAATTTCCCAAGTAAAACTCTTGGAAAAGTAAGTGTAGAATTATACGATATGTCTGGTAAATTGGTTTCTTCAGAAGATAAAATTTCACCTGAAAATAAAAAGTCAATTTCTACAAGCCGTCTGGTAAGCGGTACTTATATTGTGAAAGTGAAAGGATTTGGTTTTGAAGCTAATTCTAAAGTGATTGTGAAAAAATAACTAACTATATAATCAATTGGAGAGATCGCCGCAAGCAAAGCTTGCGGCGATCTTATTTATCTATCATAACAACACTCCAAGGTATTTTAATTTATATGTTGTACCTTTGCAGGCTGTTAAAAAAATTATGAAGAAGAAAAATATACTAAAAGGTGTTTTATTTGTAGGGATTGGTGCTAGTATATACGGAATGTTAGCCACTTTTGTGAAAATGGCCTACCATGATGGTTTTACAACGTCTGAAGTGACGACCTCCCAATTTGTATTAGGTTTAATAGGGCTTTTGATCCTGAATCTTATTCAAACGTTAACCTCGAAAAAGAAATTATCAATGCCAAGCTCCAAAGAGGTCAGAATGCTGATGCTTGCCGGAACGTCATTGGGAGGAACAAGTTTGTTTTATTATATAGCAGTGCAGTATATCAACGTTTCTATTGCGATTGTATTGCTGATGCAGTCTGTTTGGTTCAGTGTAGTAGTGGAAAGTATTATCACCAAAAAGCTTCCTAATGCAAGGAAAATTGTTGCCGTAATTATTGTATTACTGGGAACGGTTTTAGCGACCAACCTTATTAATATGGAAATCGAACTGGATTGGCATGGAATCTTCTGGGGATTGATGGCCGCAGCTTCATATACATTAACGATGTTTACTTCCAATACTTTGGCGACGCATTTACCTGTTTTCAGAAAGAGTATTATTATGTTGGCAGGAGGTTCTATTGTTGTTTTTGCCTTTCTGTTCTTCGCCCAGATAGGACCCATGTATTTTGATGGATTAAAAGCTTTTTATCTGAATTTTACAGAAAATACAGAGCATATCCACTCTTTCAATTATTCAATATTTTTAACATACGGTTTTGTATTGGCTTTATTCGGAACCATCATTCCACCCATTCTGTTCAATATCGGTTTTCCGAATGCAGGATTAGGATTAGGAAGTATTGTTTCTTCACTGGAACTCCCGGTTTCCGTAACCATGGCCTTTGTTCTATTGGGTGAACAAGTATTTTTAATACAATGGGTAGGAATTATATTGATTCTTTTTGCCATTGTTTTAATGAATCTTCCTTCCAAAAAAGAAAAAGAAGTTTCTATGGCAGAAGTCTCTTAAAAAATAATATTTAACTAAAAATAACAGTTGAAAACCGTTCCTTTTGGAGCGGTTTTTTTAATTTTAAAACTTAAAGTAAAATATAATGAGATATTTCAGAAATATAGCGACTGCAATAGTATTAGTAGCCGGATCAGGAATCCTGTTTTCACAAATAAAACCATTGGATGCCATGCTATCTGAGTATCAATATCCTTATGAGGTACATTTTAAGGACTTAAAATCTCAGGATAACAATCTGAAGATGGCTTATATGGATGTAAAACCTCAGAAGGGCAATGGGAAAACCATTCTTCTTCTCCATGGTAAAAACTTTAACGGAGCCTATTGGGAAAGAACTGCAAAAGATCTTTCGGAAAAAGGATTTAGAGTGATTATTCCGGATCAGATCGGATTTGGAAAGTCTTCAAAACCACATAGTTATCAGTTTTCCTTTTCGCAACTGGCAGAAAATACAAAAGCTGTTTTGGATGAATTAGGAATTGATAAAACCATTGTTCTGGGACATTCAATGGGGGGTATGGTAGCTACAAGGTTTACATTGCTTTATCCTGAAAAAGTTCAGAAGCTAATCCTTGAAAATCCTATCGGACTTGAAGATTATAAAACGTTTGCTGCCTACCAGAATATAGATCAGGCTTATCAATCGGAGCTTAAAAATACAGCGGAAACTTATAAAAATTATCAGTTAAAGTTCTATTATGATAATAAATGGAAGGCGGAATATCAGCCTTGGCTTGACCTTATTGCCGGATGGACATTACATAAAGATTATCCACAGGTAGCGTGGGATGCAGCATTGACTTCCGATATGATCTATAACCAGCCTGTTTGTTATGAATTTAAAAATATAAAAGTTCCCACTTTACTCATCATTGGTACCAGAGACAGAACTGCAATAGGGAAAGATAGAGCTCCAAAGGAACTTCAGCCTAAAATGGGGCAGTACCAGGAACTGGGAAAGAAAACCCAGCGTGAAATTGCAGGTTCTCAACTGGTAGAATTAGAAAACGTTGGTCATCTTCCGCATATTGAAGTCTATCCTAAGTTTTTTGAGGCTTTATATAACTTTATTAAATAATCTGAAGAGGGTTTTTAACGACATCATTTTTAGGCAATCAGGTTATAACAGAGAGCTCAGGCGGTTGTGTGGATTTCTATTTATCCAAAACAGGTGATAAAACAGAAATTTGTTAACTTTGGCGATATAATAAAGTCATACTGAGTTAATGAAGTCGGAGATAAGATTATCTAAAAAACAAATTCTACACAGATTAAATACGATCAAAATAAGACCTTCCGGACTTCAAGGGAGAAAGTATGGAGTGTCTGTAAAATATTTTTCCGGTAACGATGAAAAGCCCTCCAAAAGGATAGATTATACTGTAGCTGCTAATCTGAACGTTGAATACGGCAAGGGAACATTAAGCATCAATAAGGAAGATATCTTGTACAACCAGCATGAACCGGATAAGATCAGTGAAATTATTTCATCAGCATTATCAGCCACCATTTACCCTGTGGAAGTAGATATTAATGAAAAAGGAACAGGTACAGGCGAGATTATCAATCACGATAAGATGCTGGAAAGATGGAAGATTCAAAAATCAAAAATAGCTGATAAATACAGCAGTAAAGAACTGGATATTTTTATTGATAACTTTGAAAATAAGCTTCAAAATAAAGCCGTTATTGAACAAAGTCTGCACAATGATTGGTTCTGGAACCTGTTTTTTCATCCTAAGTTTATTGATTACGGAGATACCAGAAAAGTTAAAAGAGATTTGTATCTTTCCGTGATTCCTTATCGTGGACCGTTGAAATTTTCAGGAATACAGACTATCGATAAGTTTCCTACAGATTACCATTCCTTTGTCATAGGATTTGAAAGCGAAGAACTATTGGCCCCTCGCTATTTTTATCCCGAGGGTCACCATGATGATGGTACTCTTTATATGACCCTTAAAGTGATCTTCGATCATGATCTGTATCATCATTTTCCGATGCATACAAGAGCTTATTTTGAAGTATTCTCCAGAGATTGGTCGGGGAAGAAAGTATTCGTGAAAAAGATTCATTATACCCAATATCAGTTGGGATCAGAGGAATATAAAGGCAAAATATTAGATGAAAGCAGTCCTTTTATTACGGGTGGTCTTGTCAAAGTTCCGCCTAATAAATGGGGATTTGATAATTTCGAAAGGATCGAAAATGACTGGTAACGCTTATCGGTTCAGGAAAAAGACTTATTTTTACAAAAACACACCAAATGTCACTAAAAGAAAAAGTAGTACAGGGAGCAATCTGCCAATGTAAATTTGGCTCTGCTCCGGATAAACTGAAAGTACTTACACAAACCAAATATTATGTGAATGACAATGCTGGTAGCAGTAAACTTGCCGCTACCCATAAAGATATTGGAGCTACCTTTGAGAAGAACACTTTCGGTTCATGCGCCAAAAAAAATAATACCCCATGTTCAGCTGTAGTTACCCAATGGAGTGGCTACTACGAAAAAGAACTCTACGATCCACCCGGAGGTTATATTCTGCTGCAAGACAGCAAAGCAACCTGTCCCATCGGAGGAACAGACTGTATTTCTATCATTAAATCCGGACAAATGGGAGAGCCTACTAAAAAAAATCTTCAGAATGCGGATAGTGAATTGCAATCGCATGTGAATCCTTTGATGGATATGAAGAACCTTGATAAAAAAGATCCTTACAAATTCTTAAATGCTGAATAATTATGCCGGATAATATTGAAAATACAGTCGGACTACAGTTTTGTCTATGGAAAGAAAACAATAAGGTAAACTCCGTCCCTAAAGGAAATACCTATCCATTATATTTAAATAAGCGGAATGAATTTTTTGTTGATGAAAGCTGTGTGGGAAAGAAAAGCAAAAATCCCAAACATACGGTGGAGCAGGCTAGATGGGCTTTTATTTATGACTTTTTTTATAAAAATTTAGAGAAAGCTAAACAAGAAGATATTACTGAAAACTTATGGGGCCCCTTGAGTGGAGGTAAGGAAAAGATAGCCAAATATGGACTAGGACTAAAATATAAACAAGGGAGCAGCCTTGTCTTTAATCCTCAGGCCTATAGCTATTATTTTGGATTTAAACAGAGGGTGGAACTTTTTAGTGAAAATCCAGGAACGGGTTTTTATTTTTATATTGTTCCCGTAGATAAACCTAAAATATCCTATGCCTATTTTACCAAGAGTGAAGAAGTGAAACACTATGGAGAAAGTGTTACACTACAAATTATGCTTCATGCCTATAATTTGGATGAGAAGAATAAATATAAGGCAAAGTTATATCTGTTAGAAGAAACCTCAGCAAAAGGACTTACGGAAACTGATGATTTTGAAGATAATAATCTTTGGAAAGAGCCTAAGGTGTATAATATCTCAAATAATGTGAGGGCAGATGATGATTGGAATTCTTATATCAATACTACATTCCCTATAGAAATTGAATGGAAAAAGAATCAAAATGTAAAGAAGAATTTTACGGTTATATTGGAAATCTATAGATATTGGAACGAGCCAGGTATGATTTATGGAACCAATTCCAAGGAAGAAAGGGTAAATTATAAAAATTATGCAGATGATCCTACAAGTGATCTTATAGAATACGATCCCAAGGTATTGGGCTTGAAGGATATCGATGATAAAAATTCGATTTCCAGTAGATTCATGGTGTCTGAAGAATTGATGGATCATTATCTTACTCGTATTGAACAGGAGAAAAATAATATGATTCAATATATTGGGGATATTGAGTACAATCAAAGGGAGTTTGATCCATGCGGATATTCAAAGATTACGGTAAAAGATGAGGATGATAAAGATAGAGAAACTTTTGTCATATTTGATGAAACGGCAACCGTAGGTCCGATAGATAAAAGTAAGGAAAGTTTTAATATTATAACCGGAGATAGCCGGAAGAATATTTCCATTACTTTAGACAAACTTACTACTCAAGATACCTTTTGTCAAGGATTATTGCTGGATGAAGGGCAAAAACATTCTGAGAAGAAGAATGTCTTCCAAGTAGACAAAGTTTATGCTGCCTTAAAAAATGGAGCTACACATGTAAGACAGGCAGATACTACCCATCATGAACAGCAGAGAAGTGCAGGAGTTGCAACAACCAAAGAAAATGAAAGTGATACAGATGTTTTAAAAACAAATAATGCATATCAGGTAGCTGTAGCTCAGCAATGGAAAGAAGGAGTTGACTATAAGATTGACAGCAATGAGAAGATTACCTTGATGTTGAGGTATATGTATAATAAGACTGCTTTTGAAAGTTTTCAAAACCCTGATAATACAAGAGCAAATAATGCAATAAATTTATTATGGATTTTCAGATACTTTTGGTTTACGGATAAAACTGCCCAAGTTTATTTTTTACCTGTATCTACTTGCAGATATCCCAATCAATTGGTTAAGATAAATGTTTGGCCGGATATTGAATGGGAAGTTTCATTCATTATTTCAACCAATGAATCTCATACTTTGAGTTTCGGAAAAAAGGAGGATTTAACTAGTTATCCTGCAGGACAAGGATTGAGATTCTCAGATAAGTTTAAGTTCAAGAGTGAATATAAAGGATTTAGCTTTTCTACAGATATTTCTGTAAAGGTGAATGGTGATGTTCACAAATTTGGAATGGAAAAGATTGAAAATATCATAAAAAAACTTGCTGATTTGAAGTCGTTTTTAGATAAATTTAATCCTGAAAATTCAGCAAATGCTAGTACTGGAGGCTTTAAGGAATATTTTAGCTTTAAGCTTGTCTCTCCAAATGTGGTATTGGCTTTTAAATGGAACCTAGGGAGTGTTGTTGAAAAGGAAAATAACCATAAAGTTGTAACAATGCTTAACGGAGCTTTCAAATTGGCTCCTCTTATCGGAATAAACTTTGAAGTTGATTTATTTGTTATTACAGATAGTATCAAAGTGTATGGTATTGGTGATATTACAAAATTTATCAGAAAAGCTATTGAATGGGTGACTGAAACAGACATATATTTGCTGGCTTATGTAAATATTGAATTGAATGGAGAATTCACTATAGTATATAATTCAATCAATGGTATTGATGATAAGAAATCTAACAAGAAGGCTATTTTAAGTATTCCATTCGGTGTTAAAGGAGGTATAAAAAGTAATGAGGAAAACGTCATCATACTGCCTACAGGTGAGAAAAAAGAAAGATTCGAAGCAGAAATCTCCATCAACTCAGGAATTGAGATTGTAGAAGAATTAGGAACCGATAATACTGGCCCTTATAAAAAGAATAGCTATGTTTTCAAAGGTTTGAACGTAAAGGTTGTTATAGTGGAAAATGTCTTCAGTAGAAATAGAATCTCAGTAATACCAAAGATTGACGAAACTTTTGAGGTAATGAAAGAGGACAAGATCGGTCCTGAAAGTATTGAATATTTAAATAATAAAAAAGATGAGAAATAAAAATAAGTATATTGCTATCCTTCTTCTGAATCTAAATCTAATAATGATTTCTTGCCAATCCAAATCAGAAAAGGTTGATTTGAACATTGTACAGGAATCTTATGTAAATCTTGCAAACGGTAAACAAGCTAATCAATTAAGATACCGAGACTATGTTGATCATCTGCACAGTCGAATCGTTTTGCAAGGAAATCAAATCCAAGAGAAATGGCAGCCTTTTAAAAATAATGGTAAGCTGGATTACATGGATGTTTATTTCAACAAAGAGAAAATCATTGGATTTAAAGGATATTTTGCTGATTCAAAGAATAATTCTGATGAGATATATAAAGATATTCTTAAGAAAATCTCAAGTGATAAGCAGTATCAGGAAATTGAATTAAAGAATGAAGATTCCAATATTGTAAGGAATGAATGGGAATCAAAGGAAATGATAGTAGGTGTCAAATATGAAAAAGTAAATAAAAGTATTGCTTTAATTGCTGTTAACAAAAATGAACTCCCTTATTTCTTTGATAAAATTTTTTATAGTGAGTTTTTAGATTTAACGAAATTCAGAAATAAGAATTCAGCTATTCATTTGAAGGAATTGCAAGTTCAACCGTCAAGCAACGATAAAAGCTTTTATAAAGATAAGTTCAATGAACTAAAAGGTGAGTACAATAAAAAAACAAAGTAAGAATGAACCAACCTATCTATAAAGTTGAAGTGAAAGCCTTTCTATGTTCAATAGAAATTGAAGTTAACGGCATACCTTGCTTTTCATACTTTAATGAGGCTCAAATTGCCACGGATATTCCAATTAATAATTTATTGTTTTCTTCCGGTGAACAAGACCTTAAATTTAAGATTTCACCGCTTTTCAATAATAAGGACTTCCATAAAGATGCTCAAATTGAATTGAATATTTTTGTAAAAGAAGCAAATGATTTTTATTTGAAGAAACAGGTAATACATTCTTTTGTACTTGATGAATCCCTTGAGAATAAACCCTTTTATGAAAACATTCTAAACTTTGATGCCAGTTTTCCATACCATCTGGATGTCAGTAAAATAAAGTATGATTTTTCCAGAGAAGAGCAAGATGAGTTGTTTTCTGAAGTATATCAGCAATATGAAATGTTGGCGAGCTATATTAAAGATGATGATTTGAAACAATATAATCAGTTTACGACAATTCGATTTGATGACTTTGTTAAGGCTCATTATTTAGAGAAAGATAGAAGACAGTATTTTTTGAATAAGGCGCTTTTTTCATATAAGGACTATGAACTGTCGTTGGTTCCAAAAGAAGAATATACTTTGAAATATTGCTTTAATAATAGATTAGTTTATCTGGAAAAATTGAATAATGCTCCTGGATTGGTATTGGAGGACAAAAATTCAAAAGAAGAAGGACTGCATTTTATAGAAAGTGCAATATTTTTTAGGAATAACCAAGGTCACTTAGAATTATTCAGATAAGGATAGTTTTCAAACTAATATATTTTGACAACTAAATCACAGCATATTTTAAGCTTTATGGCAAGAAACTTCTTGCTGTTCTTCCAGATATATGTAATTGTATATGTTTTTATAAACTCTTATATCGATGTATGGTTTACCTTGAATAAGGAAACCTTCTTTGAATTTGAGAAGGTGGTTGTCATCAATTTTTTTCAAGCAGAAGCGTTATTTCTATATATTCTCTATCATAAAATTAGGAACAAGAACTATGATGAGTTAAAAACCATGTATTTGAACTATCAGAAAGATATGGAGAGTCAAGGCTTCAACAAGCGTAAAGCAGCCATGGGAATGCTGGTGGCAATCCTCATTTTTGTAACTCTTTTTGGTGTTGTGATATTCAAATCTCCGCTTGGGGGTGTTATAGAGGTTGTGATAGGACTTAACCAGATCCTTTTGACTAATATGGAGATATTGATACCGTGCTTGTTATTGGCAGTCTTTCTTTATCTTCAACTGAAATCTGAAATCAAGGATTCTTCTTTTAACAATGCTATTGTTAGATTAGGAGGCATAATATATAGTTTTAAGATTTCAATATTCATATTCATTGTTCTATTTGTGATAAGGATTCTTTTCTCAGGGAGGGCAGAGAACTCCTTTGCCCCAGCAGGATTGTTAGCCATTAATATTGCTTTTTTGATTACAATTATTAAGCAAAAGTCATTTAATGCAATCAATAGTAAATCATGAAAAGGTTCTATTCTCCAATAATTAGCTATTATGATGCTTTCAATAGATCTTATAATTTGTATGCTGATTATAGCAGTAACAGTAAAGAATGGTCAAGTGAAGTAACCATTTATTATGATAAAGAAATTCCTTCAAAAGCTATTCGGGGTGGGCTTTGGTATTTATGGTTTTCCCCATTTGTTGTATTATGTTTGTCGATGATTCCACTAGGGTTGGGATTATACCTGCTTAAATATAATATAAGATTGATGATGGGTGAAAAACAATAATAATTTACTTTTTAACATGAGCGAAAATAAGAGTTCTAACTTTTTAATTGATTTGAATAATGTTGAAAGATCTGAAAAAGGAATATGGAAGTAAATAGTACAAAAAATCAATACAAAACAGAGAAAAAAAGAGATAGTCGTTTAGTCGCTATTCTCGCTACTGTATTTACACTTTTATTCCTGGCAATGGGGGCTGGGGGAGTCTATTACAATGGTAGCAAATTGTACAGGCATATCAATTTAGTATTTGGTGGAGTCAAAACGGAAGCAAGGATTACAGGATATAAAGAAAGCTGGTCGAAGGATGGTGACGAGATTAATTATACCAAAATGTATTCTCCGGTTATCACTTATTATGATTCTTCCAATCATTCGTATATCCTTCATGCAGATTATAGCAGTAACAGCAGAGAATGGTCCAATGATGTAACCGTGTATTTTGATAAAAAAGATCCTTTCAACGCTATTCGTGGAGGATTTTGGCATCTTTGGTTCGGGCCATTTCTATTCCTGTGTCTTTACATGATCCCATTAGTAATTGGATTGTTTGTTATAATATATTACATGGGAACATTAAAAAAGAAAAAACCGTTTATAACTTAAACGGTTTTTTCTTTTGGTTTGAATGCCAGTAAAGTGATTACTCCAATTCCTGAAAAAATAAGGCATGAAATTCCCAGATGTTGAATGAATCCTATACTTACCAATCCGCTTCCTATCAGTACATAATAAATAAGCCCTAGCAATGCTCCTGCACTTCCGGTTTCATTTTTATAATTGATCAGTGCGGTACTCAGAATATTAGGAATAGCAATACTGAAGGCCATTACAATAAAGAAGTACGGAATCAGGAAATAAATACCATGATCAATCAGGAGCCATACAAAAACGGAGGCTATGAATGATCCTATTACACTTGATGTTACTAAAATCTTAGGAGTCCTATTTTTCAGAAGTAAAAATCTGTTAAGCTTAGCTCCAACAAATGTTCCTGCTGCTAATACAATGCTGCTGTATCCAAAAACATACGATGAATACTGCTGTTCTTTGAAAATAAAAGGAGCCAATGAATAATATGAAAACAACAAGACATTAAAACTCATAATCAATAGGCAGCATCTGATGATTTTCCGGTCTCCAAGCATCCGTCGTAATAAATCAAATAACATTTTAAAACTGATTACCCTTTCGGAATGATGGGTTTCAGAAACGTTTTTCCTGGAAAGAATGTAAAATACAATTGCCGTCAGGCATAAAGTGATAAAAACTCCCTGATGACCTGTTGAAGAAGCAAGAACTGAACCTGTGGTCATTCCAATTACCGGACTGATGGATAAGCCAATCCCAATCCATGAAAATACTTTGCTGATATGGTCTTTGTCATAAGTATCCCGCAAGATGGTCTGAGTAACGATGGACCCGACAGCAATACCAAAAGCGGAAGTAATTCTGGCAGCCAGTAAAAGGGTAAAAGTGGGCGCGAAAATAGCGGCTAAAGTTCCAACTCCATAAGTGAGTAGCCCATATTCCAACGACTTTTTTCTTCCAATTCTATCACATTGTACACCCCAAAATGCCACTCCCAAAGCAAAAGCAATAAAATAAAGGCTTATCGTTAAGGTAGCAGATTCTTCATTCACCCTAAATTTCTCCTGAACCATTGGTAATACAGGACTGTAAATGGTTTCCACAAACTGGGGAAGCATTACCAGAAGTGTCAATAGCCATAGAGGATTTGTCTTTTTCATTTTTTTTCTGCAAAGTTTTGAAAAAATCATTGTATATTTATAATGATATAAAAACAAAAAATATCGAAAATAGGACATGGCGATATTGAAACAAAATGAAGAATTTGATGCAGATGTTCTGAAAGAAAAAGTGATTGGAATAGCATCCGATATGGTCATGCACGATTCCGGATTTCACGACCACAAAACCAAAGCACAGCTGTTGTATGCGCCTTCAGGATGTATGACCGTAACGACTTCTGACAGGCAGTTTGTATTACCACCATTCAGGATGCTGTGGATACCAGCATGTGAAGTTCATAGGGTAAATTTCCGGAATATTGTAGCCTATAGATCTATTTATTTTGATAACGAATATGCCGAAAAGTATATGAATTCCAGTCTCAGAGTTTTGCATGTAAACTCTTTATTAAAAGAAATTATTGAAAGAATCTGTTTCTGGGAATGGAGCTCGCTGAAGGTTGACCAAAAGAATGTTTTAAACGTATTTTGGGATGAAATAGCAAAAGCTCCTGAAGAAAAACTGGAACTTAAAATGCCTGTTGACAGACGCCTTAAGAGAATAGTAGAGGAGTGGACAATACGGATTTCCACACCACCCATGCTAAAAAAACTGGCAGAAGAAACCGGAGCTGTTGAAAAGACTATTACCCGTATTTTTAAAAAGGAAACCAATCTTTCTTACCAGGAATGGAGACAGCAGTGGCGACTTCAACGGTCTATTGAACTTTTGGTAGATGGAAATACAATAGGAGAGGTATCTCATATTTTAGATTTCTCTTCAGACAGTGCTTTTATTGAATTTTTTAAAAAGCATACTGGTTCTACACCCCTACAATATCTAATAAAAAACGAGTAAATCTATTATTTATCCATAACATTCCAGTTGAATACGTAATCATTCCCTTCCTCTGGAGAGGTGGTAAAAATTCAAAGAATTTTTAACGGGATGATCAATGCATTGTTCATCAATCTATTTCTTGTCCTATGTAAAGCCCATTGGCAATTAATTTCCATAAAATTGTATAACCAAACTAAAATAAATACCATGGATAATTATACCAATACAATAGAAGTAAAAACTACTGCAGACAAATCTTATGGTGCTTTAGCTCATCAGATTCCACTTTGGTGGACTGATATGTTTGAAGGTTCCTCCGCTCAAACCGGAGATGTATTCACCATAAGATTTGGAGTTAATATTCACAAAACAATGCGGGTGAAAGAATCGATACCCAATTCAAAGATAATCTGGGAGGTAGAAGACTCGCTGATTGCTCTTCCAGAGTTAAAGAATCAGACAGAATGGATTGGAACCACCATCGTTTGGGAACTAGTGCCAACGGGAGAAAATACACAAATAAAAGTTACCCACCTTGGTCTAAATCCGGATATTGAATGTTATGATATCTGCTCCAATGGCTGGGTGCAGTTTCTGGGCAGCCTAAAACTCTTCCTGGAAACTGGAAAAGGAACTCCATACAAAGAATAATAGCATATTCAGGATGTAAAGATTAGGTGTAAATATTACCTATTACTCATATTATTAACCACAGATGACACAGATTTTTACAGATGTTTGAGAATCGGAGTAAGGGGAGCTCTCCATCGACCTGGGAATTAGGAGCGTTGGGGAAATTTCAATTAATCCGTTAAAAAATTTCCACGGTCTGGGTATGACTCTAGTCTTGAATCGAAAGAGTACCAACTGGACTATACGAGTTTGGAAATTTTAGAAGTCCGTTTAAATTTTTAGCGGATAATTCCAGTCTTGAACTTTTGTATACTTTTGTTTCAAAACAAAAGTATAAAGAGATAAAAAATTCTACACAGAAATAATATCATCATTTATTATGCATTACCAATTGCCCATAAAAAAAGAAGCTGTTTACGTGTAAACAGCTTCCTTTTGCATTTATTGTTGTCTGAATTATTTCTTCTTGTAAGCAGCGTCTTTAATTCTCGCTTTTTTACCTCTAAGATCTCTGAAGTAGTAGATTCTAGCTCTTCTAACTCTACCTCTTCTGTCAACCTCAATTTTTTGAAGTGCAGGTAAGTTGATAGGGAATACTCTTTCTACACCTACATCACCAGACATTTTTCTGATGGTAAAAGTTTTTGTAGAACCAGTACCTCTTAATTGGATAACTGTCCCTTTGAAGAACTGAGTTCTAGTTTTTTGTCCTTCTTTAATTTCGTAATACACAGTAATTGTATCACCTGCTTTGAATTCAGGGAATTCTTTTTTCGCAATGTACTTGTCTTGTACGTACTTTAATAAATCCATTATTAATAAAATAAAATGTTAAAGCTAAGCAACTTACACGTTTATCGTCAGAGGTTGAATAACAGGTTGCAAATGTACAAAATAGTTTTTGAATATACCAAATATTTAATGTGGTAAAAACTATAAATTTTTCATTCCGGTTTCATCAAAAAATTAACAGATTCTTTAAGATTCCATCAGGCAGAGTTTATATGGGACTTCTACTTTTGCCCGAAATAAAAATCAGCATAATGATTTTTTTAAATTATTGATTTACAAATTAAAACTCTATATGTCATTTTAAAATTAAGCGATTATGAAACATTATTTCTTCTTTTTTTGTTTCGCGGCCCAAATGGCATTCGGACAGGTTTTGTTCCCATATCTGCAAAACCCAACTCCGAATTCCATGATCGTTAATTGGAAGACCGCTTCCGATAACGAAACAACCGTGATCTACGGGGATTCCCCAACTAATCTGAATGTAACGGTAACCGGTACTACTAATATTTTTTCAGATACAGGCTACAACAATAATTACTATTATCACACCGCAAAAATTGGTAATCTTCAACCGAATACCAAGTACTATTATAAGATAAAAACCGGAGGTAATGAATCTGCGGTATACAATTTTAGAACACTTCCTTTACCAGGACAGCCGGTAACAGCCAATGGAAAGATCCGTTTTCTGATTATGGGGGATAACCAGATCAAAGCAGAACCTAGATACGACAGCCTTACCTTGAATGCTTTTAAAAAATTAAAAGAAAAATTCGGAGCGGGTTCTGATCCATCGGATAATATTGCTCTTACTTTTATGGTAGGAGACCAGGTGGATGTGGGAACACTGGATCATTATGAGAATGTTCACTTCAAAAAGAATATTAAACTATCACCATACCTGCCTATCCAGACCACTGTAGGAAACCACGAAACCTACGGAACTCTCGGAATGAATTCTTATTATGCCCATTTTTATATTGATGAGATCAAGTATAAAGGGATTACTTCAGGAAATGAAAATTATTACGCTCAGCAGGCAGGAAATGTATTGTTTATCAGTTTAAGTTCAGAACATACCGGATCTGCTCAACAGACTTGGCTGCAACAGATTTTAAATGAAGCAAACAATGATTCTACAGTAGACTGGATCATCTCGTTAAGCCACAGACCTTATCAGGCAGAGCAATATGTAGGTGATATTTCTACATGGGTAAGAAATAATGCCGTTCCGCTTTTGGTAACATCTGATAAATACCTGATGCACGTTGGGGCACACCACCATTTATACCATAGAGGGCAGTTGAAAAACACGCCGAATTACCAGATTATTTCAGGAGGAACAGCCTGGGATCAGTATTGGGGAATGTCTAATGAACAGGATTTTGATGATGTTCAGAAAACACTGACGGACTGGACTTATCAGATCGTTGAGGTAGATATTCCAACAGGCAAAGTAGATGTAGAATGTTATTCTATTGGTGGAAAATATACCAAGAAAAATAATGTACTGGTAGATTCATTTCACAGGTATAAAAACCAGCCAAAGCCGGCAAAACCTTCTGTTACAAATACCTTCTCAGGGCCAATTACATTGCCTTTAACCTTGAATGGAAGTGCCTTTTCATCATCCAATGGAGAACTTTTGAATACAACCCAGTTCTTAATTAGTAAAGCAGCAGATTTTTCTGTAATTGAAAAGGAATTCTATCGTGATTTTGAAAACTGGTTCGGAAAAGATGGAAACGGAAATCCGGATAAAGCCAAGAATTTAAATGAAGGAGTAGATATTACAAAGGTGAGTTTAGCTGCGAATGCAATCCCGAACGGAATTTATTATGTGAAAACCCGTTACAGAGACAGAAATCTGGAGTGGAGCGACTGGAGCGAGGTGAAACAGTTTGAAATTACAGGAAGTGTGGTTTCGAATCCTACCTTCACTTTAGATAAAACGGAATATTCCCAAAATGAACCTATTGTTGCTACTTTCACCGGTGGTCCTGGAAATCAGCAGGATTGGGTGGGAATCTATAAAAAAGGTCAGACACCAGGAGGATCTACAACTTCACAGACCTATGTTTACACCAATGGGCAAACAGCTGGAACGGCTACTTTCAATAATGGTTTACCTAATAAAGGTCAATATTTTGCAGGATTCTTTGCTAACAATGGCTATACAGATATTACTGCAAGAAAAAGCTTCTATGTAGGCCCGAAAGTTCAATTACAGGCTACAGCAGATACGTATCCGGTAGGGGGAACAGTAACGATCAATTTTACAAATGCTCCAAGTCTTCAGAAAGACTGGATCGGAATTTATAAAATGGGACAGACTCCGGGAACGACAACCTCAATAAAATGGAGTTATGTAACCACAGCATCGGGAACCCTTAATTTTACAGGGCTTCCAAAAGGATATTATTATGCTCAGTACTTATTGGAAGACGGATACAACGGAATTGGAGAAAAAGTATTCTTTAAAGTAGGAGATATCGTTACCGAGTTGTGGATCAACAAGCCTGTGTATTCATTAGGTGAAAATATCACTGCTTCCTGGACGGATTCTCCGGGAATTATTAAAGACTGGTTAGGAATCTATCCTCAGAATATCCAGACACCGGATGATAATTTTGTTTCTTATACGTATTTTGATGGAGTAACACAGGGAACCAAAGCAATTACAGGAAGTGTGAACGGCGTGCCAGCCACACCTGGAAATTATTATATGGTGATGTTTACCAACGATTCTTATACGGAAGTTTCAAACAGGGTACAGTTTCAGGTAAGTTCAGGATCTTTAGGAGTAGAGGAGGCAAAAAGTACAGAGAAAAATGTAATCCTGTATCCAAACCCTACAAAACCGGGTGAGCCAACCTTCATCAAAAGTGATTATCCCATTGATAAAATTGAGTTGGTATCAGCAGCAGGAGAATTACTGTATGAATCAAAGAATATTCATAATCAGCGCTTCTCTTTAGTGAATGAAAACCTTCCAAAAGGAGTGTATTTTGTAAAAGTTCACGCAAGAAAACTATTTACTTTAAAACTGATTATTCAGTAACGACATAACATAACCATGAAGTATACAGGCTGTCAAAAAATGATAGCCTGTTTTTGTGTTGTATTAAATTTCCCACAGATTTCACAAATTCCACAGATTTAAAATCTTACATCTCCCTATTAAGACACCTCTTAAATGAAGTTTCACTTACCTTAAAGTTTCATTTTATTAATGATTCAAATCCTCATAGACATCTGCGAAATCTATGTGTTTGCTAAAGAATTAAAATATTCCATTCTCAATAAAAACTTTAGGTGTGAGCCTTGTCAAGGTTTTAAACCTTGACAAGGCTACATCATCTGCGAAATCTGCGAGAACAAAATAAAAAAGCAGTTCCAAAAACTGAAACTGCTCTATATTCAAATGATCTGTTGATTAATCAACAACACTGTACAATTGATCTTCCTGAATGACAGTATTGCTATCACTAGACAGGTAATTATCACCGGTGTCGGCCAGAATTTTAGAATCCTGAACAAGTTTTCCGTCTGCATTATAAACCTTTAATAAAATCCATTTTCCATTACGTTCAAGCTCCTTTGCTCCATAATAGTCTTTTATTCTGATTTTTCCGCTTTGAAGAATACCTCCTTTTACAGAAGACTTGTTGGCAGGTTTACCTTTTACATATTGTACAATCTGAGCCGTGAAGCTGTAGTCATACTCTTCTTCATTTACAGGTTGGTTATAAGTATATAAAATAGTTCCTTTATTGTCATATACTGTTGCATCATAAGCGGTTTGCTTAGCGTTTAGTTTCTTTTCAAACTTCAGCTTATTCTCATCAGTATAGTTTCTTGTATTTACCAGAACACCATCCTTATACTGCATTTCGGTAAGACCTTCGTGGGCAATACCATTGTAAGGCATATCATCCTTATACGTTAATGTAGATTTTAGCTTTCCATCCGGAGCATAATATTTAATCTCCTGGGTTGAGCCCTCTTTTAGGATTTTTTCTGTAGTAAGTTTTCCATCTTCATTAAATTCTTTATTAAGAACCTGTAAACCTCCTTTATAAACATCTACGGTTGAGATATGGCTGTAATCATAGGCGAACTGATAATCTTCACCATCCATAGGTTTGTAGGTATCATTCTCTTTTTCATATTGATAAGTAAGATCGGCTATTTTCTTTCCGGATTCATCATAGGTCGTTTTAGAGCCATCTTTTTTACCTCTTTTCTGCTCCTGTAGAACTTTTCCGTTTTTACCATAAATTATTCCTTCTTTGATGCTTCCGTCGCTTTTATACTTTTCGATTTTAGAAATCCTCATCGGATTATAATAATAGTCTACCTGGGTACTTTCACTATTGGATTCAGAGTTACCGCTGCCAATATATTTGCCTTTTTCACCATAGTATTTATTTTCGTATCTGCCGTCTTTACCTATAATACTTTCGGTTCTGATTCCTTTGATATCCTCATCATAAATAATTGTTTGGGTAGGAGTAGAGTTCTCATAGACCGTAAGGGTATTATAATAATACTCATTTTCCGGATCTTTATAGCTGAATGATTTTCCTGAAAAAGTACCATCAGCCTTATAAACCAGGTCTTCAATTAATTTCCCTTTAGCATCATAATTCTGAGAAGATCCAAGCTGTTTCCCTTTAGAATAGTTCACCACACTCATTACTTTTCCTTCGGGAGTGTACCAGGTTACTTTACCATCAAAAACTTCGTTGCTTGGAGTGGTATCAGAAGCCAGACCTTCCATTTGAAGTGTTCCGTTTTTATAAAAGTCTTTAATTAGGATAAGTTTTCCTTTAGGAGACGTTTCACGGTAATACTCCATTTTTTCCTGAGTTGTCTTTTCCCAGTTTTCATCGAAATAAGTTTTTTCTTGCGCATATACGTTGATGCTGAGTACTAATGCAAGCAACGCTGACGTAAATAGTTTTTTCATGTTTTATATTAAGTTCTGATTTTAGGGTTGTGATGATTTACTTTTGTGTACCAATACGAAGAAAGTAAGAGGTAAAAGCATTGGAGAGACAGCGGGTACACTGTCAGAAATAATTTTTATACTAATATTGTGTTTATATCCGAAGATTAAAAGTGTGATGTTTTTTTGAATTTAAAACCCCAAATATAAATCAATTTTACGAGATATATAAAAAAAATGAACCGATTTGTTCACTTTTTGCTGTAAAGTTTTGATAATTATATTTTTAATAGGAAAAATGGCTTATCAGGATGGGATAGGGATTAGGATCTTTTTCCAATCATCGCAGATACGATATTTTTTATTAAATTTAGCCAACAGAAAAATCTAATATTTCATGATAGATAAAAGAGTAAAAAATGCAAAGGAGGCCATCGAAGGAATTAAAGATGGAATGACACTGATGCTGGGCGGATTTGGACTTTGCGGAATTCCTGAAAATTCAATTAATGCCTTAGTGGAAAGTAATGTGAAAGATCTTACCTGCATTTCAAACAATGCCGGGGTAGATGACTTTGGGCTGGGATTATTGCTTCATAAAAGACAAATCAAGAAAATGATCTCTTCTTATGTTGGGGAAAATGCTGAATTTGAAAGACAAATGCTTTCAGGAGAACTGGAGGTTGAACTTACTCCACAGGGAACTTTAGCAGAAAAATGCAGAGCAGCACAGGCCGGAATTCCTGCTTTCTATACCCCTGCAGGTTATGGAACTGAAGTAGCGGAAGGAAAAGAAGTAAAAGAATTCAAAGGAAAACCACATATTTTAGAACATGCTTTTGATGCAGATTTCTCTATTGTAAAAGCATGGAAAGGAGATTACGCAGGAAACCTTATTTTCAAAGGATCTGCCAGAAACTTCAACCATCCGATGGCTGGTGCTGGAAAAATTACCATTGCTGAGGTAGAAGAATTAGTAGAACCGGGAGAATTAGATCCTAATGAGATTCATATTCCGGGTATTATGATTCAGAGAATTTTTCAGGGAGAAAAATTTGAAAAGAGAATTGAACAAAGAACCGTTAGAGCTAAAGAATAATTTCTGAAGAGATACGATTGACAATATAAAAGGCGCTGAATGTATTTTCAGCGCTTTCTTTATTGAGTAAACTTAACTTTTTTTAGTGTCTTTTTGTTGTGCTGTCATTCTGAATATAGGCTGAAGGTCTGCGAACGTAGTTCAAACACAGAATGAAGAATCTCTATTTTTAAGCGTGTGAATATACATCCAGCTTCATAGGCGACTTGTCGCTTCTCTTTTGCTTCCTTAAAATAAAGCAGGAGAATCATTGGAACTTTGCGTTTAAGCTTATTCTCACAATTTTAATGACTAATAAGACATAATTTTGTTCTCTGTCATTCTGGATGAAGCGATGTGGAATGAAGAATCTCAAGATAAAAGTTTCTCGCAGATCTCACAGATCCCGCAGATTTTTAAACGCCACGAATGCACGAATAAAAAAGAATTCGTGCATTCGTGGCAAAATATAATACAGCTTAATCAGCGACTTTATCACCATCTTTACTCATTTATTTCTAAGATTGTGGAACAGTTGTTTTCCTTTCTCCAATCTGTTGTCTCCACATCGCATAATAAAGACCTTTTTCAGCAATCAGATGATCGTGAGAACCGGTTTCTACAATTTGTCCACGTTCCAGGACATAGATTTTGTCTGCATGCATAATGGTACTCAATCGGTGGGCAATCAGAACCGTAATTTGTTCTCTTTCCTCTGAAATATCTTTTATGGTAGAAGTAATTTCTTCCTCAGTAATACTGTCCAAAGCGGAAGTAGCTTCATCGAAAATCAATAAATGAGGTTTTCTTAAAAGGGCTCTCGCAATAGCAATTCTTTGTTTTTCACCACCACTCAGTTTCAATCCACCTTCACCAATAACGGTTTCTATTCCTTTCTCAGCTCTTTCTAACAAGGCAGTACAGCTCGATTTCTGTAAAGCAATGGCAAGTTCCTGTTCTGTAGCATGGGGATTCACGAAGAGAAGGTTTTCTTTGATGGTTCCAGCGAAAAGCTGGGTATCCTGAGTGACAAAACCAATCTGATTTCTCAGTTCATCAAAATCAAATTCCTTTCCATTAATCTCATTGTAAAAAATATTCCCTTCCTGTGGCCTGTAAAGACCAACTAGTAGTTTTACCAATGTACTTTTTCCTGATCCGCTTGGGCCCACAAAAGCAATCGTTTCTCCATTTTTAACATCAAAAGAAATATTATTCAATGCTTTATATTGAGCCGACTGATGTTTGAAAGAGACATGTTTGAATTCCAGTTCTTCAATAGCACCAATCTGCTTGGGATGAAGTGGTTTTTCTTCCACATCTTTTTTCATTAAACGATCGAAATTCTGAAGAGAAGCCTCTGCCTCCCTGTAAGAGATAATGATGTTTCCTATCTCTTGCATAGGGCCAAAAATAAAGAACCCATAAAACATCAGCGAAAGGTATTGCCCCGGAGTCACAATATTTTTAAAGATCAGATACAAAAGCGTCAGGGTAATCATCTGTTGAAGAAAATTAACCATTGTTCCCTGAATAAAACTCAAAGAACGGATGCTTTTTACCTTTCTCAGTTCAAGTCCTAAAATCTTATACGTATTGTTATTCAAACGGATAACTTCCTGATTTGTCAACCCTAAACTCTTAACAATTTCTATATTTCTAAGACTTTCTGTAGTACTCCCGGCTAATGCTGTCGTCTCTGAAACAATATTTTTTTGAATGCCTTTTATTCTCTTACTCAATAAATTAGTAATGAAAGCAATCAGAAAAATTCCACAAATGTACACCGGCATGATCGACCAGTGCAGACGGATAGCATACACCGAAACGAAAATAATACTTACTAAAATCCCAAAGAAAATATTGATGAAATTGGTGATAAACTTGACAGAATCCTCTCTTACTTTAGTTAAAATTGATAAGGTTTCACCACTTCTTTGGTCTTCAAACTCCTGATAAGGCAATGCCATTGAATGTTTTAGACCATCTGTAAAGATCTTAGCCCCAAATTTCTGAGTAATGACACTCACTACATAATCCTGAAAAGCCTTAGCAATTCTACTTACCATGGCAGTTCCGATAAGTAAACCTAAAAAGTAGAAAGCACCATGATACACTGAATTCCCATAAAGGTATTCATCTATATTTCTGGGTAAAAGTTTTTCCTTGTCGAAAAAATTAGGATGAGTGACCAACTGGTCCAGTATATTCCCTGTAATTGCAGGAGCAAATAAAGAGAAAACCTGGTTAATGGTTGCCAGAAGCAAAGAAATAACAATCAGCCATTGATAAGGTTTAAGGTATCTTAAAAGTATTTTCATTCTGTTAAATAAGGATACAAAATTAATGATATTATTTTTACTAACGATGTTAATTATTAATGACAAACATCTGTTGTTGAGGAAGATTTGAAACTGGATACCGGAAGGCATAAAATATATAAGTAACTGTATTTCTTTTCTGGCTCAAATTAACCTTCAGCTTCCTTCTTTCAACTTCCAGCCTCCTTATCCTAAGACCTTGTCTCAGAAATCCCTTTTGTATTCGGTTGAAAATAATTAAATTGCAGTCTAAGTTTTAATTATGCTTACAAAAGAACAAATTGCCAAAAGAATTTCAAAAGAACTGAGAGATCGTTATTATGTAAACCTGGGAATCGGAATTCCGACTTTGGTTGCCAACTATGTTCCGGAGGGTATTTCCGTAGAATTCCAGAGTGAAAACGGAGTTCTTGGGATGGGGCCTTTCCCTTTTGAAGGAGAAGAAGATGCAGATATCATCAATGCCGGAAAACAAACCATTACTATTTTAGAAGGAGGTTCATTCTTTGATTCAGCCTTTAGTTTTGGGATGATCCGCGGTCAGAAAGTAGATCTTACCATCCTTGGAGCGATGGAAGTTTCAGAGAACGGAGATATTGCCAACTGGAAGATTCCTGGAAAAATGGTAAAAGGAATGGGAGGAGCAATGGATTTAGTAGCTTCTGCTGAAAATATTATCGTTGCCATGATGCACGTAAATAAAGCTGGAGAAAGTAAGATCCTTAAAAAATGTACACTTCCTTTGACAGGTGTAAACTGTGTGAAAAAAGTAGTGACTGAATTAGCCGTATTGGAAGTGACTCCAAAAGGGTTCAAACTGCTGGAGAGAGCACCGGGCGTTTCAGTAGAAGATATTATCAAAGCAACAGAAGCAGACCTTATCATTGAAGGTGAAATTCCTGAAATGCAATTCTAAATACAATACAAACCTTGCCCACCGCAAGGTTTTTTATTTCAATTTCCATAATATTCCAGAAATAAAAGAGAATTTGAATCAGGAATTTTTCTGTCATTCTGAATGAAGCAATGCGGAATGAAGAATCTCTTAAAACTACATTTTTATCTCGCAGATTTTGGAGATTACGCAGATTTTTAATCGTCACGAACGCACGAATAAACTTAATTCTATGTGACTATATGGTGAAAAAAATTAAACCATATAGGTTTCACATAGGCTTGTTTTTTAACTGACATAGGAGCTCGGAGCGTTAAAAAAATAATTTCTGTGAACGGTAAGAAAATTTTTAGAGAACAGAATTTATTTTTAGCGTAGAAATCCAAGTCTTGAATTTTTGTTTCAAGACAAAAGAAATTAAAGCATAAAAAAAGGTTGTTTCCTTTGTGAAACAACCTTTTTAGTATTTAGAGTTACCTTCTGTCTATCTGTTAGCATCCTGCGCTCCGAAAACCTTCTGCAAAATGCTTGTAGTTCTCATAGCTGGTGTATTTCTGATTCCGCTTTCCTTATCCGCAACCATTTTGAATACTCCATTGATGGTTTCTGTGGTCACATATTCGTTAAGATCAGTAGTTACAGCTTGTCCTGTAAAGGTGTTGTATTTTGAAATCAAATTCTTCCAAACTGCATCAGCACCCACTTTTCCTAAAGAAGCTTTTACTTTCGGTTGGAAAGCGGTAAATAACTGAGATTGGGTTTTGCCTTGTAAGTAACTTGTTGCGGCATTATTACTTCCTAATAAAATATTTTTAGCATCTGTAATGGTCATAGAAGTAATGGCATTCGTAAAAATAGGTGCCGCTTCTGTTACAGCATCTTCAGCTGCTCTGTTTAATAACTTTACCCCTTCATCCGCCAGACTGCCTAGACCTACAGAACGCAGCGTTGCATCCACCTTTCTTAATTTTTCAGGCATTAAGATTTTTACCGCCTCATTTTTCAGAAAACCGTCTGTTAATGCCAGTTTCTTTACCCCATCTGTGACTCCGATACTTAAAGCTTCCTTTAATCCGGAAGAAATCTGTGTTGAAGTAAGATTTCCAACATTAAGAGGAGATGTTTTAGTTGAAGTAGAAGTGGGAATCGTGGTAGTGGTGTTCGTATTTGTCGTTGTAGCGGTTGTGGAACCTTTGGGAGCCTGTGGATTATTGAGATCAATTCCTGTTTTGTCTTTAACTGTTGATTTTAGAATATCAAGAAGTTGTGCCTGTGTAGAAATTGAAAGGAATAATCCAGCTGCTATAAAAATGCTTTTTCTCATTGTATTTTTTTACAAATTTAGATGTTTAATCTTTTAAGTGACGTAAGCTTATCAAAAAATAAACCACAATTTTTTTTGATTAAAAAAAAGAGATTTTTATTAATGTAAATATTTGATTTTTAAATTTATAGAAAGTTAAATAATTATTGTGTATTAATTGAGTTATTTACGGTGGCAGTAGGTTTTTTAGGTTAGTTTTTATCATTTTTCAGGCAGTTAAATCCTATTTTTCAGGGCTAAAATATAGAATGTGAACCATTTGAAAGTTTTGAAAAATAAGTATATTAGCTAAAACTTTAACCCCATCCAATGGTCCGAACCTTTTTAGTATTTTTTGTGTTGATTTCAAACCTGCTATTTGCTCAAAATAAATTGAATGTTATTCCTTACCCTCAGAAAGTTGAATTTTTAAAAGGAGAATTCATCATTCCTAAAACTTTTAAATTTGAAGACAATACTCCAAAACCGGAAACGGAATACTTCAAAAAACACTTTGCAAAGCTTTTCACTTTTGGTTATGGAAAAAAAGATGGAGCTAATTTGGTAAGGGTATTGTTTCCGCCATCGCTGGTTCCTTTAACTCCTGAGCAGGAAAAAGAAAAATATACCATTGAAGTTTCACCCAGAGGTTTTGCCATTCAGGCCTATACAGATCAAGGCTATTTCCTGGCACTTCAGACTGTCATTCAAATTATTGAACAATATAAAGAAGTAGGAAAAATTCCTGCTATGAAAATAGAGGATCAACCAAAATTTGCATGGCGTGGAATGCATCTTGATGTCTGCCGTCACTTCTTTACAGTAGATGAGGTAAAACAATACATTGACTATCTGGCAATATATAAGCTGAATACTTTTCACTGGCATTTAACCGATGACCAAGGATGGAGAATTGAAATCAAAAAATACCCAAAACTTACACAGGTTGGTTCCAAACGTAAAGAATCAATGATTGGAGCTTATGTGGATAATACATTTGATGGAAAGCCTTATGGTCCCTATTTTTATACTCAGGAACAGATCAAAGATGTGGTGAAATATGCTCAGGAAAGACATATAACAGTAGTTCCGGAGATTGAAATGCCTGGTCATGCTTTAGCTGCCTTATCAGCATATCCGGAATTAGCCTGTACCAAAGGACCTTTTGAAGCTGCTACAAAATGGGGCGTCTTTGATGATGTTTTCTGCCCTAAAGACGAAACATTTAAGTTTCTCGAAAACGTGTTAGATGAGGTTATCAAGTTGTTTCCATCTCAGTATATTCATATCGGAGGAGATGAATGTCCTAAAACAAGATGGAAAGAATGTGCCCATTGCCAGGAATTAATCAAAAAGAATAATTTAAAGGATGAACATGGATTGCAAAGTTATTTCATTCAGAGAATTGAAAAATACATCAACAGTAAAGGACGAAAAATTATAGGTTGGGATGAAATACTGGAAGGTGGGTTGGCTCCTAATGCAGCGGTAATGAGCTGGACAGGTGTACATGGAGGAATTGAAGCTGCAAAATCAAAACATTTTGCTGTGATGACACCGGGAGCATACTGTTATTTTGACCATTATCAGGGAGATCCACAGTCTGAACCTAATGCATTCGGTGGATTTACACCATTGGATAAAGTGTATTCATATAACCCGATTCCTGCTGAGTTAAATGCTGAACAGGCTCAATATATTTTAGGGGTTCAGGCTAATTTGTGGACAGAATATATTCTGGATTTCAAACAGGTGCAGTACATGATTTTTCCAAGGTTGATGGCGCTTTCTGAAGTGGGATGGGGAACTTCAGACCCTAAAAATTATAAAAACTTTGAAAACAGGGTCATCAGCCATTTCAAAATTCTGGACAACATGAATATTAATTATGCTAAAAGTATTTATAATATTTCAGGAAAAGTAATTCCATCAAACAACGGGATTGCCTACGAACTTTCTACTTCACAAAATCCAAACGGTATCAGATATACATTGGACGGAAGTATTCCAACAATACATTCTAAAGTCTATGAAGGTCCTGTTTCCATACCCAACTCTTTGACTGTTAAATCTGCTTATTTTGAAGATGGACAATTGAAAAGTGCTGTTTCTTCACAACCATTTACGGTGTCAAAATCAACAGGTAAATCAATTATCCTTGAGCAGCAGCCTAGTGAAAATTACTCATTCGGTGGAGCTTTTACTCTGTTAGACGGAATTATCGGAAATGTAAAACAATTAGGTAAAACATGGCTGGGTTTCCAGGGAAAAGATGTAGTAGCCACCATTGATTTCGGACAGAAAACCGATTTTTCAGAAATCTATTTTAATACACGGGAAAACAAAGGAAGCTGGATTCATCTTGCAAAGTCTGCTAAAATTTTTGTTTCTGATAACAATAAAGATTTTAAAATCATCAAAGAAATAGGAAAGGAGGAAATTCAAAATGCCAAAGGAAAGATACAATTGAATTTCGGAAAACAACAGGCGAGATACCTGAAAGTGATTATTGAAAATGCTGGCATTATTCCAGCCGGAAATCCTGGGGCTGATTCAAAAGCGTGGCTGTTTGTTGATGAAATTGGCGTAAATTAGCCCTATTCAATATAACAAAATGCAAGATAATATACTTTCTTCTGAATTCTCCTCTTCACCTGATCTGGTAGAAAAACTATACCAGTATGGCATTACCAAAAACTACCGTGAAGGAGACATTATTTTAGACGAAAATGCATCTGTACGTTCTATTCCCATAGTGATGAAAGGAATGCTGAAAGTGATCCGGACGGAAGAAGATGGACGTGAAATTCTGCTATATTATATCAAAGCAGGCGAGAGCTGTATCATGTCTTTCCTGGGCGGAATGCATAATGAAAAAAGCATTGTAAAAGCAGAGATAGAAGAAGAAGCCGAAATCCTTTTCCTTCCTGTAGATAAAGTTTCATCATTCATTAAAGAACATCCCGAATGGCTGGATTATATTTTCAGGCTTTATCATAAACGGTTCGAAGAATTACTCGATATTATCAATGCCATTGCCTTTAAAAAAGTAGATGAAAGACTGTTGAATCTTCTCCGGAAAAAATCTGAGCTTACAGGTTCTGATAGGATTGTAATTACCCATGAACAGCTTGCCAACGAATTGGGAACTGCCAGAGTAGTAGTATCAAGACTTCTGAAACAACTTGAAGATGACGGAAGACTAAAGCTGGGAAGAAACAAAATTACCCTTCTTGTATAACTACAAAAAGCACAAAAGTGTTATAAAAATAAACTTGTGTGTTTAGAACAAACAGATAAATATTAACGGTATCCGTATTCAAAATTCTGTTATGTAACAAAAGTAACTGTAGTTCTCCCCAAACAACTCCATTTTTGCATCAGAATATTGGAGCAAATGGAAATTATAGGGTATGCGGCATCTGTTTTAATCGGTGTCTCTTTAGGTTTAATTGGTGGAGGCGGAAGTATTCTGACCGTTCCTGTACTAGTATATCTTTTCGGAATCGATGCCTTACTGGCTACAGAATACTCTCTTTTTATTGTGGGAGTGAGTAGTGCGGTAGGTTCAATCACGTATTTTAAAAAAGGGCTGGTCAACTTTAGAGTAGCTTTGATATTTGGAATTCCTTCTGTTATTTCCATTTTTTTAACCAGAATTTATCTTCTTCCTCTAATTCCGGAAGAACTTCTCAGTATAAAAGATTGGAGACTAACCAAAAACATTTTTCTACTGTTAATTTTTGCCGTTTTGATGATTCTGGCTTCTTATAAAATGATTAAGAATCAGGCTTCCGGAGAAATGGATGATAATGAATTGAATAAAAATAAAGCTTTGCTGGCTGCCGGCGAAGGAATGTTAGTCGGTATTTTAACCGGACTGCTAGGTGCAGGAGGAGGATTTATGATTATTCCGGCATTGGTGAATCTACTGAAAGTTCCCGTGAAAACAGCAATAGGAACTTCATTGGTTATTATTTCTCTAAATTCTTTGATAGGATTTTTTTCATCCATGAATAACGCAAAAATAGAATGGGATTTCCTTGTTTCCATCGCAGGTATTGCTATTGTTGGAATTATCATTGGCTCACAAATTTCAAAAAATGTTGATGGAAAAAAATTAAAACCTGCTTTTGGATGGTTTATTCTGGTAATGGGTGTTTATATAATCACCAGGGAAATATTTCTTTAAACCTTTCTTATGTAACAAAAGTAGCTGTAGAGGAGAATAGAAACCAGGAAATTTGTATCTGAAAACAAAATCTAAAATAAATAAGATGAAAATAGAACAAATGTATACAGGATGTTTGGCGCAGGGAGCTTATTATATTGCTTCAGCCGGAGAAGCTGCCATTATCGATCCTTTACGCGAAACCCAGCCTTATGTAGAAAGATTAGAAAAAGATGAGGTACAGTTAAAATATATTTTTGAAACCCATTTTCACGCTGATTTCGTTAGTGGACATATTGATTTAAGCAATAAAACAAATGCTCCAATTGTCTATGGGCCTACTGCAAATACCGAATTTGAGGCTATTATTGCCGAAGACAATCAGGTATTTGAAGTTGGAGATGTTAAGATCAAAGTGATTCATACTCCAGGACATACCTTGGAGAGCTCTTGCTATCTGTTGATTGATGAACAAGGAAATGAGAAAGCTCTTTTCAGTGGAGATACCCTTTTTCTAGGTGATGTAGGCCGTCCCGATCTTGCCCAAAAAGCAGCAGATAGGACACCGCAAGAACTGGCAGGGCTACTGTATGATAGTTTATACCATAAAATATTACCTTTAAATGATAATATTACGGTCTATCCGGCTCATGGGGCAGGTTCGGCATGTGGTAAGAATATGCAGAAGGAAACTGTTGATACATTAGGGAACCAAAAAGAAACAAATTATGCGCTTAATCAGATCGATAGAGGAAGTTTTATTCAGGCGGTAACAGACGGGCTCTTCCCGCCACCAGCTTATTTTGGAATGAATGTAATGATGAATAAAAAAGGATCCCATAGCTTTGATGAAGTTTTGTCGAAAGCATTAAAAGCTCTTACCACTCAAAGGTTTGAAGAAGTAGCAGAAGCTTCCGGGGCTTTGATACTGGATGTGAGAAACAATGGTGAATTTTCTAAAGGATTTATCCCGCAATCTGTCAATATAGGATTAGATGGTGATTTTGCTCCATGGGTAGGGGCATTGATTGCAGATGTAAATCAACCTATTCTGTTAGTAACAAAACAGGGAGATGAAGAAGAAGCCGTAACCAGATTAAGCAGGGTGGGATTTGATCATGTTCTGGGTTTTTTACAAGGCGGTTTTGAAGCATGGAAGAATCATGGAAAAGAAACTGATACTGTGAACCGTATTTCTGCTGAAGAGTTTGAAAAAGAAATTGAAGGCAAAGAAGTAAAAATTATTGATGTAAGGAAAGAAAGTGAATATGCAGCCGAACATGTGAATGAAGCTTACAGCAAACCTTTGATGTATATTAATGAATGGATTAATGAGGTTCGGCCAGAGGAGCATTTCTATCTGCATTGTGCCGGAGGATATAGAAGCATGATGGCAGCCAGTATCCTTCAGGCTAGAGGATATAGAAATTTTACAGAAATTGAAGGGGGCTTTAAAGCGATTGCTGCTACTGAAGTTTCCAAAAGTGATTTTTTGTGTCAAACTAAAGTTTTAAAATAAAATAATACAATAGATATGTTGGAGATTATAAAAGAGCCGTGGCCATGGTATATTGCAGGCCCGTTAATTGGGCTTACCGTTCCTGCCTTACTGATAATGGGTAATAAATCCTTTGGGATCAGTTCCTCATTAAGGCATATTTGTGCAGCCTGTATACCGGCTAACGTCAACTTTTTTAAATATGACTGGAAAAAAGAAGCCTGGAACCTGTTTTTTGTACTAGGAATATTCTTCGGAGGAGTGATTGCAGCTAATTTTTTAATGAATCCATCTGAAATGAGTGTTAATCCCGGTCTGAAAACTGAATTGGCACGCTACGGAATTACAGATTATACCAATCTTGTCCCGTCTCAGTTAATGAATTTTGAAAGCCTTTTGACCCTAAGAGGATTCATCATGATGGTAATAGGAGGATTTCTAGTAGGTTTTGGAACCCGATATGCCGGTGGATGTACCAGTGGTCATGCTATTATGGGACTTTCCAATCTGCAATGGCCCTCTTTGGTAGCGACTATTTGCTTTATGATTGGTGGATTTTTAATGGCCAACCTTATTTTACCAATAATCTTATCCCTGTAAGTTTAATTTTTAAGAATCAAATCAATGATAAAAGAACAAGAGCAAAATATGGGTCATCAGGATACTCTTTGCATCAATGAAAGTACATTAAAGCATCCGTGGTATTACCACTTAAAATATTTGGCAGCGGGAATTATATTTGGAATTATTTTCGTGAAGGCTGAAGTCATCAGTTGGTTCAGAATTCAGGAAATGTTCCGCCTGCAATCATTTCATATGTATGGAATTATTGGAAGTGCTGTTTTAGTGGGAATGCTTTCAGTGTGGCTGATTAAGAGATTCAATATCAAAACAATGTACGGAGAACCCATTACATTTACCTCTAAAAAATTCAATAAAGGTCAGATTTATGGAGGATTGATCTTTGGTTTTGGCTGGGCGATTACCGGAGCTTGCCCAGGGCCGCTTTTTGCCCAGATCGGAACAGGAGCCTTGGCAGTATCTGTTACTCTTTTAAGTGCTGTTGCCGGAACCTGGGTGTATGGGTATTTCAGAGATAAACTTCCCCATTAAAGCTAAAGGAATAAAATGAATAAAGACTGGTGATAATATTTCAACAGTCTTTATTGAGTATAAAATTATGAAAATATGAAGTTCTTGGCACCCAGAGCCATATAAAGGTTGATGCGTTCCATTTTGTCCTGAAGCTCAAGATTGATGAGGTTCATTTCATTTTTAAGAAGATCCCGTTGTTTCCGGATCAGGACAAAACTGTTATTGGTTCCTACCTTAATTTGCTTTTGGGTAAGGTTTATATTAGTGTTCAGCTCATTGATGGCTTTTCGGCTGAAATCACTTTGTTTTTCAATAGAGTTCAGATTGGCTAATGATGATTCCACTTCATTTAACGCATTTAGAACTGCTTTTGAATACTCTTCAACAATCTGTTTTTGCTGAGAAGTTTTTATTTCTACATTCTTTTTAAGCTTTCCATTATTGAAAATAGGAGAGACCAATCCACCACCCACTCTTAATAATGGGTTCGAGAATAAAGAGTTGATCGCTTCTACATTACTTCCCGCAGTTCCTAAAGAAGTATTTATATTAAGAGAAGGAAGCCTTGCTGCCTTAGCCTGCTGTACTTCGTAAAAAGATTTTTCTATCTGAAAATGATAAGCCTGAATATCAGATCTGTTTTCCAAAAGCTCCAATGGAAAAGACGAAGGAATGTTGTTTTGTACAGGAGTGAAAAAATTCTGTGTTTCCAGCTTTCCTTCAGGATATTTTCCGGTTAAAAGCTCAAGAGATCTTCTGGACTGTGTATTGGCATTTCTGATTTTTTCAAGATATCCTTCCAAAGAAATAATTTCGGCAGCAATATTAGATAAATCCAACGCATTGGCTGTTCCTACTTTCTTCTGAATAGTATACAGCTTTTCAAGTTCTTTGGTTTTCTGAATATAACCTTCAATCTTATTCTCCTGAATATTCCCTGCAATATTAAGATAATATGCTTTGGCAATCATGGCAGCAATTGACTGGTGTAGGAGTGTATTCTGATGTTTGGCAGAGAAATAATCACTCGTACTGGCCATTTGCGCAGATTTATTTTTACCCCATAAATCAATTTCCCAATTGGCCTTCAATGCAAGACGGCGAATCTGACTTTCGCTCACCAGATTATTAGAGGTATTAGCTACAGCACTCACACTTGGATAAAGATTACTTCCCGCAATTTCCATTGCCAGCTCAATCTGATTGAGTTTTTCTTTAGCAATGATGATGTCAGCATTATATTGCATTCCTTCATTGATAAAAGTTTCCAGCTGAGGAGTCTTAAGATCTGTAATCCAGTCATAAGAAAGTGATCTTATGTTGGCATTTCGGTCAAAAATCCAGTCATCCGGAATCGTAATAGGAGACGCTATTTCACTATTTTTCTTCAACTGGGCAATATTTTCTTTGGTAGGTTCTTTGTAGCCAATGCATGAACTAAGTCCCAAAGAAAGCATTCCCAGTATCATTAATCTTTTATACATATTAGTGAAGTTTAAGGATCAGGAAGTTGATTTTACTGTTGATTCGTACCATTACTTTTCGGATAAGATGTAAAGGTTTGATATGATCCGAATAGATCACCGCAGTTCCTCTGGCGCCCACAGTCAATTGTTTTTGATGGTCTTCCAGTATAAATTTAGCAATCAGTTTTCCGTCTGTTTCCGGCAGTTGTCTGGCAGTATCAGGAAGACCTGCAGTAGAGCCATTTCCACCCAGCATTCCTCCGGCATTATTCATAATTCCTTGGCTGGTAGCATCAATGACGTATTCTAGTTTGGCTTTAACCACCTTTCCCGGTTCCGTTTTAAGAGCCAGCTCTACTTCATCACCGTTTTTTACCGCTTCAAGTTCATTCTGTGCAAAGAATCCGATAACAGATTGTTGTTTCTGGATCAAAACAAAAGCAGATTTAAATGGAGCCATAATCGCTCCTTCATTAAGCTGAACATTCGGGATGATTCCATCTGTAGGAGCTAAAACAACAGTTTGAGACAGATTCCATTTTGCCTGATCCAGTTTTGCCTGAATCTCAGATACTGAAGAGTTTTCTCCATTGTAAGAAGCATTAGATTTTGTTTCCAAAGATTGTTGTTGTGCTTGAGCTGCACTGATTCGCGACTGAAGATCATTTACATTGGTTATTGCCTGTTCCAGATCAAATCTGTTAGCAGCACCTGCATCCACAAGTTCCTTATATTGATTCACTCTCTTATTAGCTAAATCCAACTGTGATTGTAATCCTGCAATATTTTTTTGGGAAGCAGAAATATCTGTATTGTAAGAGCTCACAGTAGCCTTCATATTGCTGAGTTTCGCTTCCAGCGATTTAATTTCCTGTACATAAGGCACTCTGTCTAATACAAATAAAGTATCCCCTTTCTTTACTTCCTGATTGGTTTTTACGTACACCTTTTTTACCTTTCCCAGCACCTGAGTAGTAATATCAACACTTCTGTTCCCGACCTTCACGTCAGAAGTAATGGGACAATAGTAGTTGAGGCTTAATATTAAAGCGATAGATCCAAAAATGGGAAGAGAGTATACCACAACCTGAGTGGTAAATGTCCAGGGAATTAATTTTAACTTTTTAATGAGAAGCCAGCAGATTCCGGCATATATCGCAATGAGTAATTCTAGCATGTTGGTTAATTTTCAATTGTGTTAATTTCTTCAGGTTCGGTAGTCTCCGAATCTTTTTTTTGTTCATTCTGATTGGTGTAATCATAATTCGCCCAGATTAAGGCAATCGGCCATAAAAGGCCTCCAAAAACAAGGGAAAGGAGGCACATACTTTTTATGGCGTTGAGCTGAGGATGATTCTTTTTTTCGGCTACTTTCTCCGGATAAATGTGAACTTTCCAGAAAAGGTAGATCCCGGCAAAAGGTAAAACAAGTAAGATGAGCCAGGATGCACCATCAGCTATATGGTCTTCTATGCCGCCTGTAGATGCCTGAACAAAATTGCATGAAAGTAACAGGCAGAGAAGTATGGATATTCTTTGCATAATATAATTGTATAAGGTAGAATGAAATGTAAAATAAGATGGTAACCGAAACATTAATCAATGCCAGTTGGCTAACTTAAAGTCCTAATAATATTTCTATAATAGATAGTGTTTTGTAAATGATATTTTTCTCATTTTTGCTTTTAATAATTTGTGTAACAGTATTTTGAGTAAGCAAAAATAGATCGAATAAAGTGAGAAAAAGTATTCCTAAGTTATTTTTTTCTTTCGTTCCTTTTTTTATGAACCCTTGCAGTCATCCTTGAAAGCGAATTGGGAGTGATGCCCAGAAAATTAGCAATATACTTTCTATTGGCGTTTTGAGAAGTGAAAGGACGGGTTTCCAGAAAGTCTTCATATCGTGAATGAGGAGAGGTGGAGCAAAGCTGCTCGGTGCGTACCTTTAAAGTGTTAATGATCTGTTTTAAAGATTTCAGATACGCGTTATAAATTCCTCTGTGCTGGAATGCCAATTCTTCAAATTCAGTTTTGTTAAATAAAAAGATCTGAGATTCTATAACAGCTTCAATCGTATATTTTCTTTCACTTTTTTCCGAAAATGATTCCGGACTCTCCATAATGGCAGCTTCTTTTTCTGAAGGTAAAAAAAGATTAGTTTCAATACCATTTTCATCATCAAAGAAAAATCTCAGTAATCCGTTGGAAAGAATAAATAACTGATTAAAAGACTGTCCCGGTTCTGCCAGTATTTCTTTTTTTCGAAGAAGTTTGGGCGTACTGATGCTTACCAAAACATTAATTTCCTCATCAGATAAATCCTGAAAGAAAATAATATTCCTGAAAGTTTTAAACGCATCCATTACAGCAGTAAAGATAGCTAAAAATAGTATATCAATATTCGTTAAGCGAGACTAAGGATTTCAGAGAAGTTTTTTTTAGATTTGTTAATACTATAATTTTGATATACAATGAATAATAACCGAAGAAGTTTTATCAAAAAACTGGGAATCGCTACAGCAGCACTGGCTGTAAATCCATTGGATCTAATGGCGAAAGAATTACCTGAAAACAATACCGTTGCCAATAAACCTATCGTTCTTTCAACCTGGAATTTTGGGATCAAAGCCAATGAAGAAGCCTGGACAATCCTTGGAAAAGGAGGAAAAGCTCTGGATGCGGTTGAAAAAGGAGTCCGACTGGTAGAATTAGATCCTAAAGAAAGAAGTGTTGGGTATGGTGGACGCCCAGACAGAGATGGCAGGGTAACATTGGATGCCTGTATCATGGATGATAATTACAATATCGGTTCAGTGGCTTGTCTGGAACATATTAAAAATCCTATTTCCGTAGCAAGAGGGGTAATGGAAAAGACACCTCACGTCATGTTGGTAGGAGACGGAGCATTACAATTTGCCCTTTCACAGGGCTTCAAAAAAGAAAACCTTCTTACGGAAGAATCCGAAAAAGAATGGAAAGAATGGTTGAAAACAAGTAAATATAAACCTATTGCTAATATTGAAAATCATGATACCATAGGAATGATTGCTCTTGATGCGCAAGGAAACCTTTCAGGAGCTTGTACAACCAGTGGAATGGCTTTCAAAATGCATGGAAGAGTAGGAGATTCCCCTATTATCGGAGCCGGGTTATTTGTAGATAATGAAGTGGGAGCTGCAACAGCAACCGGACATGGGGAAGAAGTGATCAGAACAGTAGGAACACATCTTGTGGTAGAATTGATGAGACAGGGAAGAAGTCCACAACAGGCTTGTAAAGAAGCGGTAGATAGAATTGTAAAGATCAACCAGAGAAGAAATAAAAACCTTAAAGATATTCAGGTAGGCTTTATCGCCATCAATAAAAAAGGAGAATATGGTGCCTATTGCATCCAGGATGGATTTAATTTCGCAGTATATGACCAGAAAGGTAATCGCCTGGAAACACCTGAGTTTGCAGTGAAATAATACACAATTTTTCTTTAGCCACGAATGCACTAATGAATTATTCTTGTATTCATGGTTAAGAAAGCAGGAAATCTTTAATTTACCTGTATCTGCATATAAACCAATACATATAAACTAAATATAAGCGGCATTGCCAAAAAATAGACCAATAGAATATGAAAAGAACGATCATTGCTTCATTATTTTTAATAATAGGATGTAAAGAAGAAAAGAAAGAAGTAATTGCAACCCAACCAGAACCTGAAGTGAAAGAAAAAGTGGTACTGCATACGAAGGCTCAAACTAATGAAGCAGAAGAAGCGAAAAAATGGCTGGAAAAAAGTATTGAAGAGTACTTTAAGTCAGATCTTGGTAACCTGGATAAGAATATGCAGAAAATAACCACCAAAGAGTATTACGATTATAAAGGTGATGCGATGAGTGTTGATATGGATGTAGATGGAAGTCTTACAGAAAAAGAATTCAATGACAAATGGAAAGGGAAGTTCGATACTAAAAAAGCGGGCATAGGAGTTGGATTCTTAATCGCCGGCCAGGATTGGGATAAAGTACAGGTAACAAAATGCCAGTTGATCTCTGAAAATGATAACAGCTATTTGTTTGATGTTGTTCTTAATGATAAAGCATTAAAAGCTATATATCCTGTGAAAGTTAAAGTTAGAAAAGATAAGGATTCTTTTTTGATAGCCGATGTACTGCAAGATATTCCCGAATTTAATTAAAAGATAAAAAAGACGATGTCAAAAATAGAAATAGCATGTTTTAATCCTGAATCAGCAATGATTGCTTTTGAAAATGGAGCTGATAGAATAGAACTTTGTTCAGGATTAAGTGAAGGAGGAACAACTCCCGATTTTGAATCTACAAAAAAATTAAGAGAGAAAATAAATATACCAATCTTTGTGATGATCCGCCCCAGAGGAGGTGATTTTACTTATTCGGATACTGAATTTGAGCAGATGAAGACCGACTTAACCGCATTGAAATCATTGAATATTGATGGTTTCGTATTCGGTATTCTGGATGAAAATGATGAGGTGAATAAGGCACAGAATAAAGCTTTGATTGAATTGGCTTCACCACTTCCTTGTACATTCCATCGGGCCTTCGACAGAGCAAAAGGCTTGGAAGAATCTTTGGAAAAAGTCATTGAATGTGGTTTTACAACCATTCTCACATCAGGGCAGAAGCCTAATGTTTCAGAAGGAAAAGAAAACCTGAAAAAATTAGTTACCCTTTCCAATGGAAGAATTGAAATTCTTGTAGGCGGTGGTCTTCGTTCCTCAAATATTGAGGAGATAAGACAAGCTACAAAAGCCGGTTACTTCCACTCTTCAGCGATTACTGATGGAGGATCTTTTGCTAATCCTGATGAGGTGATTGCTTTGAAGAATAAATAATCACTAAATATCCAATTTGTCATTCTGAGCATAGCGAAGAATCTCAATAATACTGGAGATTCCTCGTTCCTCGGAATGACAAAACTACTGTTTGTCTTTAATACAAAACAAAATCATTGATGCGTAAAACTTTACTTTTTGCTTTCCTTTTTATTCAGAATATTCTTTTTGCTCAGTACTCGGAAAGGAGCCTGTCCTCTGAAAACTGGCAGTTCAAAAATTCAAAAGATAAAAACTGGTTTCCGGCTAAGGTTCCAGGAACTGTTCATCTAGATCTGATGGCGAATAAGCTTATTCCGGATCCTTTCAAGGATGAAAATGAAAAGAAGGTTCAATGGGTAGAAAATGAAGATTGGGATTATCAGACTAATTTTGATATATCATTCAAGGAATTTGATTACGACAATATTGATCTTGTTTTTAACGGATTAGATACATTTTCTGACATTTATCTTAATGGAAAACTACTGAAGAAAACAGATAATATGTTCAGGATTTGGGAGATTCCAGTGAAAGAATATTTGAAGCAGGGAACAAATTTGTTACAGGTAAAGTTTAAATCTGCGGTCAATGAAGGAAAAGAACGGGCAAAAAAGGTTCCGTTTACCATGCCGGAATCGCCACGAAGCTTTGTAAGAAAAGCACAATATCAGTTTGGCTGGGATTGGGGTCCAAGATTAGTAACAGCAGGAATCTGGAAGGATGTAAAACTGGAGTTTTGGAGAAACGCAAAGGTTAATCATATTCAGGTTGAGCAAAAGTCACTTACTGATTCATTGGCTCAGGTATCATTTAATATGAACATTTTCGCTGAAGAAGAGGGGGAGTACTTTACATGGTTTAACTTAAATAGAGGAATGCATAAATTTCATCTTAATAAAGGTTTTAATACAATTAGACTTCCTTATAATATCAAAAATCCGAAGAGATGGGAGCCTAATGGAAGAGGAAAGCCTACTGTATATACTACAAAGATTTCCTTATACAAGAAAGGAGGCCGAATTATTAGAGATATCAATGTTACGTATGGTTTGAGAGATATTGAACTTATTCAGGAGAAAGATGAAAAGGGCAAATCTTTTTATTTTAAAGTTAATGGAAACCCATTATATATCAAAGGAACAAACTGGATACCTGCAGATAGTTTCTCTCCAAGGATTACGAAGGAAAAATATCAAAAATTAATTAAGGCTGCCAAAGAAGCCAATATGAATATGATCCGGATCTGGGGTGGTGGGATCTATGAAGATGAAGAATTCTACAAAGCTTGTGATGAAAACGGAATTTTGGTGTGGCAGGATTTTATGTTTGCAGGAAGTTTTTATCCGGCAGATAATGAATTTCTGGAGAATGTAAAAGAAGAAGTGAAAGATCAGGTCAATAGACTGCAAAATCATCCGTCCGTTGCCTTATGGTGTGGAAATAATGAAATTGATGAAGCGATTGTCAATTGGGGATATCAGAAACAGTTTAACTATTCAAAAGCAGATTCTTTGCAGGTCTGGAAAGATTATAAAAAGCTGTTTCATGAAGTTATTCCTAATACATTGAAACAAAGCCTTACACCGGATAAAAATCTGTATTGGCCAAGCTCACCATCTATCGGCTGGGGACATAAAGAAAGCCTTACAGAAGGAGACTCTCATTATTGGGGTGTTTGGTGGGGTGAACAGCCTTTCGAAATGTATAATGAAAAAGTAGGACGTTTCATGTCTGAATATGGCTTTCAGGGAATGCCAACTTTAGCTACCACAAAGTCAATGTTTTCAGGAGTTGCTGATCTTGACTTAAAAAATCCCACTATTAAATCCCATGAAAAACATGCAAGAGGCTGGGAGATCATTAATAAATATATGGAACGGGACTATGCAATACCCACAGGTTTTGTGAAGTATAATTATGTATCCCAACTGCTACAGGCGAGAGGAATGCAGATTGCGATAGAAGCACACCGTAGGGCAAAACCTTATAATATGGGAACATTGTACTGGCAGCTTAATGACTGCTGGCCGGTAGTTTCATGGTCGTCCATTGATTATTTAGGAAATTGGAAGGCTTTTCACTATCAGACAAAAAGAAGTTTTGAGCCTGTACTGATTTCTGTTGCTGAAAATAGTAAAGCTTATGAAATCTATCTGATTAGTGATGTATTGAAAGAGATAAAAGCTGATATAAAATTTGAGCTCATTGATTTTGAAGGAAAACAGCTATGGAAATCTAATATTAATAAAGAGCTGAAGGCTGATGTGAGTGAGAAAATTTTAAATATCAACAAAGCTGATCTGGCAAAATTTGATGTATCGAAAGCTATTTTGAAAATAAGTTTAGATAGTGAAGATGTGAAATTTGAAAAGCTTTTCTTTCCTGCTAAACCTAAAGATTTGAAACTCTCAAAACCTAATATTACCATTAAAAAAATATCGCCAACAGAAATTGAAGTATCAACAGATGTTTTGGCAAAGGATGTATACCTGATCGGAGATACTCATTTCAGTGATAACTTCTTTGATCTGTTACCTGGGACATCAAAAAGAATTACCCTTTCGAAATCTTTGGATAAGGTTGAGGTGATGAGTTTGTTTGAAATTTTTGAAAATTAGTGAAGAAGTTATTTAACAGTACCAAAACGTTATAGGTTTCAAAAACCTATAACGTTTAGAAAAACTTAGCTATTTATCTAATTAATGTTGTTTTCAATCGAAATCTTACTCAAAAAAATATAAATTTTCCTATTCCCAACTCAGAAATCAGCCGTAACTTTGCAGCATATTTCTTTATAGTTATGGTAAATTTTGTTCTGATTGCAGTGTGCATTATTGCAGGAATGATATTCAAAGCAACAAAATCTATCCACCCGGATGCCCACAAGGGGATCAATACCTGGATTCTTTATCTTGCTCTACCGGCAGTTTCATTCAAATACCTGCCGAAAGTACAATGGACAACGGAAATGCTTTTTCCGATTGCAGCCACTTTCTTAGTGTCTGTATTTTGTTTCTTTTATGTAATGTTTTACAGTAAAAGTAGAGGATATTCAAGGCGGTCAAGAAGCACGTTGGAGTTGGCAAGCGGTTACAGCAATACCTCTTTCATCGGATTTCCTTTGATCAGTGCTTTTTATGGTGAAGGTCTTTTGAGTATTGCGATTATTTGCGACCAAACGATGTTTTTTGCCCTTTCAACGTTGGGAATTATTGCGGCCGTGAAAGGAGGAAGTAAGTCCGGAAGAGTAAGCGCCGTATTTATTCTGAAGCGTCTGATTACATTTCCACCATTGATTGGTTGTATTTCTGCTTTGGTACTGTCTCAATTTATAGATTTAACCGTCGCAGAACCTCTTTTTGATAAATTAGCCGCTACTGTAAGCCCGCTAGCTCTGTTCTCAGTTGGATTACAATTGAAATTTAATGGCTGGAAAAAGCTTATTCCTCAGATGTCAGCTTCCATGTTATATAAATTAATTCTGGCACCTGTAATTGTATTGGGAATGGCTTTATTGTTAGGAATAAAAGGAGATGTCGCAAAAATTACCATATTCGAAGCAGCCATGCCAACATTAGTGACTTCAAGTATTATTGCAGAACAGTTCAGGCTGAATACAAAGCTAACCAACCTGATTATCGGAGTCAGTATTATTGTAGGGTTTTTTACCTCTGCAATGTGGTATGAGATAATAGATATTATATTCTAAATATAGGTTTCTACTAAGAAAAAGTTTTAATAAAGAAAACGAAGGTAATCAGAAAATTGAAGAATATAATTCCGGTTCTTAACTTTACCGGATCAAGTTTTTTGGTGAAATGAGCACCAAAATATCCGCCTAGAATTGTAGCAACCATCATGGTACAGGTTTCCGGCCAATATATTTTACCCGCTGAAATAAATAAAATAACTGCCGCAGCATTAGCTATTCCTGTAAAAAGTGTTTTATTAGCATTGATGATTTTGATGTCTGATAAGCCGAATAATGCCCATACAGCCATCATCATAATTCCTACTGCACCACCAAAATAACCGCCATATATTCCTAAAATAAACTGAGCACCTAAAACTAATCCGGAACCAATCTTAATTCTTTTTCTAAGCCAATTACCGGCTTGTTTTCCAAATGCAAATGCGAGAGAACCTAATAAAAGAAGCCATGGAACTATTAGCTTAAAATCTGCTGATGGAGTATATAAAAGAAGAAAGCCTCCTGCACATCCCCCCAAAAGAGTAAAAATAATCATTGCCGTTATTGAAATATTGGGAAAAGGCTGAATATACTCTTTGAACTTCCAGGCACTGGCTAAGCTACCAGGAAATAATGCTACAGTACTGGATGCATTAGCCTGAATCGGAGGAACGCCTGAATAGATAAAAGCTGGAAAAGTAATGAATGATCCACCACCAGCTGCCGCATTCAAAGCACCAGCTATAAGTCCTATCAAAAATAATAAAATGTAATTTTCCATGAAAAAAATGGTGAATAAAGATAATACAAAATAGGCGTAATCATTAACAAAAAATTGCAGTTCTCTTCAGAAACATCTAATTTTACACTTTAAATATTTCCCTTGCAATACGCTCAAATTGTTTTACCACTTAATTTAAAAGGATCCTTCACCTATAAGGTTCCAGAAGAACTAATGCCTGAAATTCAATTAGGAATGAGGGTTCTGGTACCATTTGGAGGAAAAAAGATCTATACGGGAATTGTTTTTGAACTTCATGATAATGCTCCGGATAACTTTGTGGCGAAGGATGTCATCAGTATTTTGGATGAAAGACCCATTCTTCCGGAAGAACAAATTCGTTTCTGGAACTGGCTTTCCGATTATTATCTGTGTAACCTCGGAGAGATTTACAGGTTAGCTTTTCCATCTTCCTTAAAACTGGAGAGCGAAACGTATTTAAAATTAAAACCCGGTGTAGTTATTGACTTTGAAAACCTGGATGTCAATGAAATGTACTTGGTTCAGGCGCTGGAAGTAAGACAATTGGTCAATCTTACAGACATTGAAGCATTTATTCCCAAGAAAGAAATTATTAAAACCATCAATTCTCTGATCGATCTGCAGTATATTGAGATTGATGAGAAAATTGCCGAAAAATATAAGGCGAAAGAAGTAGCTTATGTAAGAATTAATGATAGTGTTTTAAACAATCAGAATCTTACAGAAATTCTTTTAAAGCTGAATAAGGCCCCTAAGCAAAAAGATCTGTTCCTTTTAATTTTAGAAAAGCAGACTGAAAACCCTGATCTTCATATTAAAAAAGCCGAATTGTTTGAAGACGGCTATTTTGGAAGCTCTCATTTCAAGGCGTTGGCAGACAAAGGTCTTGTGGAGGAATATTATATGCAGAAAGACAGGATTGAAAGTTATGAAGGCGAAATTGAAGAGATAGAAGAACTTTCCGAAGAGCAGAAAATAGCAAAATCTGAGATCGATGAAGCTTTTGAAGAAGGAAAAAATGTGCTGCTTCATGGCGTAACATCGTCAGGAAAAACGCATATTTATTTAGAGAAAATTGAAGAGTGCATCAGAGAAGGGAAAAACGTTCTCTTTTTACTTCCTGAAATTTCTCTGACTAAACAGATTACCCAAAGACTTGAAAAAAAATATGGCAGGCAGTTAGGATTTTACCATCAGAAACTGACAGATTTCGAAAGGGTAGAGGTGTGGAGAAGAATTAAACAGAATGATATCCGTATTCTTGTGGGAACCAGAAATGCTTTGTTTTTACCTTATCAGGATCTGGGATTGATTGTAGTAGATGAAGAACACGATTCTGCTTATAAACCAAGGGAAGTTACGCCCTATTTTAATGCTAAAGATGCTGCACTGGTTTTGGGTGGTTTGTATAAAGCCGGAGTTATTCTGGGCTCTGCAACCCCTTCTGTTGAAAGTTATTACAGAGCCAGAAAAGATAAAATGAAATACATTTTCCTGAATGAAAGATTCGGGAATGTGAATCTGCCTGAATATGAACTGATTAATTTCAAAGAAGCTCAGGAATCTAAAAACGTATCTGGAAATTTTTCTACAAGGCTTATTGACGCCATTAAGCACACAATTGATGAAAAGAACCAGGCTATCGTTCTTCACAACAGACGTGGATATGCCAATGTTATAGAGTGTGAAACCTGTGGTTATGTTAATTATTGCTCCAATTGTGATGTGGTAATGACGTATCATAAGGCGGCCAATGAAATGAAATGTCATTATTGTGGTCAAAGAGCTTCAAAGCCTAGAACCTGCCCGAAATGTAACTCGGAAAACCTGAATGAAAGAGGAGTAGGAGTAGAGCAGATTCACGAAGAAGTATCCAAACTGTTTCCTGAAAATGAGGTGGACAGGATGGATGTAGATTCTATGCGTAAGAAGTTTGCCTATGAAAAGCTGTATGAGAAAATTGAAGATGGAGAAACCGATATTGTAGTAGGAACACAGATGATTTCCAAAGGTCTCGATTTTGACCATATAGAATTGGTAGCTATTCCTAAAGCTGATTCCTTATTATATGTACAGGATTTCCGGGCAGAAGAAAGGGCCTATCAGTTAATTACACAGGTTTCCGGAAGAGCGGGAAGAGTTTCAGGGAAAGGTAAAATCCTGATTCAAACTTATAATCCTGATCATTCCGTATTTCAGCTGATTAAAATGAATAATCCGGCGAAAATCTATAAGTATATTCTTACCGAACGTCAGAAATTCCACTATCCGCCGTTTACCAAACTGATTATGATCGAACTGAAACACAGGAGAGATGATAAGGTAGACCGTGCCTCTCAGTTTCTAGGTTCTATTCTGAGAAAATATCTTCCTGAAGAATGTATTTTGGGACCGGAAAGAGCTCAGATTGCCAGGTTAAATAATTTATATCAGTTCCAGATTTTACTGAAGTTACCCCGTGGGAAAAACTATGAAAAGTTTAAAAACATGGTTTTGATAAGTTTGAAAGAATTCGATGAAATTACTGCTTATCAAAGCATTAAAAAGGATGTTTTTGTTGATTTTTAACAATTTTTAACAAACTTTACACTCTTTTATAAGACCTCTGTGGTCCGTTGTATAACAATAATTTCTACTTTTGGACGTTGATTAAGTGTTTGGCTTTTTTATTGAATGATTTAACTTATCATTTTCTACAGGCTCAAACTATAGAAAACAAAAAAAGGATAGATGGTAAATTTCAGAAAATATATTTCAAGTGCAGCGGTGTTGGCTTCCGGTTTCTTCCTGGCTCAATCTACCGTTTCTACTGTTCTTTACTCTCAGAATTACGACAATCAGAAAAACAGCTTAAACCTTCCGTCGCCTGTAAGTTCGATGGTGGAGAAAAGTGTTTTGTCGGCTAAAGAACTTGTAGACATTAATGTAAACACAATGATGGCGGATCCTGTGCTGAAAAATGCAACCTGGGGATTCGTAGTGTATGACCCGAAAACGAAGAAGGTCATTTCTTCGTACAACGAAAGCTCGCCGTTAGTCCCAGCTTCCACAACAAAATTACTGACTACTGAAACAGCATTGAATCTCCTAGGGGAAAACTATCGTTGGATGACTCAGTTGGAGTATTCAGGAACTGTAGATGAAAACGGAACGTTAAACGGAAATTTGTATGTAGTAGGAAGTGGAGATCCATCTCTGGGAACAAACAAAGCAGGAGCAGGATCTTATAGAGACATTATTTCAGATTTCATAGGTGGACTTTCGCGTGAGGGAATCCGAAAGGTAAATGGTGATATTATCATTCAGACAGCGCTTTTCAAAGGCAATATTGCAATGCTTCCGGAAAATGTTGTATGGTTGGAAAATAATAATTATTATCTGCCTGCAGGAACCACACATGCCATTAATCCGGCTAATGAAAAACTCATCGTAAAGAAATCCGGTTTTTCTACAGAAAAGAAATTTTTCTACGTTTCACCTTATGCTCATCAGATGGTATATGCTGAAAAATATGATGGAGATGGAATTTTAACAACAAAACTTCCGGATGCACCAGCATATCTGGCAAATTCTTTCAGAACTACCTTGGTGAAAAGCGGAATTCCTGTTACCGGAAAAGTATCTGCAAAGATGACGGACCCAACTCCGGAAAACAGAAAAATGATTTCTGCTTACAAATCTCCAACATTGGGTGATATTGTATATTATACGAATCAGCATAGTGATAATTCATTGGCAGAAGCGTTATTGAGAACAGTAGGTTTTCAGAAATTAGGAGATCAGACTTCAGAATCAGGAAGAATTGTAGTGACAGATCACTTAAAGGATGCTGGTTTTGACATGTTGGGTCTAAATTATATAGATGGAAGCGGACTTTCAAGAAGCAATAATGTGACTCCCATTTCTCAGGTGAAGTTTTTGACTTCTTTAATGGATGAAAAATATTACAGATCTTACTTAACATCTTTACCTATCGGTGGACAATCCGGAACCTTGAAAAGAATGTTCCTTGGAACGGGGAACGGACAGGTTTTTGCAAAAACAGGAACTTTAAATAAAGTGAAAACACTGGCTGGTTACCTGAAGACCAATTCTGGTAAAACCTTAGTTTTCTCTTTAATGGTGAACAATTATTCAGGATCAGTAGATATGGTGAAGAAAAGAATGGAAAAGATTCTTGAACCGGCTCTGGATCTTTAGAACCCGTTTATTTTATATATTATAAGAACCTTTTAATCAATGATTAAGAGGTTTTTTTTATATTTGAATATTACAATATTTCTGCATATGAGAAAATTTTACCTGCTGATGTTGAGCTTTTTGATGGTTCAGCAGCTTTATAGTCAAAAAGAGATTCATACTATTGAAATGAAAGGATTGGTAGAACAGGAAATGAAATCTTTTACCAAAAAAATGGGAATCGGAAGTGTGAATCCCAATACTCTGAATTATGATTTACAATACCAGAGAATGGATGTGAGTGTTGATCCTGCTGTTCATTATATTTCCGGATCTGTGACCTCGCATTTTAAGCCTAATCAGAGTATGGCGAGTATTTATTTTGATCTTACCAATCTTCTGTCGGTTTCTCAGGTACAATACCATGGCAGCAATATTCCGTTTCAGCAGCTTTCTACCCAGGAGATTAAAATTGATTTTCCGGCTTCTATTCCGGCAAATACCTTAGATTCACTGACAATACATTATTCCGGTTCCCCGGCAAATAATACGGTCAGAATTGGAACTCAGGGATCTAATATACCTGTCTTTTCTACTTTAAATGAACCGTATGGTGCACAGGACTGGTTTCCTACTAAACAAAGCTTAAATGATAAGATCGAAAGATTTGATTTTAAAGTGACTACGCCATCACAATATAGTGTAGCTGCCAACGGAAAATTAATGTCTGAAATCATTTCTACAACAACCGGGAAGAAGCTGACTTTTTGGAGAACGATGTATCCTACTGCTGCTTATCTTATAGCACTATCTATCACAAATTTTGCTAAAACGAATAGCACCATCGGAAACCCTCCATTTCCATTTGTCAATTATATTTACCCATCAACAGCCGGAGATCCTGTAAAAGTATCCAATATTGAATGGACAAAACAGATAATGGATATTTTTGAAACGTATTTTGGATCTTATCCTTTCCGTAATGAAAAATATGGGCATATGGAATATCTTAATGGCGGCGGAATGGAACATCAGACCATGTCTTCCATGAGTGGTTGGACTAAGTCTCTTATTGCCCATGAACTCGCTCATCAATGGTTTGGAGATAAAGTGACTTGTGGAATATGGAATGATATATGGCTGAATGAAGGTTTTGCAACTTTTGGAGAACATGTTGCCAATGAAAAACTGATTATGACCCATGATGAGTTTATGAATTATCTTGTTAATCAAACAGCTTTAATTACCAATAATGTGGGGGGAACTACTTATGTTCCTGATACCGGGCTTAATGATATCTACAGAATTTTTGATAGTAGGCTGACCTATGCGAAAGGGGGGTATGCTTTAAGAATGATAAAATGGATCTTAGGTGATGATATTTTCTATCAGGCACTTAAAGATTATCACGGAAGACCTGCTTTGGCTTACAACTATGTGAGAACTGCAGACTTTAATGCATCTTTACTTCAGTCTACCGGAAAAGATTTTACAGAATTTTTTAATGACTGGATCTATGGAGAAGGGTATCCAACTTATGCGATAAAGTGGAAGCAAACGGGTAATCAGATTACATTGAATGTTTCTCAGACACAAAGCAGCCCTACAGTAAGCTTTTTCGAAATGCCTCTGCCTGTAAAAGTTACCGGAACAGGTGGACAGACTGCTGATTTAGTATTGAATAATACTTTCAATAACCAATATTTTGCTGAAAATATATCGTTTCCTATAGCAAGTGTTCAGTTTAATGCTGAACATCAGATTCTGGAAAAGAATTCTACTGTTGTCCAGGATAATACATTAAGTGTATCTTCTGTAGAAAAGGATAGCTTTGGTTTATATCCTAATCCAGCAAAAAATGAACTTTATGTAAAGGGAATAGATAAAGCAACCGAGTTTTCTATTCATGCTATAGATGGAAAATTAGTAAGAAAAGCTATTTATCAACCAGGAAAAGCTATACAGATCGGAGAACTGGTTCCGGGAGCCTATGTTATTACAGTGAATGAAAAACATATCAAATTCATTAAGCATTAAGGAGACGTTACAGAATATAAAAAAGCTTTCATATCAGAAAGCTTTTTTGTTTTTTAAAAGCTTTTGTGCCCCTTTTCTTTGCTGCTTTTACTTTGTACCTGAACCATTTTTCTTTAAAGATATTTCGCATAATATTATCAAAATTTCTTGTGATGACCAGGTTTTTAAACCCACGCCACTTTTCAAGAAGGCTTGATGGCAGCGCTCTGACTGATACGGAATATCCTCCGGTTTCATATTGTATATAATGCCACCATCCGGACGGAATATAAAGGGTTTCCCCTGGATGAAGGATGGCTTCATACCCATTTAAATAAAGTAAGGCTGGATACTGCCGGTAATCTGGTGTCTTTATATTAGGCAAACTATGGAAATTATAAGGTAATTTATACATCAGATCAGATTGTTCCCAGGGAAATAGCCAGATTCTTTTAATTCCCTCAAACTGTGTGATGAAAACGTGGGACATGTCAATGTCAATATGATTCCGGGTAGCAGAACCCTGGCCTCCGAAGAACATAAAAGGTAACCATTTTAATATTTTACCATTGGTAACATCATTATAGATGATATCATTTTTAAGCTCCGGTTTTATGCTTAGTAAATTAAATAGAAATAATCGATGCTCAGTAGGAGTGGAGTCTATCAGGTCAAGATATTCTGAGAATGTAGTCTGTGCTATAGGCTGGCTGGCCACTCTGTCCATAGAGTCCATTTCACTGCCGTAAATATCTACCTTTTGATTGCCGGCTATTTCTTTGAAATATTCATAGTTCCATTTTTTGAATGCCGGGCTTTCGGGATCTACAAAATCTTCAATAATGACAGGAACCTGAGCTTTCATGTGGTGGGTTATAAAGTTTCTTGAAACGAGTTTCTTTGTTTTCTTTACCGGAATCAATTGCATATTCAGAAATTTTAAACAAATATAAATATTATCCTACTAAATTAGTAGACTAATAATGTTAAAAATGAAACTAAAGATCAAATTTTAGAATTAAGGGGATAAAAGGTTTTATTTTACTGCCTTTTTAGTAAATTAGCACATCTAAAAAATTACTAAAAATGATTTCTGAAAAATACCTTCAACATTTACAGAACGAACTTCAAAATATTGAGAATGACGGACTTTTTAAAAGAGAAAGAATCATTACTTCTCAACAAAGTGCAGAAATTGAAGCCAACGGAAAAAAGCTTTTGAACTTTTGTGCCAATAATTATCTTGGATTATCCAACAATCCGGAGGTCATGAAAGCTTCCCAGGATATGATCCAGTCTCATGGTTACGGAATGTCATCTGTACGTTTCATCTGTGGAACTCAAGATATTCACAAAGATTTAGAGAAAAAGATTGCTGATTTCTTAGGACTTGAAGATACCATTCTTTATGCTGCCGCTTTTGATGCAAATGGTGGTGTTTTTGAACCTTTATTTACAGAAGAAGATGCTATTATTTCTGATGAACTGAACCATGCCTCAATTATTGATGGAGTACGTCTTTGTAAAGCAGCAAGATATCGTTATAAAAATAACAATATGGCTGATCTTGAAGCTCAATTAATTGCTGCTTCAGAAAAAAATCACCGTTTCAAAATTATTGTAACGGATGGTGTTTTCTCAATGGACGGAATTGTGGCAGACCTGAAAGGAGTTTGTGATCTTGCAGATAAATATGATGCTTTGGTAATGGTTGATGATTCCCACGCAACCGGATTTATCGGGAAAACAGGGAGAGGAACGCATGAAGCGAATGAAGTAATGGGTAGAGTAGATATTATTACCTCTACCTTAGGAAAGGCTTTGGGTGGCGCTTTAGGTGGATTTACTTCTGGTAAAAAGGAGATCATCGATATGCTGAGACAGCGTTCCCGTCCTTACTTATTCTCCAATTCATTAGCACCTGGAATTGTAGGAGCTGCTTTGAAAGTATTGGATATGATTTCTGATGATACTTCTCTTCGTGATAAGGTAATGGAAAATGCAGACTATTTCAGAACAGAAATGAAAGCTAAAGGATTTGATATTCCTGATGGAGATGCTGCGATTGTTCCGGTAATGTTGTATGATGCACCGCTTTCTCAGAAAATGGCTGAAAAACTAATGGACGAAGGAATCTATGTGATTGGATTCTTCTATCCGGTAGTACCAAAAGGAAAAGCAAGAATCAGAGTTCAGCTATCTGCTGCTCATACCAAAGAACATTTGGATAAAGCGATTGCCGCTTTTGAAAAAGTAGGAAAAGAATTGGGAGTGATCTCTTAATTTCTGAGTTGAATAAAATCAATGAAATATAAGCTTCGGTTCGGGGCGGCAAAGCCGCCCCGAACCGAAGCATTTTATATAGATATAATTTTAAATGACTTTTGATCGGAATATTAGCTTTTCCCAATCAAAAGAAAATTATTTTTAAAAATTATAGAATAAGCTTATCTTTGCTGTTAATTTTTTCTGAATGCTTTATACAATCATCAAAGCGCTGCACATCATTTTTATGGTAAGTTATTTTGCGGGAATTTTTTATCTCGTAAGACTTTTTGTTTACTATAAGGATACCGATGAATTTCCTGAAGAAAAAAAGAAAATTCTGAGGGAGCAGTATACATTTATGGCCAGAAGGCTATGGAATATTATCACCGTGCCTGCCGGAGTCATTATGGCAGTATGCGGATTGGTTATGATCTTTTTAAATCCGGGGCTGATGAAAATGGGATGGTTTCATTTAAAGCTGACCTTCCTGATCGGGCTTGCCGTCTACCACTACTGGTGCTGGAAAAAAGTGTTGAAACTGAAAGCGTTGAACGGAAATACACTGGAAACAGCGAATATCAAGTTAAGACAGGCTAACGAAATTGCTACTTTTATTTTATTCCTGGTGGTGTTTACTGTAATCCTGAAATCGATGGCAATTGAATACTGGTGGCAATTAATTGCAGGATTTTTCGTTCTTGTATTTCTGATTATGATGACCGTAAAACTTGTTAATAAGAATAAAAAAAACAAATAATTGTTTAAGTGAAAGAATAAGTGTGTCTTACGCTTTTTTACTTTTTACATTTTACTAAAAAACTATGATTGCAATTTTAAAGAAAGAACTTTGGAGTTACTTTGGAAACTGGAGTGCATGGGTAATTATTGCCGCTTTCAGTTTAATAGGAACTCTATTTCTGTTCTTTTTCGACAACGATTCTAATATTTTTGAGATCGGGGCAGCGTCGCTGCAAAGCTATTTTGTGTTAGTTCCATGGCTTTTGATGTTCATTATTCCGGCGCTTTCCATGAAAACTTTTGCTGAAGAACAACAAACGGGAACGCTGAACTGGCTGTTTTCACAACCTTTAAAAGTTTCAGAACTGGTAACAGGAAAATTCCTGTCTGTATGGATTGTTGGGATTTTATGCCTGATTCCATCACTAGTTTACCTTTATACTGTATATGTTCTTGGAGTTCCGGAAGGTAATATTGACCTTGGAATGACCTTGGGAAGTTATATCGGGCTGATTATTTTAATCGCAGCTTTTTCAGGAATCGGAATTTTAGCTTCTTCATTATCACAGAATCAGATTATGGCTTATCTGCTAGGCGTTTTCATGTGCTTTATCATGTATTTTGGAATCGAACAGCTGGCAAGTTATAAACTTTTGGGCGGAGCAGATTTTATCCTGCAGAATATAGGTTTTTACCAGCATTTCCTGGGCTTCACAAGAGGTCTTATAGATGTAAAGGATGTTGCCTATTTTATTCTGGTCATCAGCGCATCATTAGTATTGTCTAATCATTTTATTAACAAAAAGAAGTAGCGTATGAAGAAGATCAATACTAAATCTCCATTGGGGATTTTCTTAATTGCGATTATCCCTTTGGTTATTATTCTTACCTATTCAGGAATAAGATTTGATTTAACAAAAGAAAAAAGATATACCCTTTCTGAGAGTACCATTAAAGTACTGGAATCCGTTAAAAAACCTTTGACTGTAGAGGTTTATCTTGAAGGTGATTTCCCGGCAAGCTTTAAACAGCTTCAGGGAGAAACGAAGTTTATGCTGGAGGAATTCAGGAAAATTAATCCGAAAATTGATTTCAAGTTCATAGATCCATTGAGACCTAAAATCCCGGAAGATAGTTTGGCAGCAATGGGTATGCAGGCTTCTTTCCTGCCGGATTCTAAGGATGGAAAATTTACTCAGATTACAATTTATCCGTATGCAGTGATCAGGTATAATAAAACAGGAGTTTCTATTCCTTTGATTGTACAGCAGACAGGAATAGATGCAGATCAACAGCTTACAAGATCTATAGAAGGATTAGAATATAACCTGGTTTCAAACATCAAGAATATTGCTGCTGATAAAAGGAAAAAAGTAGGTGTTCTGATCAATCAGGACGAATTAAGTCCGGATGAGTTTCAGGGATTTATGCAGCTGGCATTGGAAAATTACGATGCAGGACCTATTATTCCTAAAAATCAAGTCGAACTTAGCCTTCAGGACCTGCCTTTATTGAAGCAGATGAGTGCTTTAGTGATTGCAAAACCTAGAAAAGCCTTTACAGATAATGAAAAGGTAATTCTTGACCAATATATCATGAATGGTGGGAAAACACTTTGGATGATTGATGCGGTAAATGCTGAAATGGATACCCTGACAAGATCTAAAAAAGTAATGCCTTTCCCGGTGGATATCAATATGACTGACTTCTTTTTCAATTACGGACTAAGAATCAATACTGCGTTGGTGAAGGATGTGAAGAAATATGCACTGCTGAAGCTGGTAACGGGAGAGGTAAGTGGAAATCCTCAGTTTACAAGCCTGCCATGGCCTTATTTCCCTCTTGGAATTGCTGAAAATAATAATCCGATTACTAAAAATATCAACCCGGTAAAATTCGAATTCCCAACTTCTATTGATACATTGGGGGGAAGAAAGAATATAAAAACAAAAGTTCTTTTCGAATCCAGTGAAAGAACATTGCTGAAACAGGTTCCGAATTATGTTGATCTGAAAGAAATTGCCACTGTAGACAGCCTCGGACAAATGGAGAAACCAAGTACTCCAAAGATTTTTGCGGTAGCATTAGAAGGGAAATTTAACTCTGCGTATGCTTCAAGGATTGAAAGAAAATCGTATCCTGGTTTTAAAGCAGAAAGTCCTGAAAATAAAATGATCGTTATTGCAGACGGAGATATAGGACGTAATAAAGTCATTAAAGGAAAACCACTTCCATTGGGAGTAGACATGCTGACAAATGAACAGTTTGGAAATGAACAGTTCCTTAGAAATGCTTTGGATTATCTATTGGATGACAGTAATCTGATGGAATTAAGAAACAGAAACATCGAAGAAAGACTTCTTGACAGACACAGGATAGAAGAAGAGAAAACCAATTGGCAATGGCTGAATTTATTGCTTCCATTGATGGTTATTGGCCTTATCGGAGGATTATTCTTCTGGCTGAGAAAGAAGAAATTTGGATATAAATAATAAAAGAGAAGCTATTGAGCTTCTCTTTTTATTTATAGTTAATATAGTTTATCATTCATGATCCCAAGATCTACATTTTTTCCTTTTTCATCTCCCTTCCAGCCATTCAAGATTCCATATTCAATAACTTTTCTTACCACTTCAGGAGTAATTTCCATCCGAATATTTTCATGTTCTGTTAAAATCATATAATCGAAATGAGCAAATAATTTTTGCCCGGAATTTTCTTTTTGTGTAATAATCAAGTTAATAATATCATCATTTCCTGAAGCGAGTCAACTGTATTCAATATCATTAATTATTATATTTCTTGAAGCCTTTTTTGGAAGTCCCATTTTAATTGTTTTTCTTATTCAAATGTAACTGATATTTCTCCAACACATTCCATATTCCATAAAAAGCATCATTGCCTTTCTTATCTGAGAAATTAGTATTGAAGATCATAATTCTACCTAAATTATTTTTAGGATCAAAAAATAGCATCGACATTACCCCAGGATCTCCACCTGTATGACCAATATAGCCTGTATAACCAAATCCCATGAATATTCCTACATTGTAAGATTCGTTGTAAGGATTTTGAGTATTTCTTTCGGTAAAATTCGTAGCAGTAAGTTGTGGTGTGAAGTATTCTTTATAGCTTTTTGGGTTCAGGATTGTACCTTTTCCATTGTATCCTTTGATTAATTCAGTTAAATATTTACTTAAATCAGAAATATTGGTGATAAATCCTCCGTCAGGATAAGTTGCTGAAAGATAATAAGGCAGAACCGTTTTAGGATTTTCATAAAGTCTTGAGAATTTAGAAAACTGAATATCTTCGAATTTCCATCCTGAATCGTTCATTTGTAAAGGTTTCAGAATATATTCTTTGGTAAACGCACTGAATTCCTGACCGGTTGCCTGCTCAATAATAAAAGCAGCTAATGCAGTTCCCACATTAGAATATTCATAGATTTCTCCTGGTTTATGAGTGGAAAAACTATTTTCATTCCATTTTCCATGTTCTGATAACACATTTTCTAAAAAAGAACCCATTGTCAAGATAGAATCAGAAGGATTGAATACTTGCTCATCATCAAAAGTAAGCTTTGCTCCATTCAGGTTTTGTTTGGGCTTTAGAAAGTAATTTTTTGATAAATAAAATTCATTATCCAGAATAGAAGAAGTATGGGTAGCGAGTTGGCGGATAGTGATGGTTTTCTGAGGAAAATTAGGATTCACAGTTTTAAATGGTAAATACTTTTGTATCGGATCATCCAATTTCAGTTTTCCCAATTCCTGAGCTTTCAAAAGAGCGATTCCAACTAATGTTTTAGAAACAGAAGCAATATTTTGAATGGTATTGAGGGTGTAGGGTTTCTTTTCTTTTATATCTGAAAAGCCAAATCCTTTTTGATAAAGAGTGGATTGATCATTAACTATAGCCACTGAAAAACCATTAAAATTTCCTTGTTGATATATTTTGTTGATGTCCACATCTAAAGAATCCTGAACTTTATGATAAGCAGAAGTTGAATTGTTTTTCATGCCGTGACATGAAATCAAAGAAAGAGAAACTATTAAAAAGATGATACTTTTTATCATAAGATTTTAATAATAAGACATTTGAGTAATATGTTTTGTTACGGGTTATTAAGAAAATACTTCTCTACTGCATTAATATCATTCTTTTTTAAAGCCTGAAAAATAGTCCTTTTTTAGTTTTTCAGCATGCTTTAGTGAAGGCAGTCCTATGCTTTTTCTGTGTTTGTTTATGGTTGTAGAATCTATTTCTTTTAGAAAGGAACGTCCCATTCCATAGTAGGTACTTTTACCTAAATAATGTTTGCCACCATCAACCATCATAGAGTAATATAGCGGCGGGCAGTCTCCTGATTTGATATATTCAAGTACCTTCTTTTCGAAATAAGGGTAAGAACTTTTAGAGTCGGCTGTATGACTTAGCAATGTAAGCATAGGAAAACTGCCTATCTTCTGTTGTGAAGGAAACCCAAATTTTTCAAAGGTCCATTTGAAAAGAGCTGCATTTTTTTCTACATTTCTTCTCACCAGTGCTGTATCAAATGGTCTTCCTAGTTGGTCTCTTTTGAAGGCAACACGAAAAGAATCTATTAATTGTTGATTCAATTCTTTTTTCCAGTCTGCTATTTTCTGTATAACTTCTGTACTGTCTATATCATATTTTTTAAATAAGGGTAAGTATTTTTTATATTCATTATCGTAGGGAGATATCAAAGGAATTAATTTATATAGGCTTTTTTTTCCTCCAAAATCTTTATTGTATTTGTCCGAAAGTATAAGATAAGTGGAATATTCTTCAATTCTTTCCTGATTTTTAGGTTCGAATTCTTTAAAAAGTTCTTGATATTGCTGAATGGCCAAATTAGGATTATTAGCCATTCTGTAAATGCTGTCTATTTGATTTACTTTGTTATAATAAATAATATAGTTCTTTTTACATGAAGTTAATGTAAAAACAAAAATAACTAAATATAAGAGAAAATTTCATATTATTAAATTAATTAAGAAAAGACTTTAACAGGCCTCTTCTAAGCTTTTATAATTGATTTTGTGGGCAGACTAAAAATATAAAATATTATTCAATTAATTCTAATAGGGTGTGAAAAATATACTGTATTAAATTGTTTATAAATAAGCAAGAAAAAGCAATAAAATGAGTTATGGTTTTTATTTATAATTAAGTAAAAATACCCGAATTCAAAACAGGTATTTATACGCTATGAAAGTGCTTGTATTCCATCTAATTTTGTCTGGCAGGATAGGCTAATCTATCTGCTTTCTTCGGAAATATCACTAAATCATCATATCATGCCAACAAAACAACACAACAGATTTCTTCTCCAGATGATGGAGGGAGTGAGTAACTTAAAAATGGTCATTACAGATCATAGCGTTTCCTCTGGGCAACCTTGGGAAAATACGCCGGATATTATTCAGAAATCCGGAAATACTTGGGAAATTGACGTCCAGGCCGGAAGACACGGCACCGATACGGTGGCTCAATGGTTCAAAAGTAAGATATCAGGAGGTGATGCTATTGGATGCAGCTCTAATGATGCTTTGCCGGCTAAATTGAACTTTGCATTTACCTGCATCTTATCTTTCGATTACCAGAACAGGCATTGTGAGCTTCGTGATGTACAGATTGGGCAGGGGCACAATTCAAAATTGGAGAATAACTGGTGGATTGGGAGCCGAAATATTAAAAAGATATCGGGTACCTATATCTTAAAAACAGATGGTAATATGCATTTTAACTGTAATGTTTCAGTGTCCGGTGTGAATCAGTTTTATCTTAAGTTAAATGAGTCGGAGTGGATGAGTAAATTGGATCAAAATGTCTCACTGAAAGCTTTAAGTATCCCCGGGACACACGATTCAGGAACGTATAAAATTTCTTCTGCATCATTTGGAGCAAGGTGTCAGAACTATGACATTAGACAACAATTGGAAAATGGGATTCGTTTTCTGGATATCAGACTCGTGAATTCGTCCAATTCTTCTGATCCGCTAGATCTTTATCATGGTATTATTTCCTGTGGAGTTACTTTTGGTAATGTATTGGATGCCTGTCAGGCGTTTTTAAAGGATCATCCGTCTGAAACTATTTTAATGTCTGTAAATAATGAGAAAAGCGGCCAGGACATTTCTGATAATTTCATTCAATACCTTAAAAAATACAATACCCTTTACTTTCAGGGAAACGCCATTCCAAAATTAAATGAAACGAAAGGAAAAATTCTCTTTTTATATAGATTCGAACTTAATGCAGGAAACTCAGGAATTGATAAAAATAAAGTAGGAGTGAGGTTTGGAGCATGGCAGGATGATACGACTTTTGAAACAACGAATGCCAATGGACAGAAATTCTATATTGAGGATAATTATGAAAGTTATGATACCCACAAAAAAGTAAAATATGTACAGGAAAACCTGGAACGGGCTATGCAGAAAAATGCTAATAATGATGCTGTTCTGTATGTAAGCTTTAACAGTATTGCCTATGGCGTCTTTCATCATACTCCTTATCAATATGCGTGGGGAGGCTCAGGAGTTGATCCGGCCATGAATCCATGGCTGAAACAGTATACCCAATATTCAGGAAAGAAAAGATTGGGAATCATCCCACTCGATTTTTATAACAACGGTGGTGGAAATCCAATTGAAAACGGGTTGGTTGATAATATTATCCAATCCAATCATTAATTTTTTTAAGCACAAAATTGGTTAAAAATACTTTACTCAAACGTTATATCTGTGGTTTTATACCATAATATGTAGATAAAAAAAGAGAAACTATAACGTTTCTCTTTTTTTGTTAATGAGTATTTTAATTTTATTCTTTGATAAACTTAGAGCTTAAATCTCCGATTTTATAAATGTAAAGACCATTAGTTAGATTTTGTACATTCAGGGTAATAAGATCATCATGGCTGGAAAAAGCCTGGTTAATCACCAACTTTCCTGTTGTATCAAAAACTTCAACTTTACTAGCATTGTTTTGAGGATTATTGATCTTTAATGTAGTTTTCGCAGGAATGGGAAAGGCTGCTAATTTATTCTTTACCGTCATAATCTCTTTGTTCGCAAGAACCGTCGTAGGTAATGAATAAATTTCTGTTTGCTGAGTCGTCTCGTTAAGTAATTTTATCTTGTTGGTGTTATCTATTGGATCGTGATAGATTTTGGTATATTCAACCCTGTAAGTTCCTGGGAAATCTTTGATAATGGTACCATCTTCGTCAATGATTTTTAGCTTCGAATCAGGTGTGCCACTTTTATGGAAATAGACGATAAACTCAAGTTTGTCATTCGTATTGAATATATTTTTAGAAACCTGATAATCTAAATCGGGATGAAAAATCATCCATTCATAGCCTGCTGGCATTGTGATATTAAGCGTTTTGATATAATCGTAGTTTTGTCCGTAAATTTTTATGATAGGTTGATCTATCACTTGTGTACAATACAATAACTGATTGTCATTAATGTAAACGGCAGCATCTTCGTTAGCCGGAAAAGTATGTACTAAGTTTATTTGTCCAAAAGCAAATCCTGTCGCTAGTAAGGCGATCGAAAATAAAAGTTTTTTCATGGTTAAGAATTTAATGAAATATTGAAATTTATTTGTTTTGAGTGTTTATAGAATGATGGAAGTAATGGTTATGTTCTTTCACGATTTAGCTTCACAAAAATAGTAAAATAATTAGAATTAATCATGGATCAAGCAGCTTTGACGATGAAATTAAATGTATTTAGTTCTTAATAAAAAAGAGAAGCTGTAAAGTTTCTCTTTTATTTTGTCTAATATTTTTCTAAGTTTTTACTCCTAATAGTTATTAATAATTTTCCAATACTGGAATAAGATGTTCCCAATTCAGCTGTTTAGCATAATCCAGTGCGGTTTTTCCCGCTTTAGATTGAACCGTTTTATCTGCTCCGGCTTCCAGTGCAGTCTGTACTGTGGTTAAGTTTCCGGCAATAGTTTCTCGGTGAAGAAGGGTCTGTCCATTGTCATCAATAAGTTTGATTTCATCCGGGTATTCCTGTAAGAATTTCGCAAAATCGTCTTTCATATTTCTGCTCATAGGATGCTCTACAAGATTTTCAGGCTCTTCTTCCTGGTTGTTTACCATAAGAATATTGTTGAAATCACCAAAATCCAGCTGCCAGGCATTGTCATGATCCTTTCTCTCTGAAGCAGACATATCTGAACGCATTTTCTGAATGGTAAAACCACCATAAGCTTTAGGAAGAGGTTCTGTAGATGATGAGAATAATTTAGAAAGACCTTTAGGCTTCTTTACATTGGGAGTAATGGCGAAAAGCCAGTCACTGATACCACTAAGAGGAATATCAATATAATCTCCCACCTGAACATTCTTTAAGGTGTTGGGTTCATTGATCAGATATCCTGTTACACGCTCACCGTCAAATCCAATATCATTGATCCACATGTGTTCAACAATAGTTTCTCCCGTTTCGGTGGTATCTGAAAAAAGAGCTTTTACACATGATACATTAAGTCCCGGAATGATTCTTCTGTATTCCCAGGATTGTTCACGCCAAAAATATTTAAAAGTTTCCTGTGCTTTCTTGTACGCTTCAATCATTTGCGGATCATCTCCATCCGCCCAAAATATAGGATTTTCTTCCATATAATAAATTGTGGTTTGGTGTATTGTTGAAATGTTTTTAGTTCTGATAGGTTTCCTTTGGAAGTAATGCGGCCGTTTTGTAATAGGTTATATCCACGGGGAATTGTTTCTGAAGCTCATGAAATGTTTCATAATCATAATGAGCCCAGTTCTGTTCGTTATCGGGATCTGATGTTTTATCAATAGCAAGTTCCAGTTTTCCGTCTTCCTGATAACTGCACTCTATAGCGGCATATTTTTCTCCGTTTTCATCCTTAGTATACCAGCATTTTACTGTTCTTTCAAGCTGTGGCTCATGAGTTTCATTGTCAATCACCTGTGAGCATATAAAATTTTCAGGGTCGTCAGTTTTAAAAACAGTTTTGGAGATTAGAGGTTTCTCGTCTACAGACAGTGAATATAGTTTATTGGTAGTAATGATGAATCCGTCAGCAGTTTCCTTTTTTTCGATGTCAAAAAAATCAGATTTTTCCTTTAGGTATTCCAGAACTTCATTCTCATTGTCTCCTTCATTTAAAAAATAATTGATGTTATATATACTTTCATCGTTGATGAATTCAATTTCTTTCAGTATATCGGAGTCATTTTCGTAATAATACAGATGGTATTCATCTAGCTTGGTAGCTTTGCTTTTGGAGATGACTTCTCCAAAAATGTTTTTGTACACTTTTCTCATTTTTAATCATGTTTAGTTTCATCTATTAGTTTAAGTGGTATAGAGCAAAGATAGTTTTCTTTTTTATCTTCTTCCAAAGTGTAAAACGGTATTTATTTCGTAATTATTTTATATGTCCTTTATAAAATCCTCATATTCGTAATAAAACCTTTCGAATCCATCCATTTTTTCGACAAAGAATTCAAAAATTTCCTGCCATGTGTTTCTATTGAAGACTGAAACCCCATGTTTTTCTACCCAAATACGGCTGATGACCTTTCCATTTTCCAATGTAAAATATTCGTCTTTCTGAAAATCTCCGATAAAGTCTTTTAAAATATCTTCCAAAGACCATATCTTTTCATAATAAGCATTACGAAAAATCTCATCTTTCATTTCGATTTCAAGAGAAACCTCTGCTTTTTTGTTGTCTGCAGAGAATTTAAATGACATATCCTTGATCTTAGTATCATACAGGATCCATTTTCTTGGAAAGGATTTTCCAAAAGCTGTCCAAAATTCCTTTTTGAGTTGTTGTGCTTCTTGTTTACTGAACATAGGACAAACATAGCAATTTAATAGGAAAAAGGCAAAACTGCAATGCAACAAAACGATAAAAAATAATGCGATTAATGAGCTCTTTTGCAATTTTACCTTTTCGGTTAAACATGTTAAACAATTTTCTTATTTTTGCTGTGATGCTATCAAAAAAATCTCAATATGCGTTTAAGGCACTTTCATATCTTGTAGAAAAAAGAAATGAAGGTCCGGTTCTTATTTCCGAAATAGCGGAACACAAAAAGATACCTTTAAAGTTTTTAGAAAATATCCTGCTTGAACTGAAAAAAGCGGAGATCCTTGACAGTAAAAAAGGAAAGGGAGGAGGATACTTCTTGAGGGAAAATCCTGAAAATGTGAAATTAGCCAAAATTATCCGTCTTGTGAACGGTCCCATTGCCATGCTTCCGTGTGTAAGTCTCAACTTCTATGAAAAATGTGAAGACTGCAACGAAGATCATTGTGGCTTACATGATGTATTGATAGAGGTTAGAGATGCCTCACTGAATATTCTTGAGAAAAAAACTTTAATGGATTTGGTCGACTGACCTGATCCTTTTTTTTGAAATAATAGTCTACTTGTTTTGTAGGATAATATTTTTATTGGATATTTGCATGACTTCAAAAGAATAAATTATGATTCCAAAAGAAGATGCAGGTACTATAAACTCATGGCGGGCAGGAGATTTGCTGAACAGAACTATTGTTCCGGTAAACAATTCAGAGAGTGATAAACAAAACAAACTTACAATTTCAGAGCTATGGTGATTACAAAAAAGATTCAGATAAGGCTCAATATATTGTTAGTAACGATTGCTCTGGTATCAGCAGCCGTTTTTTCCCTATATGAGCTGGGTTATTTTGATGAGTTGCAGCAGATGTTGGCAAAAGATCATTATATTTTTTACTGGATGCTTTTGGTGGGTGTTTTTGCAGAGATTGTAGCAGGATCAATGGGGATGGGCTATGGCGTGATCTGTACCACCACACTGATGTTTCTGAACATTCCGCCTCATATTGTAAGCGCCAGTATTCATTCTGCGGAAAGCTTTACTACAGCAGCAGGAAGCGCAAGTCATATTAAGCTTAAGAATGTAAGCATAAGCCTGGTGAAGAAATTAGCTGTTCCTGCGGTCATTGGAGCAATTATAGGGGCTGTTAGTCTTACTTATCTTGGCGAGTATTACGCAAAGATCACTAAAACAGTGATTGCTTTTTATACTTTATATCTTGGATTCCAAATCCTTTCCAATGCTTTTAAAGACAAACAGAGTAAAGCATTGAAAAGAAAGACTAACCTGACAAGACTTGGCGTGATTGGAGGATTTATAGACTCTTTTGCCGGTGGTGGTTGGGGGCCTTTGGTAACCGGAACACTTATTAAAAATGCTTTTACTCCAAGATTTGCAGTGGGAAGTTCTACTGTTGCGAAATTTATCCTGACCATTACAGCCGCTGTTACCTTTTTCTTTACTCTTGGAATTCAGCACTGGAATATTATCCTTGGGCTTTTAATAGGTGGAATTATTACCGCTCCTTTTTCCGCAATGCTTACTGCAAAGCTTCCGGTGAAGAAAATGTTTCTGGTCATTGGAGTTTTGGTGATTGTGATGAGTTCTATAACTATTTATAAATCAGTGTTCAGTTAAAAAATATGCTTGTGGATGTAAAAATAAATGGATCAAAAATAAATTTGATTTTGAAAATATTCTACTTTTACATCAATAAATATTAGAATATGAACTTACATATCATTGCACTTTTTAAGTTTAATGAAAATTATCTGATGGAAGCAGTAGAGCTTTTTCAAAATCTGGTGAAGGAAACAAGAAAAGAAGAAGGATGCCTACAGTACGACCTTGTTGAAGATAAAGACAATAAAGGAACATTTTTCCTGATTGAACTTTGGGAGAGTGTGGATCATCACAACAGACACAACGGTCAGGATCACCTGCTGGACTTCCGTAAAGATGCTTCCAAAATCATGGAAAGAGGGGTGGAGGTTTACAAAGGTTTTAAAATATATTAATGAAAATAAAAGGCGGCTTCAGTATTCTGAAGACCGCCTTTTTATTAGAAAAAATAGAAAGTATTTGAGTAAAATATTATTTTACGATAAGTTTTTTCGTTTCCGAAGTTCCTCCAAAGTTAATTTTTACAAGATAATTTCCTGAAGGAAGATGAGCCAGGTTAAGATCTTGTCTGTAGAACCCTGCCTGATTGGTTAATTCAGCAGCATGTACCTTTTTTCCGGTTAGGTCATATACTTCTATACTTCCTTTATTGCTTGCTTTTTCTTTAACATCAAATAGAACCGTTACTTTTTTATCCGCAGTGGTAGGGTTCGGATAGATTCCAAAAGAAGCTTTTTTACTTACCTCTGTAATTCCCAGTGATCCGGTAATCTTTTTGTATTTAAAATACATGTTTCCAGTGCTTGAACCATCACTTTGTGTGAAGTACATTCTGTAATAATCATTCCCTTTTTTGACATAATACACAACGTTATTCTTCAAAGTAGTAATCACTTTCCATGAATGCCCAATTGTAGTAATATTGGATGAAAAATTACTGGCTGCAGGAATGTTTCCATCAGCTACCTGTTGAGTTTCAGGATCTACCATGGCAACTTTCAGACCTGGGCCCTGAATGGCTCCTGCAACAGGATACATCTGAACTCCATTATAGAAGGTGAAATATTTTGTAAATACTAAGTCCCACGCATTTTTTGAAGGTTCCATATTAGGAACTTTTGCTCCGGTATCAAATGAGAAATAGTTGAAATAAGCGTCATCAGTTCCGTTAGCTAAAGTTCTTGTTTCAGTTGGTGTCCATGCAGTACCATCCCACTTGGAATATTTAAAAGTGTATCCTGAAAATGCATCTTCAATAGCAAATTTAATATAAGTTCCTGAAGCATATTTTAGAACAAAAATTGCTTTTCCATTAATATGGTGATTCACCGGATTATAAACTCCCCATCCTGTAGAAGGAATATTGGGGTTAGGACCTGTAATAGGACCCTGTTCAAAGGCTCCCTGGCTCCAGTCCGTAATTTGATCAGGGTTATAAAGTGGCTCTCCCCAAGAAGCTTCATTGTTTATATTGATATTATCCCATTCTGCTAAACTGGTTGCAGCGGTATATACTTCAATGTTCTTAGCATCATTAATTCTTGTTCCTGTTGCATAAGGAGAAACTCTATAGAATGCTACATCCCATGTAGTAGCAGATTGAGAAACGATATTTCCATCAGAAAAATTAAAGAATGAACGATTTTGATACCCACTTCCCAACGTCATATTTGCTTGTGTGTACCCTAATGCATCTGTCTGCGCTAACACAGTCTGTTGAACAGTAAGAGCAAGCAACGATGCCAATAATAGTTTTGTTCTCATAATTTATTTTTTAAATTCTTATTTAGAATGATTCAACAAAAGTATATAATTATTTTTAATCATTCTAAATAAAAACATGATTTTTGTCGTGTTTTTATTAGAATGATCTTAGAACTTGGCTATAAAAAAGCCGAAAGGAATGATCCCTCCGGCTTTATTAAAGGCAAATAATAGTCTGATAAACCTTATTTTTTGATGAATTTTGATTGGATGGTTTTTCCTTCAGCAGTTTCAATAGCGATGAAGTAAACCCCGGTCTGAAGTCCATTGATATTAAATCTTTGTCCGTTCAGTTTTCCTTCTGCTACTTTTAACCCAGCAGAAGAATAGATCTGGATGTTTTTAGGATCTTTTTTCGCTACAAAGTCAAGGGACATATTATCTTCATTAACAAAGAACTTAACTTCATTTTGGGCAATTACCTTGTCATTAACTGCCAAAGAACCTGTTGTATCATAGACAACATCATCAATTTGTACAGCTACGTGCATCGCTGAAGGTGTAAATTTAAACACAAGATATGACGATGTAGATGCTGGTATAGGTACGTTTATATTTAAAATCGTTCCAATTGCAGATACTGTAATAGGATTTCCAACAGGAACAAAGGTTGACATATCTGTAGGATTAGAAGCTAATCCTATCTGAATAGTTCCAGGACCAGGGGATGGAGATACCAAAGTTGTTGTAAACTTCAGTGTTTTGTCTCCTGCAGGAGCCTGGATCTGTGGAGAAATTAAATAAGATGGATTTGTAGGGTTTGTTCCTGAATATGATTGAACAGCTCTGTTGGAACTAGTGTTCGTTACGATCATTCTTGGTGGAACTGGGAATGGGGCTTCATTCATAACCAGTGGGGCTACCACGGTAGACCAGCCAAACTGAGGGAAAGTAGTGTTTCCCGCAGTGAAGTTATCGAAGTTTTCGTTGATAGTTGATACTTGTGCCTTAGCGGTAAAGGCTGTAAGTATCAATGCTCCTAAAAGTAATTTTAGTTTCATGCTGTTATATTTATTTAGAATTATTACACAAAAGTATATATTTATTTTTAATCATTCTAAATAAAGTTTTATATTTGTCGAAATTTTTACCCTTATGAAGAAGAAGGTGCTTTCCGTTCTGTCATTATCCATTGTTTTTTGGATGAATGCACAAGAAAAGGATTCTCTTAATCAAAAGAAAATAGAAGAAGTTGTCATTACAGGGCAATTTACACAACGATCCATTAACAAATCTATATATAAGGTTGAAGTAATAGATGCTGAACAGATCAAAAACATGGCGGCAACCAATGTAGCTGATGTTTTAAATCAAAGTCTTAACATTCAAATCACTCCGGATACCCGTTCAGGAAATTCTACAGCCACTATGATGGGATTGGATGGAAGCTATGTTAAAGTTCTTATTGACAATATTCCGGTCGTAGGAGATACAGGTTTAGGAAGTAATATAGACCTTACCAAACTGTCATTGAATAATATCGAAAGAATCGAGATTGTCAAGGGAAGCATGGGGGTAGAATATGGAAATGGAGCACTTGCCGGGGTGATCAATATTATTACTAAGAAAGGCAGCTCAAAAAAGATCAGTGTAAGAGCTTCTGCTCAGGAAGAGACCGTAAGAAACAACTATGATATCAAGAAAAAAGGAAATGGAAGGCATATCCAGAATATAAATATTGATTATAATATTGATAATAACTGGTTTGCGAATATCAACTTCAACCATAATCAGTTTATGGGCTATGAAGGAAATAAAATGGGCTATAAATATTTAGAAACTGATCTTAAAAGAGGATATGAATGGAATCCTAAAGATCAATATGATGCCTCTGCTTTGATTCGATATTCAAAAAATAAAACTTCCTTCTATTATAAACTTTCGTATTTGAATGAAGGATTCAATTTCTACAATCCTGAAGTGAATGTAGAGCCACTTAATGACGGAAACGGTGGGGCGTTGTATCGAAGTATGGACAGAAAATATAATACCAACCGATGGATTCACCAGTTTAATATTCAGACAAACCTGGGGCATATTCAGTATATGGGAGATTTTTCTTACCAAAACCAGGATAGAAAGTTTCAGGATTATAATTATGATATTCCAAACAGATCTATTCTCAATAAAGAAGAAGAGCTGTCTTACTATAAGACAAATGTAATTTATTCAAGAGGGATGTTCAGTAATTTCCTTGATAATAAAACTTTCGACTTTCAATTGGGGTATGAATTAGATTATACGGATGGTTATGCTTCATTAATCGCCGGTAAATTTTTTACCAAAGCTATCAACAGAACTCTTTTTACCTACTCAAACTTTATTTCGGGAGAATGGAATATATCTGATAAGTTCTCTGTAAGACCAGGTGCAAGGCTTTCAGTAAGTGAAAAATTCAATAATCAGTTTAATTATTCCCTTTCTGCAAGATATAAAATTGCTGAGAATTCAAATTTGAGATTAGTGGCTGGTACAGCAAACCGTTTTCCTACTTATGAAGAGCTTTATACCTATTTTGTAAATCTTAATCATGACATTCAAGGAAACCCTGACCTGAATCCAGAAAAAGGTTTCTCTACAGGAGCATTTTGGGATCAGAGCTTTACAACAGGAAATGATTGGAAGATTGCCTATAGTGTCAGCGGTTTATATCTTGATGTAAGGGATAAGATAGAAATGCTTCTCATCAAAGATCCTTCTACTTACCAGTTTAGAAATATGGATAAATATAGAAATATGTTATTCTCAGCAAATGTTGATTTCAAAAAGGACCAATTGGCACTTTCCCTGAGAAGTGCTTTAGGGGGAACTTCGGTATCCATGAACTCAATGTATCATACTTCACCTACAGATTATCAGTATCAGGTACAGGCAGGAGCTACAGTTAACTATAAACTGAAAAATCCGGGAACTTCATTTGCCCTTTACTATAAATATACAGGTCCTGGAAGGATTTATGTATTTGAAAATGAAACAAGTGGATTTAAGCTTGGAAGAACAGATGGTTTTCATATGATGGACTTTATTGTAAGCCAGCCGTTCTGGAAAGATCATCTGGAGCTTTCAGCTGGAGTGAAAAATATCTTTGATGTTACCAGTATTAATTCTACAGCGATGAAGGCTGAGGCTCATGCTACAACAGCTCCTACAGGTATTGTGAATTTATATTATGGCAGAAGCTATTTTGCCAGATTAACGTTTCAATTTTAAATAAAAGTTACTATGAAGTATTTTAAAATATTTTCGATTCTTTCTGTAATGCTAGCGGCGCAGTCTTGTATTTCTGCCGATGAAGATAAAGTTCCTGCACCCCCTATTACCGGTTCTTCGGTGAATGTGCCTGTGGGAGGAGCTACAGAACCTAATCAGGTGTGGATTGATCTGAGTGATATGGTTAAGGATGAAGAAGAGCCTAGAAAAACTATTAATAAACGAACGGATTGGGACTTAGGATTTTATACAGGCGATGATTTCAGAGTAATTATGAATGGGTCTCTTGCCATGACAGTCATTAAAATACCTAATGCTAAAGATATCAGCAAAGTAAGAGAATCGGATGTAACCAACTTAAAAGATATTGCGCAGGTTGGAACATTTGATGCTGAAAATATGAAGTATATAGATAATCCCAATGGTCAATTTCTAACTCAAACTTCTGGAATTGAACCGATCAAAGAAAATGATGCGGATAATCCTGTTTATTTAATTAATTTAGGAAGAGAAATTCCTCCTGATACTAACATTGGAGCGGGTTCTGTCTCATTATCTGGTGAGCCGAGAGGATGGAAGAAAGTCCAGATTCTAAGGGCTACTAACGGCTACAAAATTCGTTATGCAGATCTTAATGCCGGAAGCGATGGGATTAGAGAGTATATCATAACAAAAGATCCTGAGTATAACTTTGCTTTTTTCAATCTTAAAACAGGAACTCCTGCAAAGATTCAGCCTAAGAAAAAAAGCTGGGATTTAGCCTTTACTACATTTACTAATGAAGTATTTATGAGTCCAGGGAACAGCGCAGGTAGTTACTTTTATGCAGACTTTGTAACTATTAATAGCCTAGATGGAGTGAAAGCATATCAAGTAAATGTTACAGGAAATCTTGAACAAGCGTATGCCGCATTTAAATTAAAGGATGTGGACAATAATAAGTTTATTTTAAACGATCACAGAGCGATTGGAGATAAATGGAGAACAACTACCGGGACAGCAGATAATCCTGTTCCATTTGTATATTCAGATCGTTTCTTTATTCTGAAAGACCCAAACGGTTTTTATTTTAAACTGAAATTCACTTCTATGAAGAATTTAAAAGGAGAGCGTGGCTTTACATCTTTCGCATTCGATCCATTATAATAAATCAAATAATAGTATATCATGAAGAAATTTATCCTTGCAGCTTCTGTTCTTGTAGCAGTGTATTCTTGCAAAAAAGAAGAAGGTGCTCAAAAAGAAAATACAACGGAAGCGACTTCTGAAGCTCCAAAAAGCAACAATAAAATCGTCACCTTAAATGGTGGAATTACAGAAATTGTAAGTGCCTTAGGTCACGAAAAAGAAATTGTAGGAACAGACGTTACCAGTACGTATCCTGTAAGTTTAAAAGCTACAGCTAAAGATCTTGGACATGTAAGATCAATGACTATTGAGCCGATCATGGCAGTAAGTCCTACTTTAATTCTAGCTTCCGATAAAGATATCAACCCTGAATTGATGGGGAAAATCAAAGCTTCTGGCATTAAAACAGAGATCTTTAAGCAGGAATATACTGTTGATGGTACTAAAAAACTGATTGAAGATGTTGCAAAAGCCATTGGAAATACAGATTATAAGAAATTAACTGATAAAATTGATGCAGATTTGAAGCAGGTTCAGCCCTTAGCTAAAAAACCGAAAGTATTATTTATCTATGCTAGAGGAAATATGCTAATGGTAGCAGGTAAAAATACTCCAATGGCCTCTTTAATTAATCTGGCAGGAGGTGAAAATGCAGTGAATGAATTTGAAGATTTCAAACCATTAACTCCGGAAGCGGTTGTAAAAGCTAATCCTGATGTGCTTTTCTTTTTTGAAACAGGATTACAGGGAGCAGGTGGAAACGAAGGAGCATTGAAGATGCCGGGAGTTTCCCAGACCAATGCCGGAAAAAATAAGAAAATCATCGCAATGGATGGAGGGTTAGTTTCAGGTTTTGGACCGAGACTAGGAGAAGCAGCAGTTGGATTAAACAAACTTTTAATTGAAAACGCAAAGTAAACTATACTTTTACATGACAATAAGTACCATACTGCTTATTATTATAGCAGTATGGTCTATTAATACAGGGGTTTACGATTTTGGTGGTAAATCTGCATTTAACGTTTTAGGAAAAGTAATACAAGGAGATTCCAGTTTGTCATTGAGTGATAAATATGTAGTATGGGATGTAAGGGCAGCCAGAATTATTATGGCTGTTTTAATTGGAAGTATGTTGTCTGTTTCAGGAACAAGCCTTCAGGGATTATTCAAAAACCCTTTGGCAACAGGAGATTTAATAGGTCTTACCTCAGGTGCGACCCTATTGGCTGCCATTGCCATTGTTTTAGGAGGACATTTTAAAGAATATCTTCCTGAAGCCGTACAATTTTCGCTGGTAGGAATTTCTGCTTTCATAGGATCTTTTTTATCCATGATGCTGGTATACAGAATTTCAACAAGCGGCGGAAAAACCAATGTGGTTATGATGCTGTTGACCGGTGTTGCTATTACAGCAATAGGATTTTCTATTACTGGTTTCTTAATATATGTATCAAAAGATGAACAGCTTAGAGATTTGACATTTTGGAATTTGGGAAGTTTAGCTGCAGCAACATGGACGAAGAATATTATTCTTGGCATTGTCATGATGGGAGCCTATATTATTTTACTGCCTAAAGGAAAAGCTTTGAATGCCATGATGCTGGGAGAGAAAGATGCGCAGCATTTAGGAATCAATGTAGAAAGGCTGAAGAAGCAGATCATTATTATTGTTGCATTGATGGTGGGAAGTTGTGTTGCATTTTCAGGAACCATTGGCTTTGTAGGTCTTATCGTACCTTATATCTTAAGACTTTTGTTCAAATCCAATTATACTTTTATCCTGCCTTTGTCTGCCGTATTTGGAAGTATTTTGCTTCTGACAGCAGATACCTTCAGCAGAAGTATTGTAGAACCTTCAGAATTACCGATCGGGATTTTGACCGCTTTAATGGGGGGACCTATTTTTATCGCTATTTTGGTTAAATTTAAAAAATCACTGTAATGATCAAAGCACATCAAATTAACTATAAACATAAAGAGTTCCGTATTCTGGATGGGGTAGATGTCTCATTGGATTACGGAGAATTTTTAGCCATTGTAGGTCCTAATGGAGCTGGAAAATCAAGTCTTTTAAGTGTTTTGGCTCATGAAGTGAAATCTGAGAAACGAAAAGTATTATTTAAAGATAAACCTATTGAAGACTGGAATGTAAAAGAACTTTCTATGCATAAAGCAAAGTTTTCACAGCATAACAGTAATGATATTCCTCTTGAAGTAAAAGATGTTGTCATGATGGGAAGGTATCCTTATTTTGATGCACAGCCCGGAAAAAAAGATCTTGAAGCCATGAATAATAAGATGTATGAAACAGATATTTTTCATCTGAAAGAAAGAGAATATAACTCTCTTTCAGGAGGAGAAAAACAAAGGGTGCATCTTTCAAGAGTAATGGCACAGCTGGAAAATGATATTGCCCACAAATTGGTTTTTCTGGATGAACCTCTGAATAATCTGGATGTAAAACATCAATATAAGGCACTGGAAATTATCAAAAATTTCACCAAAAAAACAAACAGTGCGATTGTTGTTCTTCATGACCTGAATCTAGCCGCTCAATTTGCGGATAAAATTTTATTAATGAAATCAGGACAGGTTTCAGCTTATGGAACACCACAGGAAGTTTTTACAGCAGAAAATATCAGCCATGCTTATAACTTTCCATGTACCATCTGTGAACATCCTGTTACGAATAACCCAATGATCATTTTCGGATAACCATGGAAAAAGAAGAATTAAAAATCCTCGCAGAGAATCTGGCCAATCCTCAGGGAGAAAAAGGCGTAGAGATCGGTGAAATGATGAATGCCACTAACATCGGTATGACGTTAGAGAGTATCAGAACCCTTTTGATAGAAGACGATGAAAGAATCCTTGAAATAGGACATGGAAATGCAGATCACGTAAAAAGTATTCTCAATCTGGCCAAAGGACTGAAATACACGGGGATCGATATTTCTGAAACCATGCATCTTGAAGCCAAAAGACTGAATCAGAAGTTTGAAGATCAGGCAGATTTTGTTCTGTATGAAGGGGAAATACTTCCTTTTGCAGATGAGACTTTTGATAAAATATTTACTGTAAATACTGTTTATTTCTGGGAAAATCCGGTTGGTTTTTTAAATGAAATCTGCAGAGTTTTAAAGGATAACGGGACTTTTGTTCTGACCTTCGGACAAAGAGATTTTATGGAGAAACTGCCCTTTACAGCCTATAATTTCACTCTTTATAATAATGATGATATGGAAGAACTGGTTTCAAAAAGTCATTTCAAAAGAATGAAAACTTCAGAAAGAGAAGAAGAAATAAAAAGCAAAACAGGAAACGAAACAATACAAAGAATCTATACAATTTTAACTATAAAAAAATAAAATAATGAGCATATTAGTGAATGATTTAAAGGAAAAATGGGAAGCTCTGAAAGCAGAAAATCCACATATAAGAATAAGAAATGCTGCAGCACAGTTTGGCGTAAGTGAAGCTGAATTACTGGCAACAGGGATTGGAGAAGGAGTAACTGTATTAAACCCTGATTTTCCGGGAATTCTTACAGAAGCAGAGAAATTAGGAAAAGTAATGGCTCTTACCCGCAATGATGAATGTGTTCATGAAAGAAAAGGAATTTACCAAAATGGAGACTTCAGCAGCCCGCATGCTCAGCTTTTCGTAGGAGAGGATATTGATCTTAGAATTTTCCTTAACCACTGGAAATTTGCATTTGCAGTAGTGGAAGGAGACAAAAAAAGCCTTCAGTTCTTTGGAAAAGACGGGTTGGCATTGCATAAGATTTATTTAACTAAAAATAGTGATGAAGCTGCCTTCGATGTTATCGTTGAAAAATTCAAAGCAGAGGATCAGAGCCAAGCTTTCACATTTGAGGCAGTAGCTCCGAAACAGGCAGAAAAACCGGATACAGAAATTGATGTTGAAGGATTTAAAAAGGCATGGACAGAATTAAAAGATACTCACGATTTCTTTATGATGACCAGAAAGTTTGGGGTAAGCAGAACTCAGGCTTTAAGATTGGCTCCGGAAGGCTTTACTCAGAAAATTGATAACTCAAAAGTAGTTAACATCCTTGAAGAAGCTTCAGAAAAGGGTACACCAATTATGGTTTTCGTTGGAAACAGAGGAATTATCCAGATTCATACCGGAAATGTAAAGAAAACCCTTTGGCATCAGCAGTGGTTCAATGTAATGGACCCTGATTTTAACCTACACTTAGATGTAACGAAAATTGCAGAAGCATGGATCGTGAAAAAACCGACTGAAGACGGAGAAGTTACAGCGATTGAAGTATTCAATAAAGAAGGAGACTTTATCGTTCAGTTCTTTGGAAAAAGAAAACCTGGAATTCCTGAACTTCAGGAATGGAAAGATCTTGTAGCAACTCTTGAACAACAATAATAATTAGATGATTTTAAGAGAGGCCGTTTTGTTTGTAAAATTCAAGGCGGTCTTTTTCTTTTAGATTTTGGGAAGCATGATAAAAAGCCCCAAATATTATGTAATTTGTCATTAAATTAAAATACTAAAGATAAAAAATGAAGAATCTTTTAATAGCGGTTTTGCTGGCGGGTTTCTGTTCACTTAAGGCACAGAACTTTAAAGCATATCAGTTCTATGACCAAAAAGGTAAAGAAATAAAAACGGATAAATTGGTGAAGGAATTGGCAGATTATGATGTAGTTTTCTTTGGTGAAAATCATAACAGCTCTATCAATCACTGGCTTCAGCTTAAAATAACAGAAGCTTTATTTGAAAAGAAAAACGGACAGCTTATTCTGGGTGCTGAAATGTTTGAAAGAGACAATCAGGCTCAGCTGAATCAGTATCTGAGTGGAAAATTTGATGCTAAAACATTGAAAGATTCTGCCCGCCTTTGGAATAATTATGCAACAGATTATAAACCATTGGTTGATTTTGCTAAAAATAAAAAAATTAATTTCATAGCAACCAATATTCCGAGAAGATATGCCTCACAAACGGCAAAAGAAGGAATTGAATCTTTGAATAAGCTAAGTGATAAAGAAAAAACATATCTTGCTCAATTACCCATCAAGGTAACCTTAGATACTCCGGGATATCCGGAAATGAAAGCCATGATGGGGGATCATGCGGAAGGAACTAAAGTGATGAACTTTATTTCAGCGCAGGCTACAAAGGATGCTACCATGGCTGAGTCTATTCTGAAAAATATCCAGTCAGGAAAGACGTTTATTCATTATAACGGTAATTATCACAGCAAGGAATTTGGCGGTACCTATTGGTATATCAAACAGAAAAATCCAAACTTAAAAATGGCGGTGATTTCTGTTTTTGAATCAGAAAATCCTGAACTGAAGGTTCCTTCAAAGGATTATATTCCAACAGAATTTAATCTGATTATTCCGAGTGATATGACGAAGACTTTTTAATTTTGTTTTCCGCAGATCACACAGATTACGCAGATTTTTAAATAATCAGAACAATGTCAAATTCAATAGGAACGGGCTTTAGCCCGTTCTTCTTTTATATAAAAATCCAATGGCTTTAGCCAAAACCTAATCACCCATAAAATCAAAGCTTCAACAGTAATTTCCAGCCTCCCTCTTTCAGCTTCCTATTCTAAAACTCCAAAACAATGATCCATTTTCAACAGACAATCTCTACCTTTGCATCACATTCAATTTGTATGAAAAAACTATCTATTCTATTGATACTTTTTGCAGGAGTATGTAATGCTCAAAAATTCACTTCAGATGAAATTTCTCTAATCAATAAAGGGGATGTAAATGCAGCATTACCAATTTATCAGACTACAGACGCTCATCAGCATAAAACCTTGTTGAATCTCTCCTCAGAAATCAACCCAACTGATCCTAATACGGCTGTTCTCGTGAAAAGGATGAAGGAATCTCTTCTTTCAACTGATGGTGGAGTAGGTATTGCGGCTCCGCAAGTAGGGATCAACAGAAAAGTGATTTGGGTACAACGTTTTGATAAAGAAGGAACCCCTTTGGAATATTTCATCAATCCGGTGATTGTATGGAGATCGGATCTGCAAAATCTTGGACCCGAAGGAGATTTGTCAATTCCTGATTTCAGAGATCAGTTTTACAGAAGTAAAGTCATTCAATTCGAATATGTGGATTTGAAAGGACAAAAATATTCAGAAATCGTAGAAGGATTCACCGCTGTTATCTTACAACACGAAATAGATCACCTTTTCGGAATCTTAATCTCTGACAAAAAAGAAAAAGAGAAAAATGATTCCTATAAAAAGGTAGATGCCTATCAGAAAAGTGATTTGAATAAGAGATAGATTCCAGATAATATAATAAATTCTATAAAAAAGGCTACAAGCATTATGTTATAGTCTTTTTTCTTAATTGCCAAATGGCTTTTGCGTACTGCAGCTGATGTTTTTTCCGGGGTTCACTCCAAAATATTGACAAAAATAGCGGTAGTATTCATAGCGGTATTGTGTTTTGGGCTGTGTGGTAGATTGCCCACATTCAATACCACCATTGATAATATTTACTGTAGTTCCAAAACCGGAGATTCTTCCGCTTTCTTTGTCTTTTTCTGTAGGCAGCCATTTTCCGGTCATCACTTCATGACAAGAGGGCTTAGGAAATTGGGGAGTCATCCAGAACCAGATAGCAGAGGCAAAAGATAAAACATTGTTTTCAGCCAGAAGTCCGGGATTTTTTAAAAGTATATTTTTATCACCAAACCAAGCTTCACTAAATTGTCCGTAGTTGTAATTCCAACTCAGCTGCTTAGGACCACGGCCGTAATAAGCCTGTCCTGCTACCGGCGGATAGTTAACCTTAGAAGGATCAGAATAATTATTTCCATTTCCCTTATTGTTTTCTTCGATAAAATAAAGTCCCCACTTATAATAGCCTCCCGGAGCATCATCCCAGCCGCCACTTGTTTCCTGAGCGATATTGGCCAGAAATGCAGCAAGCTCTCTCTTCTGATCCTCCTGTGTTCCTTCATTCAGAAAATGAGGGAAGTGGGTAGCTGCTTTTATAAATGCCTGATAAGAATAAAAATCCTGATGATTCCTGTTTTTTCCCTGGATATTATTCCTGTTGGGGAATAACAGATTCCAGGTTTTAGCATTTATAAGTTGGTTAATATGCGTTGCTGCTTTAGTATCATTAATCTGTTGCAAAGGGGTGTCATTCTGCCGGGATTGGGCACAAGACCGGCTGTAAGAAGTCAAAAAAAGACCTAAAGAAATTATTATGAATGGTAATGTTTTCATTATTTACTTGTATTCGATACTTTTCTGATATCTTAAAACAAAATCTTCACCATTTTCATAATCCACCGGATTCACGAATGAAATAATTCCTGTATTGGACTGTAAAACATCTTTAAGTTTATTGAAATATTCTTTTCCTGTTTCCTAGACTTGCATCCAGAGTTAAGCTCATAATTAGTTTATCATCATTAGTAATATTGGCTCCAATCATTATTCTATGAGGATTATTATGAGATTAATTCCAATAAAAGGTTTGATCCAGTCCTTTATTTTCAATAAAATAGTTTACCATTTCATCTTCGGTGGTAAATACATACTCTTCATATCTGTGTTCATCTGAGAAAATCTGTGGTAAAAAATAAAAATGAGCTGTTTTGAATTTCAAAACAGCTCATTTCAAATATAATTATAAAAAAATTGGATTAATCATTGTTGGTTACAGAAAGCTTAACCTCAATATTGTTTCTTGTTGCATTAGAATAAGGGCAGATCTGGTGAGCTTTCTCTGTTAAAGACTGAGCTTCTTCGATAGAAACTCCCGGAATGTTTACATCCAGTTCCACAGCCAATCCGAAACCTCCGTTTTCAATCTGACCGATGCTTACCTGAGCAGTCACAGTTGTTTCACCAGTTGTTACTTTACCTAAGCTGATTACTCTGTTCAAAGCACTGTCGAAGCAAGCAGAATATCCCGCTGCGAAAAGCATTTCAGGATTAGAGAAGTCATCATTGGCTCCTCCTAGTGCTTTTGGCATTTTTACTTCAAGATCCAAGACTCCGTTTTCACTTTTTACATGGCCATTTCTTCCACCTGTAGCAGTAACTTTTGTTGTATATAACGTTTTCATTTATTTTTCGATTTTGTTTAATATTTTTAAAACTGTTTCTTTAAGCTCCAACAGTTCTTCAGGCTGTATCCCGATTTTTTTCTGGATCTTACCCGGAATTTCGCAGGCCTTTTTCTGAAGCTGTTTTCCGGCTTCATCTAAAAATACTTCAACAACTCTTTCGTCTTCTTTTTTTCGTTTTCTTGTAATAAACCCTTTTGCTTCCAGCCTTTTGAGAAGTGGAGTTAATGTTCCGCTGTCCAGAAACAGTTTTTCTCCGATATGGCTTACCGTAAGTCCGTCACCATTCCATAATACCATCATGACCAGGTATTGCGGGTAAGTGATGTCCAGCTCATCAAGAAAAGGTCGGTACAATCCTGTGATTTCCTTAGCAATTACATATAACGGGAAACAGATCTGGTTTTCTAATTTGGGTGTATTTGAATGTTCCATAAGATTGAATACGAAAGATTCGTGAAGGTATTACTTTTTAATGATAAACTCATCCATTGGAATACGGACTTTTTTCATAGAAGACAGCCAGTCATTGGCTTCGTCACGGTATCCAAGATATAAAAGGCTTACACTTTTCAAGCCTAATTCTTTTAATCCCAATACTTCATCTACTACTGCATTACTGAATCCTTCTGCCGGAGTACTGTCGATTTTAAGTTCAGCAGCCTGTGCAAGAGCAATTCCTAAAGCAATATAAGTCTGGCGGGCTGTGTGAGCAAAATGTTGTTCAGGAGTTTGTGCTCCATACATCTCTTTGATCTTATCTGTATAGCTTCCAAAACGTCCTCTCGGAAGATCTCTTACATCAGTATGATGGTCATATACTTTGTCGATTTTATCATTAGAATAGCTATCCCATGCAGCAAAAACCAATACATGAGAAGAATCTCTCATCACTTCAGGGTTTAAAGCACCGGCAACCATTTTATCTTTTAATTCCTGATTTTCTACTACAATAATGCGGAAAGGTTGTAGCCCGGATGAAGTAGGAGCCAGTCTTGCTGCTTCAAGAATTGTATTTAAATCTTCGTTTGATACTTTTTTAGTCGGGTCATAAGCTTTTACGGCGTGTCTCCAGTTTAAGTTTTCTATTAATGACATTTTCTTTTATTTTAAATTAAACTATTTGTCAATTGTTGAGTTCCAAATTTTATTTTGTGACGAATTCACTATGCAAATATATAGACAATTAAATTGCGTACAATTTAATTTTGAAATATTTTATTGATAACTATTATTTATTTTATAAAAGAATGTGAATAGATTTTTGTTTTCAGCATGATTCGGATTTTTTTCCATCATAAGGATAACAATCTTTGCCGTAGAATTTTAAAACTAAAAACAATGCAGAGATTTAAAAACAAAACAGCAATTATTACTGGTGGAACTAATGGGATGGGCTTAGCAACGGCTCAAAAATTCCTGGAAGAAGGTGGTAAAGTTATCATCACCGGGCGAAGTGAAGAAACGGTTAATAATGCTTTGAAGAAGTTAGGGGAAAATGCTTTCGGAATTATATCCAATGCAGGAAATATGATAGACTTGTTAAAATTACAGGAAGAGGTAAGAAAATATACTCAACAAGTAGATGTTATTTTTGCCAATGCAGGCTATGGAAAGTTTGCACCGGTTGAAAGTGTAAATGAAAGCCATTTTGATGAACTCTTTAATGTATTGGTAAAAGGACCCTTTTTCACAGTTCAGCAGTTGTTACCATTGATGAAAACAGGAAGTTCAGTTATTTTTAATACTTCTGTGGCTACAGAGATTGCTATGAATAGCTTTTCAGTATATACTGCAGCAAAATCAGCCGTACAGTCGTTCATTAAAACATTTGCGGTAGAACTTACAGAACGTGGAATTCGTGTGAATGGAGTAAGCCCGGGGCATATCAAAACCAATATTTTTAACAATACAGGGTTGGCTCCTGAACAAATTGATGCTGCAGTTCAGGATATTATTCCTACCATCCCTTTCAAAAGACAGGGCGATCCTGATGAAATTGCCAGTGCAGTTCTGTTCCTTGCTTCAGAAGACGCATCTTATATTCATGGTGCAGAGATCAAGGTAGATGCCGGAATTTCTGTAATAAGGGCATAGGTAGAAGGAAATGAAGAAAAAAATTATTTCACCTCATTGATCTCTTTGACCATATTGGTTTTACTTTCAACCCCTATATTATAGGTTTTACCTTTTTTAAAACTTAGATTAGCCTTTTCCATCAAGGTTTTATAATCAGAAGACTTTTTTGAAATATAAAAAACCTGAGCACTTATTCCAATAGCGACACGTACAACTTCTTCCGGCTTATCCGGGTCTTCAAGAATATTGTTGATGGTTGCATTATTATACCAGGTTAATTTCTGGGATTCAGGGTTGGAAGAACAGGATGTAATCATGGTAAACAGTAACAATAAATAGGTCCAGGCTTTCATAATAATAAAGTATTTGTAAAAAGCTCCTGCAATATATTAATACATGCAGGAGCTTCTATAAAAGTGAGTTAGAATCCGCAATGTGCTGTACTAGGTACTGGAGCTGAACAGCCTGAAAGGGCTGAAAAAGCTGTTAATGTACAATTGGTATTGACCAGGTTGTTATCATATAATAAAGATCCTGATGGACTTCTGTAGTAAACATTTCCTGCTGTGTTAGTAAAAGATGAAACAGAAGTAGAACCACAAGTAGAGTTGGTGCATGCCGCTCTCCATGCAGTATCCGTGATAGGACCTGTTCCATTTAGAGAAGGGTCAATAATTCTTTTTTCAACCACTCCGGAAGCATTTTTAAAGCTTACAAGGATAGCCACGTGATACACCCATGATACGCAACAAGTTCCGGTAGAAGCTCTTAAATTTCCATAGACGAATTGCTTTTCACATTCATATCCGGCATTGTTTAAAATCTGTCTCATTTTGTGTGCTCTTGCATAGCAGCCGTCTACAGGATATCTGAACGTAATACATGGAGAAGATGCTGTAGAAGTTCCACAAGATTGATTTTTGATCTGTGTAAATAAGCTGTTCAAAGTGGCCAGGTCAGGAATAACACTGGCTAATTTTCTGGTTACCTGATTTCCTGCTTTTTCTTCTTTTGTTAAAGCAGATTTAAAGAAACGAATATCTTCCAGTGTTGGACTTTCTACCTTCGCAATTTCATTGGAATTGGCCTTAAGGAAAATATGAACCGGGGATTCATTTTTTACAGCCTCGCTAATCATAGAAATATAAGCCTCATTTTCCTTAGTATCTTTAATTTCATAAGGCTGGGCTGAAAGAATAAAGGAAACCTTATATTTTTCCCCTTCTTTATCTATCCCTACAGGAACAGTTCTTCCGAACTCTTTCATCGCAGTTTCTTTGGTCTGTGAATTCACAGCTTCCTGATTCGCATTGGAATCTGAACAGGAGTTGATGGACAGTACGGATACAAATACCATCATGGATAGCAAAAATTTTTTCATAGTTCTCATATTTTGGTGGTTAATGATTTTTAAGCTAAACAGCGTTTTCTTTATTCACTATTTAGTGATATTAAAATTATGAAAAATTTAAATATCTGCAAGTTTTTTTTGAAAAAAATAATTTATAATTCATTTTTGTGAATCATATTCATAAAAAATCCCTATGTATTGGCTACATAGGGATGATATCTTGTATGTTGTTAAAATTACTTATAAATCAGTTCTGCTTGAAATACATCCGCAAAATGCTTTCTAATTTTTGCTTTTACATCTTCCATTTCTTCCGGTGTCAATTCTCTTTCCAGTTCTCTTTTTAAAGAAGTAACCTGCTTATCCTTGATTCCGCATGGAACAATGTATTCAAAGTAACGCATATCTGTATTCACATTCAAAGCAAAGCCATGCAAAGTTACCCATCGGGAAGCTTTTACGCCCATTGCACACATCTTTCTGGCATAAGGTTTCCCAACATCCAGCCAAACACCGGTTTCTCCAGGAGAACGTTCTCCTTTCAATCCATATTCGGCAATCGTTCTGATGATAACCTCTTCAAGATTTCTCATATATAAATGAATATCTGTAAAGAAATTTTCAAGATCCAGAACAGGATAACCCACAATCTGACCATAGCCATGATAGGTGATGTCTCCGCCACGATTGGTTTTTACATAAGTGGCTTCTATTTCCTTCAGTTTATCAATTCCGGCCAGCATATTTTCTTCGTGTCCGCTTTTTCCCAATGTATACACATGCGGGTGTTCTACAAAAAGAAGGTGGTTCGGGGTGGTAATATGCTGTTCTGCAGGCAGGTCGCGGTTCTTTATTTTGGTATCAATAATACTCTTCATCAGCTGTTCCTGATAATCCCAGGCGGGCTGATATTCTTTAATACCTAAATCTTCAAATTCTACTGCTTTATTTTGATTTGTATTCATTTCAATTTTTGATATACAAATTTAGTGAATTTTAAGCTTTTATGGAATGGATAAAATCTATGGCATTCTTCTTCCAATCTTTATCCTGCAGCAACACATTCACAAAGGCTGTTCCAATGATTCCGCCATCTGCTTTTTCAGTTACATTTTCAAAATCTTCTTTTGATTTTATTCCGAAACCGATCATTACCGGATTCTTAAGAGGAAGATCCGATAATCGGGTCAGATAATTTTCATTCTTTAGAACAGTGTTTTCATTTCCTGTAGTGGAAGATGAGCTTACTGCATATAAGAATCCTGAGCTTAATGAATCCAGATATTGTATTCTTTCATCAGACGTTTCAGGGGTAACCAAAAAGGTGAAATTAAGGCCGTAGTTTTTCAGAATATGCTGATAGTTTTTCTCAAATTCAATAGGAGGGAGGTCAGGAAGAATAAGTCCTGAAACTCCGCTTTCTGAGCATTCTTTACAAAACTTTTCAAAACCAAAGCTCAGTACAGGATTGATGTATCCCATTAAGATGACGGGAACTTTTATTTTATCTTTTATGGTTTTTAATTGAGAAAAAAGTTTCTCAATAGTCATTCCGTTTTGTAAAGCCAGTTCGTGGGCTTTTTGAATCACAGGTCCATCGGCTACGGGATCAGAATAAGGCATACCGATCTCAATCATGTCTGCTCCGGAGTCCTGGATAAGTTGTATGATGTCAGCAGTATCTTCCAATTCTGGGATTCCTGCAGTGAAGTATATATTTAGTTTTTTCATTTTTTTATTGTATTGATGTATTCATGCAAAATGTATTTATGATCTGGTTTGTCATATGACATGAATACTTTTTACATTTTACAAATTTTTAAGATAGGTCTCCATATCCTTATCTCCGCGCCCACTTAAGCAAATAACGACAATATCCTCTTCATTGAATTTTTTCTTGTCTAAAACTGCAAGAGCATGAGAACTTTCAAGAGCAGGAATAATTCCTTCCAGTTTGGTCAGTTCAAAAGCACATTTCAAGGCTTCATCATCATTAATACTGAAAAACTCAGCTCTTTTTTCCTTGAATAAGTTCGCGTGAAAAGGTCCGATTCCAGGATAATCAAGCCCCGCAGAAATTGAATGAGGTTCAATGACCTGTCCATCTTCAGTTTGCATTACAAGACTTTTGCTTCCATGAAGTACCCCCAGCGTTCCTAAGAAGGTCGTAGCTGCGGATTTCCCAGAGTCCACTCCATGACCTCCAGCTTCAGCAGCAATGATTTTTACTTCTTTTTCATCTACAAAATGGTAAAATGTTCCGGCAGCATTGCTTCCACCACCTACACAAGCAATCACATAATCCGGATTTTCTCTCCCGATTTTTTCTTTAAGTTGCTCCTTAATCTCTTTTGAAATGATGCTTTGAAATCTTGCTACAAGATCTGGGAAAGGGTGAGGTCCTACCACACTTCCAATCACATAATGAGTCGTAACAGGATTATTGATCCAATCTCTTAGAGCTTCATTGACTGCATCTTTCAGTGTTTTTGATCCTGAAGTGGCTGCTATAACTTCTGCACCCAGCATTTTCATTCTGGCTACATTGGGCGCCTGTCTTTGGATATCAATTTCTCCCATATATACGATACACTCAAGACCAAGCAAGGCACAGGCTGTTGCTGTTGCTACACCATGTTGTCCGGCTCCGGTTTCTGCAATAATCCTTGTTTTTCCAAGGCGTTTTGCCAGAAGAACCTGTCCTAAAGCATTATTAATCTTGTGAGCTCCGGTATGGTTGAGATCTTCCCGTTTTAAGTAGATCTGTGTATTGTATTTGTTACTTAAGTTTTTAGCAAAATACAACGGAGTTGCCCTGCCAACATAATTTTTAAGCAAATCCTGGTATTCATTCTGAAAGTCTTCCGACTCAATGATTTCAAGATAATTCTTTTGCAGTTCTTCTACATTCGGATAAAGCATTTCGGGGATAAAAGCTCCTCCAAATTCTCCATAATATCCATGTTCATCAGGGTTTTTATAATTCATTTCTTTATTCTTTAGTAATTAAATAAGCATTATTTTGTGGGCTCAATGTAGTGAGCTGTTCTTTTTCTTTTTGAGAGATATTAAATATTAAAATATCATCATCTTCCGAATTGATCCATTCCGAACCTGTATGTTCCTTAATAGCTTTTGCTTTATCATAAAGGATTTCAATACTGCATTTTTCATAAAACGGACGAAGGTCAGTATGGCAAAAACCAATGGTCTCCACCTTTCTTTGGGTAACATTTTCTTTAAAATATTCTATCAACTTTGCTCCATATCCTTTTTTTTGATGGGCAGCAACCAATCCTACAACTTCTGCGAAAGGGTATTGTTCCCCGGAGATTTCCAGTGCAAAATCAAAATTAAGCCGGAGAACGGCCAGAATTTCAGAATGTAAATCCATCAGAAAATGAAACTCCGAATCTTTAAAAAAGCTGCGGAAATAGGCAGGTTTCATCGTGTTCCATGCAGAAACATCCCAGAGCGGCAGAATATGTTCAATTTCTTTGTCTGTTATTTCGTTGGCTTGTTTAATCTGATATTTCATAGTTTATTACATAATAATCAAAGGTAACAAAAGAGTCCCGAAGGGACGATTTAACCCTAGCAAAGGATAAAATCCTTAGCCATAATCATTGCATCTAATCCCATAAAAATTTTTCATCATAATCCATTTTATGTTTTTCCAGCATTTCAATAAATTCATTTTTAAAATTTTGTTTTTGATGATGCTGGCGTTGATTTTTAATATATTTTGACACAATGTGAACATCTTTTTCACCTACTGAAAACGTACCATAACCATCCTGCCAAAAGAAATTCTCATATTTCCTGCCTTTTGTTTTGATCCATTTTGAGGAATGTTGCCTTTATTTCCTGAACCAATTTCATTAATGCAATTTTCCTGGACAATCTACAAAGAATGTGAATATGATTGTCTGTTCCGCCAATCTGTAATGCATAGCTTTCAAAATCTTTACATAATGTAGCAATGTAGGCGTACAATTCATTTTCTATGTTTTTCATCTATAAAATCATTCCGGTATTTTGTCTGAATACGATATGAATGTAATTTTTGACTAATGATTGTGGCATTTGTGTGTTTTTTGGTGGTTGGTATTTATGTTGTCATGAATGGGTTTGTCATTGATATATTGGTTGCTAATATTGATTGGAATGTTTCCAATTCTGGGTTAAATCGTCCCGTTGGGACTCTTTGGAATGATGGTTTTAAATTTTTTAATCCTGTTTACATCCTTATCACCCGGAGCTATCTCAAATTTTGAATTAATATCTAAGGCAAATGGCTTCTGTTTTAATCCTTCCATATGCTTGATATTCTCTTCTGAAATACCACCACTCAGGAAATAGGGTAGTAGAATATCAAAGTCATTTAATAAATTCCAGTCAAATAGTTGACCTGTTCCTCCAAATGCCTTGCTGTCTGTATCAAACAGGTAGTAGTTGATAGGTTGTAGGTTGTGGGTCGCCGCATTATCATTGAAGATCTTTGCTATTTTCTCTTTGTTTTCAGCTGTATTATTTCCGATTCTTATCACTTTGATGATTTTAACATCTGGGTTCAGTTGTTTTCTTAGTTCAGTAATTAGGCTGTCATCCTCATCACCATGCAATTGAATCAAATTAAGCTTTCCTTTTTCAGCTATTTCAACAATGGTTTCAATTTTTTCATTGACAAAAACCCCAACTTTTCCCTGATGATTAATCTGTGCAATATCTTCAATGCTCAAATGATTCAGAACATATCGTGGCGATTTTTCGTAAAAAATAAAGCCTAAGAAATCTGTATTGATGTCAATTAATTCCTGTATCTGGTCGAGATTTGTCAGACCACAGACTTTAAGGGCAGGAGAGGTGTAATGGGTTGCTTGCTGTTGGTTCATGATAGTTATAGACTTTTGATTATCCAGAGTGAAATCCATTTTCAAATTTTCAAATTGACACATTTTCAAATTAGTAAAGAAAACTCTTCAAATGCTTTTGCCGGATCTGTATTCCTCATAAAATATTCTCCCATCAGGAAACCATCAAACCCTTTTTCCTTTAAATATTTAAAATCTTCAAGATTATAAATCCCGCTTTCTGCAATAGATAATGTGTCTTTAGGAAGTTGATCTTTTAGCTGGACAGAATGTTGTAAATCAACTTTAAAATCCTTTAAATTTCTGTTATTAATTCCGACTAAATCAATTTTAGAATTAAAATGTTTCAGTTCCTCTTCCGTATGAATTTCCAATAAAACTTCCAGATCCAATTCATGAGCCAATTCTGTAAACTCCTGAACTTGATTAGGAGAAAGACAGGCTGCTATCAGTAAAATAACATCAGCTCCCATGCTTTTGGCCTCATAAAACTGGTATTCATCAACCATGAAATCTTTTCGTAAAATTGGTACGCCAAGATGATTTCTTACGGCCAGAATATCATTAGAACTTCCTCCAAAAAAGTCATTATCCGTAAGAATGGAAATCCCACTTGCCCCAAAGTTCTCATAAGCAGAAGTAACTTCTAAAGGCTGAACTTTATCATTGATGATTCCTTTTGACGGAGATTGCCTTTTAAACTCAGCAATAATTCCGCTTTTATTTCTAATGGATTCTTTTAATGAAGAGCTCTTTCTTCCAAAAAATGCTGTATTTTTTAACTGATCGATGGAAATATTAGCCTTTGAAACCAAAATCTCTTCTTTTTTTCTTTCAATAATTTTATCTAGTATGGTCATGAGTAAAGATTAGAAATTAGAATGTTATTAGGTAAATTAAATTCTTAATTAATTAAAAGATCAAATGTTTTTAATGCTTTTCCACTTTCTAAGCTTTCCTTAGCCAACATAAGACAGTCCTCATACGTCCCGAATTTATGAGTATGATAAAGTGCTACGGATGCATTGGCTAAAACCACGGAGTTTTGTTGTTCCGTTCCTTTTCCTTCCAGAATATTCATGAAAATTTTTGCGGTTTCCTGAATGGTGTTTCCGGCCTTAATATCTTCTAAGGTTACAGGATTGAATCCTAAATCTTCTGCAGAATAGATTTCTTCACCTTTTTTGGTGATGATTTTGCTGTCGTGGGTAAGGCTGATCTCATCATAACCATCCAATCCATGAACTAAAATAAAATCCTTTTCCTCTTTTTGTAAAAGATATTGATAAATTCTTGCAATTTCCAGGTTATATACTCCAATCATGGAATATTGAGGTTTTGCAGGGTTTACCAAAGGCCCCAGAAGATTAAAGAACGTTCTTAATCCAAGGGATTTTCTCAATAATCCAACGGATTGAAGAGCAGGGTGGAAGTAAGGGGCATGTAAAAAGCAGATATTCGCTCTTTCAAGATCTTCATTCAGCTGCTCTGAACTGTTCTTGAACTGATATCCAAGTTCTTCCAGTACATTGGATGAGCCTGTAGTGGTTGAAGCCCCATAATTTCCGTGTTTTGTTACCTTCTGCCCGGCTCCGGCCACCACAAAGCTGGCCAATGTTGATATATTGATTGTGTTTTTTCCGTCACCTCCCGTTCCTACGATATCAATGGCATCACTGGAATCAATATGGATAGGAACCGCCATCTGCAACAGAGCTTCTCTAAAGCCTTCTAATTCTTTTAATGTGATATTTCGCATCAGAAAAACACTGATGAAGGCTGTAACTTCTGCTGCATTGAACTTGTTCTGAGCAATTTCAATCATCATGGCCTTGGCCTCAGACTTTGATAAGGTATTGTGATTGAACAGGTATTGCAATATTTCTTTCATTTGAGGAGTTTTTATGATGGATGGATCTTGTGTTGTTGTTTTCATACTTGGCTTACTTCATTAAACTTTTACTGATTTAAAAAGTTTCGGATGATTACCTCTCCGTCAGGAGTTAAAATACTTTCGGGATGAAACTGTACTCCATGTACATCATAGGTCTTATGCTGAAGGGCCATAATCATTCCGTCTTTATCAACTGCTGTAACTTCCAATTCATCGGGGAAGTTTTCAGGATTAACAGCCCAGCTGTGGTATCTTCCTACTTCAAGCCCTGATGCTAGATCTTTAAAAAGTTTGGTGTTTTCCTTTACCAAATCAGTAGTGGTAGCCACTCCGTGGAAAATTTCAGTCAGATTGATTAGATTTCCACCAAAAGCTTCTGCAATGGCCTGCTGTCCCAAACACACACCTAAAATACTTTTAGTAGAAGCATATTCTTTAATAAGTTCCAGTAAAATTCCTGCCTCTTCCGGAATTCCAGGTCCTGGAGAAAGTATGATTTTATCGTATTTTCCGACTTCTTCCAAAGTGATCTGGTCATTTCTTACCACATCTACCTTCTGATTCAGGATTCTTTCGATGATCTGAACAAGGTTATAGGTAAAGCTGTCATAGTTATCAAAAACGAGAACCTTAAGCGGTGATTGTTGAGTGTTGATATTGTTATTCATTTCTTTTTTGTTGAAGGTTAATTGATTTTTGATGCTTAGCTTTCTATGACAATTTTTTCTGCCTTTTCTACTGCTTTTTTCAGGGCATTTAATTTGTTATTGACTTCCTGCAACTCATTTTCAGGGACAGATTTTGCAACAAGACCGGCTCCTGCCTGATAATATAGTGTATTGTTTTTGCTTAAAAAGGTTCTGATCATAATGGCTTGATTGCAGGTTCCGTTTAATCCGATAATCCCTATACAACCTCCGTAATACCCACGGGAATCTTTTTCATATTGATTGATGAGTTGAAGAGCTTTATGTTTTGGGGCTCCACTTAAGGTTCCCTGAGGGAAATTGGCAGAGATCATGTCTAGAGGATTGATTTGCTGGGGAAGGTCTGCTGTTACTTCACTTACCATGTGGATGACGTGAGAGAAAAGCTGAATTTCTTTAAGTTTAGTCACTGTTACATTTTTACCCAGCTTTCCAAGATCGTTACGAGCTAGATCTACCAGCATTGTGTGTTCAGCATTTTCTTTAGGATCATTCTTTAAGACTTCAATAGCTTGAAGGTCTGTTTCTAAATTCCCTGTTCTTTTGGAAGTTCCGGCAATCGGATGAATAATAGCTTTGTTGTCTTTAATGATTAACTGGCTTTCAGGACTTGATCCGAATAGTTTATAGTTTCCATAATCAAAATAAAACAGGTAAGGAGAGGGGTTGATGTTTCTTAGAGCACGGTAAACATTGAATTCATCACCTTTGAATTTCTGCTCAAATCTTCTGCTCAGTACCAATTGGAATACATCACCTCTCATACAGTGTTTCTGAGCTGTTTTTACCAATTCGATATAATCTTCATCAGTAATGTTGGATGTTTCCTGACCGTTTTTTTCAAATGGATAGACTGGGGTATTTTGATTTTTGATGAGGTTTTCTAAAAGATGTAGTTCAGATTTCACACCATCCATTTGATTTTCAATAATATGCATTTCGTCATTGAAGTGATTGATGGCAATTACATATTGGTATAATCTATATCTCAGAATTGGAATTTCTACTTCCGGACTTTGTGCTTTTAAATTGATGTTTTCAAAAAACTGTACCGCTTCAAAGCTTGTATATCCGAAAAGGCTCTGTGCAGTTTGTTCAATAGGATCATTGGTTTTTTCACAATCAAAAATAGTACGGAACTCTTCAAATATCTCAGAGATATTGCGCTCCATAATGAATTGCTTTACCGGAGCAGAATCAGGAAGTTTGATTTCAAATTCATTTAAGTTTTTTACTTCAATTCCTGCAACGGCATTGATGGCTATAAAGGAAAAGTTGTTATCAATACTTTTTGAATCTGAGCTTTCCAGAAGGATCGTGTCTCTGAATTTGTCTCTAATCTTAAGATAAATATTCATTGGAGTATGAAGATCTCCAAGAGTTTTTTTCGAAACGGTATTTATTTTGATTTTTTGTGTAAACATCTGCTGTTTTATTTTTTTTAGATTGTAGGAATAAAAAAAGGCTTTAACGGTATCCGTCAAAGCCTTATATTGTGTATTGTTTTACTTATATCTGCTGTTTGTTTAGCAACATGACAATAACTTCAGACCCGACGAAGAGTTTGAAAGCCACCACCAAATATTGTTGCTCATTGTAAACATTGGGACAAATGTAGAAATTTTTTTAATACAAAAAACAAAAAATTCAAAAAAATAAAAAACTTAATATTAAAGTAATTCTATTTCAGTTGTTTAAGTTCTTCTTTGAGCTCTTCCAGCTTTATTTTATAACTTTCCTCATCATAAGATGCCGTATAACCTTCCAATGCTTTGATATATTCTGCAATGAATTCTTTATTGGTTCTGTCTGCTTCATATTTAATTCTTGCAGAGTTTACCGGAGCCAGTTTTGAGTATTTAAGGACTGCTTTTCCTTCCTCGGACTGATTATAAAGAATAACGATATTTTTTTCGTATCCCGGAATGTATTTTACAGGAAAAGGAATCTCTACTGGAGGGATCCTGATGGTATTTTCAATAGGATAGATCGTTGCGCTTGTGGTAGAGAAAAATGTTGAAACATATTTCCCATCCTGTTTTTTAATAACGGCCTCATAATCGTGAATGTACATGTCATTCAATGTAGAATTAGTTTCTACATCGGAAGTAATAATAGCGGTACTTTCTATACCATATTGATTCAGAAACCAGGCATTTAGAAACTGTCCGCAAAATCCATTTAAAATAGAGAGAGGAATTGCCAGAATTAAAAACCATGCTTTTTTAGTGAGATAGGATAGTAATCCAAAAATCAGAAAAAGAAGGATCACCGTATAAAAGCCGTGGTGGCTGGTGAAAAACAGTATTTTCGAAATTAAAACCATAACTTTTATCTTATCATCAGAAATCTATTTAAAATTATAAAAAAAATTAAGAGTACAATGGATATTTTGAAGTTAAGATAATGGAAATTAATTTGTAAAAGTAAATAGCCTATAATACTAAGTTCACAATGAGCTTATATCACAGCAATAAAAGGTATTTTATTTAGAAAGACACTATTTGTTGGCTAAGCGAAATGATTCTGTAATCAGAAAGACTCTGTGTGAACTTAATGGCTTTTAATTTAATGTACCGGTTCTGAAATAGGTATATCGGGAGATCCACTGTAGAAGACAATTAACGTTGCTCCTTTATCTCCGGTTTTGCCTCTGTGGGCAATGTTCACCATTTCCGGAAGTACTTCGCCTTGTCTTATCCATTGTGTTTTACCATCTTCCTTCTTTTCAATCTGAATTTCACCTTTTTCTATATAGGCTGCGTTAATCACCGGATGTTTGTGCCAGTCTAAAGCTTTATGAGGTGGGACGGAAATTTTAAGTACAGAAATTTCAGGTTGTCCACTCGGATAGTTGGGGTACAATGTTCCTTCCCATGATTTTGTCGTTTTTAATAAGGTTACGGATTCGATTTTATCAGAATATTCAGAGGATTGAATATCTGATGAAGAATTGTCACAAGACAATGAAAGGGCAGTGAGTGCAACAAAAAGAGTTGTACTCAATAAATTCTTTTTAGTCATAAGTTCAAATTAATAGTTATGTTTTGGTGTAAACAATTAATATCACAAAAGTAATAAGTGAATTTAAATCTCCCTAGTATTTGAATTATTATTTTTATATGTTGAATTAAGTATTGTTGTTTAAAAATATTATTCAAAGAAAACATTTGTCATAAGCTGAAACGTTTATTTTTTATATTTTTGCTTTCAAATTAGAAAAAAATGAAAAAAGTATTCGCAATCGCATTTATTGGAGGTTTATTATTAGCTAGCTGCTCTAAAAAAGCTGATCACTCATTACAGGACAGCAACACTATGCTTGAAGAGCCAGAAGCAACTACAGTGGTAGATTCAACTGCTAAAACTGCTGCTCCGGCTGCTGCAACTCCGGCTACCCCTGCTCCTGAAGCTGCTAAAACAGATTCTACAGCGAAGAAATAATGAAAAACTTATTTTTGGCAGGAGCTTTAGGTCTGCTGATCTTTTCCTGTTCTAAAAAAGAAAATACAACAGAGATAGCGTCTTCAGATGCTGCATCAGCTCCAGCTCAGTCCAATCTTTCCGGTGATCAGATCATGGAAACATTGGATTGTTCGGGGTGCCACTCTGTTAATGAGAGAATGATAGGACCTTCTTATCAGGAAATCGCAGCCAAATATTCTGACAAGGATATCGAGTTGTTGGCTTCCAAAATTATAGAGGGCGGCAGTGGAGTTTGGGGAGGTGTCCCTATGGCTGCTCATCCACAGGTGTCTAAAGAAGATGCCAAAAAAATGGTGGAGTATATTCTAAGCCAGAAAAAATAAAAAATGTCCACAGAAAAATCCAGTCTGCATACAAGAAATCTGCACCGTAATCCTTATGATTTTGATCGGCTTATTTCTTGTGTGCCAGAACTGAAACATTATGTTTTTGTGAATATTCATGGGACAACAACTATTAATTTCAGCATTCCTCAAGCTGTAAAATTACTCAACAAGGCTTTATTATTCCATTTTTATAATGTTAAAGATTGGGATATTCCCGACACCAATTTATGTCCACCTATTCCTGGTCGGGCAGATTACATTCATTATATTGCTGATCTGTTAGCAGAAAAAAATGGTGAAATTCCAACCGGCACTTTTGTAAATGGACTTGATGTTGGAGTAGGAGCAAACCTCATTTATCCTTTGATTGCCCATAAATCTTATGGTTGGAAGATGCTTGGGACGGATATCAATGAAGATTCTTTAAAAAATGCACAATATATCCTGGATCAGAATCCGGATTTGTCCTCATCAATTGAATTGAAACATCAGCCTGATTCCAAGTATATTTTCAAAAATATACTAAATCCTGAAGACCGGTTTACATTTTCTATGTGTAATCCCCCTTTTCATGATTCAAAAGAATCTATGATAAAAGGAAATTTTCGAAAAACAAAGAATTTAAATAAAGGAAAAGACAGGAAAACGTTGCTCAATTTTGGGGGACAACAATCAGAATTATGGTGTGAAGGCGGAGAATTGAAATTCATTACCAATATGATTAATGAAAGTGTTCAATATTCATCACAGATTCTTTGGTTTACTTGTCTGGTTTCTAAAAAAGATAATTTATATAAATTAACTACCCTTTTAAAGAAAGTAAAGGCTGTAGAGGTGAAAACCATTGATATGGCTCAGGGACAGAAAATAAGTAGAATATTGGTGTGGACATTTATTCCTCAACAGAATAGGAAAAGCTTTTAAAGTTCAAAGTCTAAGGCTTAAAGTTAATAACACATCAATTTATATCTCTTATTTCAATACCTCATATCCCGTATCTCAACTCCATTCCGGCTGACATTTTAAAATTTCTGAAAAAATCAATTGACGGTCAACTCAAAAATGCCTAAATTTGTACGCTTTTAGAAAAATAAGAAATGCAATTATCAGAACAAGAAATCATTAGAAGAGAAAAGCTGAATAAGCTTACTGAAATGGGGATTAATGCGTTCCCTGCGGATGAGTATACCATTACAGATACTACAGAATCTATAAAACAGGACTTTTCTGAAAGTAAACAGGTGAAGATTGCTGGTAGATTAATGTCCCGCAGAATTCAAGGGAAGGCTTCTTTTGCAGAATTGCAGGATTCTAAAGGAAAAATTCAGGTTTACTTCAACAGAGACGAGATTTGTCCGGGAGATGATAAAGAATTATATAACGAAGTATACAAACACCTTTTAGATATTGGTGATATCATTGGTATTGAAGGAGAATTGTTTACTACTCAGGTAGGAGAAAAAACGGTTTTAGTAAAGAATTTTACCCTTCTTACTAAAGCTTTACGTCCACTTCCTCAGGCAAAAACAGATGAAAACGGTGTTGTACACGACGGATTTACAGATCCTGAATTAAGATACAGACAGCGTTATGTAGATTTAACAGTAAATCCACAAGTGAAGGAAATCTTCGTGAAGAGAACAAAATTGTTCAATGCGATGAGAACTTTCTTCAATGATGCAGGATATTTTGAAGTGGAAACTCCAATTCTACAGTCAATTCCTGGTGGAGCAGCGGCTAAACCGTTCATCACGCATCACAATGCATTAGATATTCCATTATATTTAAGGATTGCTAACGAATTATATCTGAAAAGATTGATCGTAGGTGGTTTTGACGGAGTATATGAATTCTCTAAAAACTTCAGAAACGAAGGAATGGACAGAACTCACAACCCGGAGTTTACAGCTATGGAAATCTATGTAGCTTATAAAGACTACAACTGGATGATGGATTTCACTGAGAAATTATTGGAATTCTGTGCTATTCAGGTAAACGGAACTACAACAGCTACGTTTGGAGAACATGAAGTAGATTTCAAAGCTCCTTATCCAAGAGTTTCTATGACAGAAGCAATCCTGAAATTTACAGGTTTCGATATCACTGGAAAAACAGAGAAGGAATTATATGATTTCGCGAAGTCTATTGGAATTGAGGTGAATGAAACGATGGGTAAAGGGAAATTAATTGATGAGATCTTCGGTGAGAAGTGTGAAGGAAACTTCATCCAGCCGACTTTCATTACAGATTACCCGGTTGAGATGTCTCCATTGACTAAAAAGCACAGAAGCAAAGAAGGTTTGACTGAACGTTTTGAATTAATGGTATGTGGAAAAGAAATTGCCAACGCCTATTCAGAGCTTAACGACCCTATCGATCAGAGAGAGCGTTTTGAAGCACAAATGGCTTTATCTGAAAGAGGAGATGATGAAGCAATGTTCATCGATCAGGACTTCTTAAGAGCCCTTGAATATGGTATGCCACCAACTTCAGGATTAGGAATCGGTATGGACAGATTAATTATGTTCTTAACGAACAATGCCTCTATTCAGGAAGTATTATTCTTCCCTCAGATGAGACCGGAGAAAGCAGTTCCTCAAATTGAACTGGGAGAAGATGAAAAAGTAATTCTTGAAATTCTTAATTCTCAGGAAGAAGCAATGTCTTTGGCTGAAGTAAAAGAAAGAAGCCAATTATCTGGTAAAAAATGGGATAAAGCTTCTAAAACTTTGACAAAGAATAATATTGTGAAAGTAGAGAAGATTGATGAGAATCTATTGATGAAACTAGCTTAGTTTTATACATCATAATAATAAAAAACCGGTACAGAATTATTCTGTACCGGTTTCTTTTTTCCATTTTCTTAGCTGTGACCTGAAATTTTTAAAAGGGGCAACCGTATTGATATGGATCCATTTCCAAACGGGCCATTTAGCTGATGTTGTTGCCCATTTTCTCTGTTCAGGAACAAATAGGGTATTATCATCAAGACTTTCAATCCATTTTATGATTTCATTGACTTGCTTTTTTAGGAGTTCTCTTTGATCTGATAAGCTATAGGAGCCATATTGTTCATAGAAAGACTGGTATAATCCTTTTAAATTATTCCATTTGTATTCTGGAGTTGGTGTTTTTACTTCAATTCCTTTTTTCTCATCAGATTCCCATTGAAGGATTAAATGTGTCCAGCCAATCTGATAGGATATATTCTGGGATGGAGTTTTATCCACTCCTGGTTTTAACAGATCTTTTTCAGCTTCTTTAATATCATCAAACTCCTGATCATAAAGATGGTATCTTGTTTTGATCTCTTCAATAAGTTCTGTTTTGTCCTTATAACTTTGCATATTTACTTATTTTCTCAGCTTACTGAATGAAGCCATCAGGTAAAATAAAAACGGAAGAATAAATAATGAACCTAGCATCAATGCCCATCCCAATGCAGAAATAGTCTTGGGAGGTGCCATATGTTCTAACAGTGAAAGATGTTGCCCATTACCTAATAAGATAATATCCGGGTTGTGCTGATAAGTTGCCGCCACAAGGATCATAACCATTTGAAAGCCTGCCAGAGCTCTTACAGGAAGTAATTTCTGGTTGTTGAGAGCTCTTAAAATAAGCAATAAAGCAACCGTGGCAAAAGCAATCGCCATGATTCCTAAAGGTTTTGAAAATACCCAGGTTAAAAGAGGAATATCCGAAAGGTAAGCTGTAGCGAATACAAGAACTCCTGTAATGACAACAAAGATCATTGTTTGTTTTGATTTTCTGATCATTAATAGCAATTCTTCTTTCCCACGGGTTTCTCTCAATGAAAAGATAGAAGCAAGATAAGCACACAATGCTACAGTGAATAAACCTACAGAAACTCCAAACCAATTCAGCCAGCTGTAAACATACAGATCCAAAAAGGTAGTAGCATCAGGATTGATAGAGTATGAAACCGTTGCTGCTGCAATTAATCCCAAAAAGAATGGGGTTAAAAGACTGGCATAATAGAAAATCTGAGTATATAAAACCTGCCAGTTGTCCTTTACTGCATCATAGTGCCTGAATGTAAAGGCTGTTCCTCTTGCAATAATTCCTACAAGCATTAAGACTAAAGGAATATGAAGATAGGTAGACATTGTAGTATAAATCTCAGGAAAGCCTACAAAAAGGATAACAATGGCAATAATCAGCCACATGTGATTGGCTTCCCAGACGGGGGCAATTGATTCATACATAATTTCATGAGTTTTATGGCGGGCTTTTTTATTCGTAAAAAGTTCTACAATACCTGCCCCAAAGTCAGCCCCGCCCAGAATAATATAAAGACAGATGGAAAGCCAGAGAAATCCTATAACAATGTAGATCATGATTTTTTGTTTTTATCGTTAAACTGTGGGTCTGTTGGATCGTAAAGTCTAGGGACCATTTGGACTTGTCTTCTTAAAAGGAAGATCAGAATCAATGATAAGGATATAAAGATTGCGGTGAAAAAATAGAATGAATACTGTATTCCCGGCATTGGGGTTACGGCATCTATTGTTCTCATCACTCCATAAATAATCCAAGGCTGTCTTCCTACTTCAGTAACAGTCCATCCTGCTTCCAGGGCAATATATCCAAATGGAGTAGCAATTAGAAATGTTTTTAATAACCAGTTTTTGGTCAGCCATTCCTTTTTAAAGAAGAAAGCATAAAGATATACCGTTCCTATGCAGATCATTATTACTCCAAAGAAAATCATAATCTGAAAGGCATAATGGGTAACCGCTATCGGTGGCCATTCGTCTCTTGGGAAGTCTTTAAGCCCTTTTACTTCAGCATTGAAATCATTGCTTACCAGAAAGCTTAATACTTTGGGGATTTTAATTGCATATTTTATTTCCTCCTTCTCCTCATCAGGAATTCCACCAATTACAAAGGCAGCCCCTTTTTCCGTTTCAAAGTGAGCTTCCATAGCTGCTAATTTGATAGGTTGCCTTTCTGCAACAGACTTTGCAGCTACATCTCCACTTAAAGGGGCTCCAAACGCTCCAATTAGAGCAAAACCCACTGCAATTCTGAATGCTTTGGTATGAAACTCCACATTCTTTTTTCGCATAATTAAAAAGGCATGAACTCCGGCTACTGCAAATCCTGTAGCACAAAAAGCAGCAACGGTCATGTGAAGAGCCTGTGGAAACCATGCATCATTAAACATGGCTTTAATAGGATCTATATTAAGGTATTGTCCGTTAATATAATCGAAACCGGCAGGAGAGTTCATCCAGGCATTGGCGGCTACTACTAAAATACCGGATGCCAACCCGCTTACTCCTACAAGAAAACCGCAGAACCAGTGAAACCACTTATTGAACTTATCCCATCCATATAAGAAGAATCCAATGGCGATGGCTTCAATAAAGAAAGCAGTACCTTCTAATGAGAAGGGCATTCCGAAGATAGGACCTGCGTGTTTCATAAATCCGGGCCATAAAAGTCCCAGCTCAAAGGAAAGCATCGTTCCTGAAACAGCACCGGTAGCAAATAAGATCGCAACTCCTTTGCTCCAGGCTTTTGTGAGGCCTTTATACACTTCATTTTTGGTTTTCAGGTATTTCCAATGGGCAAAAGCCATTAAGAAAGGCATTACCATTCCCACACAGGAGAATATGATATGGAAGCCCAGAGAAAGCGCCATCTGGGCGCGGGCAGCTATAAAATCATCCATAATATCAACTTTTCAGTAAATAAATTTACGCATAAATTATTGATGTTGAGTATGATTTAAAACAGTTGATATTTCAGTAATACATTTTAATTTTGAATCTTTTATTGGCTAGCCATTCCTTATGTTTTCGCTAAGAAAACTCTACATTTTTTTGACACTTTTTAACTTTCATACCTCGAAAAAAATCACGATATTTGTAAGTCTTTGCATATAGCAAGATTTTTAATATTTAATATGAGTCAAAAACAATATACAGCTAGTAGTATTCAGGCATTGGAAGGAATGGAGCACGTACGTATGCGTCCTTCAATGTACATTGGTGATGTGGGATTAAGAGGTCTCCATCATTTGGTTTATGAAGTAGTAGATAACTCTATCGACGAAGCATTGGCAGGATTCTGCGACACGATCTTTGTTGCCATTAAAGAAGGAAACGGGATCGAAGTGAGCGATAACGGTAGAGGTATTCCGGTTGACTTCCACGAAAAAGAACAAAAATCTGCTCTTGAGGTTGTAATGACAAAAATTGGAGCCGGAGGTAAGTTTGATAAAGACTCTTACAAGGTTTCAGGAGGTCTTCACGGGGTTGGAGTATCGTGTGTGAATGCACTTTCCAACGAGATGATCACTACGGTTTACAGAGATGGAAACGTTTATCAGCAGATCTATTCCAAAGGAAAAGCACAAACAGGTGTTGAAGAAATTGGAAATAGTGACAAAAGAGGAACAAAACAGTTTTTCCAGCCGGATGATACTATTTTTACAGAATTAGTTTATAATTATGATACTTTAGCAAGCCGCTTAAGAGAACTTTCTTACCTTAACAAGGGAATTACGATTACCCTTACCGATGAAAGAGAGAAATTAGAAGACGGTTCTTTCAGATCAGAAATTTTCCATTCTGAAGGAGGATTAAAGGAATTTGTTGCTTATATCGATGGAAATCGTGAATCTATTATGGAACATGTGATTTTCATGGAAGGAGAAAGAGATAATATTCCTGTAGAAGTAGCAATGCGTTACAATACTTCCTTCAATGAGAACCTTCACTCATATGTAAATAACATCAACACTCATGAAGGAGGAACTCACTTAGCAGGTTTCAGACGTGCTTTAACGAGAACTCTTAAGAAATATGCTGATGATTTGGGGATCCCACAAAAAGAAAAAGTAGAAATTACAGGGGATGACTTCCGTGAGGGGTTAACGGCTGTAATTTCTGTAAAAGTAATGGAACCTCAGTTTGAAGGACAAACGAAAACAAAACTAGGAAACTCTGAAGTTTCCGGGGCTGTAGATAAAATTGTAGGGGAAATGTTAACGAATTTCCTTGAAGAAAACCCTAATGAAGCAAAACAGATCGTTCAGAAAGTTGTTTTGGCTGCAAAAGCAAGACAGGCTGCTAAGAAAGCTCGTGAAATGGTTCAGAGAAAATCTCCAATGGGAGGTTCAGGGCTTCCTGGGAAACTATCTGACTGTTCTTCCAAAGACCCGGCAGAATCTGAAATTTTCCTTGTAGAGGGAGATTCCGCAGGTGGAACAGCTAAACAAGGACGTGACAGACACTTCCAGGCTATTCTTCCATTAAGAGGTAAAATTTTGAACGTAGAAAAATCTATGCTTCATAAAGTATATGATAACGAAGAGATCAGAAACATCTATACTGCTCTTGGAGTTTCTGTAGGGACAGAAGAAGATAGCAAGGCATTGAATATGGCTAAGTTAAGATACCATAAAATTGTTATCATGACCGATGCCGATATTGATGGATCTCACATTTCTACCTTGATTCTTACTTTCTTCTTCAGATATATGAAGGAGCTTATTGAGAACGGGTATATTTATATTGCTCAACCTCCTTTGTATTTATTGAAAAGAGGGAACAAAAAAATATACGCTTACAACGAGAAAGAGCGTGAAGAGTTTACTTTAGAAATGTCTCCGGATGGGAAAGGTGTTGAAGTACAGCGTTATAAAGGTCTTGGAGAAATGAACCCTGAGCAGCTTTGGGAGACAACTCTTAATCCTGAACACAGAATTCTGAAACAAGTAACGATTGATAATGCAGTAGAGGCAGATAGTGTTTTCTCAATGTTGATGGGAGATGAGGTTCCGCCAAGAAGAGAGTTTATCGAGAAAAATGCAAAATATGCAAAAATTGATGCATAAACGTTTTTTAAAATATCAAAAAAAGCTTCTAATTATTTAGAAGCTTTTTTTATATTTGGATAAACCAAAAAAAATAATAATATGTTAACTCTTTTACAAACAGACTCCTACAATGGAGTAGACGCGGTTTCTGGTGCAGCTGGTGCAGGATTAGGGATTGGATCAATGTTCATGAGCTTACTAATATATCTGTTTTATGGATATTGTATGTTCAAAATCTTTAAAAAAGCAGGTAGAGAAGATGCCTGGGCAGCTTTTGTTCCTATCTATAATGCGGTTGTGATGTTGGATATTGTGAAAAAGCCAATATGGTGGATCATCTTATTCCTAATTCCATTTGTAAATCTTTATGCTGCTTGGGTAGTCAATGACAGATTGGCGAAAGGTTTTGGAAAAGAAACTCCGATTTACACAATCTTGCTGTTTTTCTTTGGGTTTATTTTTATTCCGGTTCTGGGCCTTGGAAGTGATACCTATGACAGTAAAAGAATTCCGAATGATTAAAAAATAAATAGAAAATTTAAAGACTTCAGAAATGGAGTCTTTTTTTATTGGATACTATAATGATTTGTAGTATTTATTGTACTCTTCTGTATAATTAATTCTATAATCATTGAATTATAACAATTGAAAATTATTTTAAATTTGAAACCGCAGACAATATGAAACTTACCGTTTCATATTAAAATATTTTTAATTTTAAATGATTCAAAAGACCTATACATTCAAACCGTCATTTTTGCTTGTATATAAAGAACCTTTGATTATTTACAACCTTATTTAAGGTAAATTTAGGATAATGCTTTTTTAAGTATTAGTTGAGGCTTCACGATGTGGAGCCTTTATTATTTCATTAAATTGGGAGAATTTAATAATTTAAATTTTTGAAAATCAATATATTGTAGTTATTGTTTGGGGTATTTAATTTTACAATGTTATTTTTTTTAAGTTTTCTTTAACAATTATCACTATTTTATTATTTTTGTCCAATTATAATAACCATGATGAAAATATTATTTCTTGGGGCATTGTCTACAGCCTCAATGTACCTTGCCCAAATCTATCCGGCTTCTACAATTCCAGAAAACTTAAGGAAAAATGCTAATGCTGTTATCAGAAAAGATTTTACAACAGTTCAGATCAATAAGATTGATGAAATGTAATTGAAGAATTGCCAAAAAATAAAAGAATTGTAACAGATGATAAAGAGATCGCATACAGTTATATTATTGAACAAAAAGGAAATAGGTTAGAAGTAACTACTACTACAAAAGTTTCCAGTGCCAATTATCCTAAAGAATACTATCCTGCGTTCAAACAAATTTGGGAAGTGGCTTCCAAACAGGAAAATCAGGTTATCAGCTTAGTAAAGAAATAATTATGAGTTGTTTGTAACCTTAATTTTATTTTTTTAAATAAATTTTCTAAAACCATTCATCTTTTGAATGGTTTTTGTATTGAATACCCAAAATTAAAATTATGAAAAATATGATTTCCGTTCTTGCACTTTCTTCATTCTTTGTTTTTACTGCCTGTAAGAAAAATGAAGTAACAGCAACGTCAATGGAGAAAACGGAAAATAAAAAATCCGAAGAATTTGCAGTAGATTCACTAGTAATAAAAGATTCTACAAAAATTACAGATTCGTTAAAACTTACGTATACATCCAAATTGTTAGTATTTCCTACTATAAAAGATAAAGCGCTTTTAGACAGTATCTATTTCCAGAATGATAAAATAAAAGATTTTTCTAAAGCTGGACTTCAAGCTTATTTGGAGAATGAAAAAAATAATTATTTCAATTCTGTAAAAAAAGACAGTAAAGATTGGGCTTCAGACATTACTTATGCTCAGGACTGGTATTCAAGCTCTCATATGAATTTGGTATCCGACACCAATGGGTATGTTCATATTCAATATACGGGAAGCGGATATGAAGGAGGAGCACATGATAATTACGGGTTCTCAGAAAGGGTTTTTGATCTTAAAAATAATAAGAAATTAGAATTAAAAGATATTACTTCCACTCCAAAAAGTAAGCTAGAAGCGATGCTCATGAAAAATATTGATAATATCAATAGTGGTACAATGGATGGAGACGGAAGCGTAAAGAATTCCGAAATGTTGTTGGTGGAAAAAATTCCGGCCTCAGATAACTTCTATTTTGATGATAAAAACCTGTATTTTCACTATAGTCCATATGAAATTGCGGCATTTGCAGCAGGAGATATTACAATTCCTATTTCATGGGAAGAGCTGAAGAGCACATTAAATGCAGAATTTAAAGAAAGAATGAAAATTAAATAACTTAATGCTTCCGGGTTCAGGAAGCATTTTCTATTTTTGTGGTAATGGAAAAAGTAGCTTTTATCATCAATCCTTTTTCGGCCAAAAAGAATTATCAGCCGTTTTTGAATGAACTTAAAAATAAGGTAGGTAGGCCTTTGTACTATGTCTCTGAATCTATTCCGGGAACAGACGAATTTATTAAAAAGCATTTTAATGAAGTCGATATTTTTGTAGCTATTGGAGGAGATGGAACCATTTCTACCGTAGCCAAGAACCTGATTTTTACAGACAAAATACTGGCAATTTTCCCGGCAGGTTCAGGAAACGGATTTTCCAATGAGACCCGTTTCAGTAAGAATCTGGATGAACTTTTGGAGAAAATAAAAGCTAAGCAATCCAGAAAAATTGATACATTTACGGTCAATGACAGGCTTTCCATCAATGTTTCAGGAACAGGTTTTGACGGGAAAGTGGTAAAAGAGTTTGAAAAGACAAGCCGTGGATTTAAAAACTATATCAAAGTTTCCCTGAAGACATTCTTCAATTATAGACCTATCAAAGTTACTTTTTTTGAGGAAGAATATAAGCAGTACAACGGCAGGTACCTGATGCTTAATGTTGCCAATACCCGCCAGTTTGGGAATAACGCCTATATTGCACCCCAAGCAAGCAAAAGCGATGGGTTGGTAGATATGGTTTTGGTAAAAAAGTTCCCTTTGACCTATTCCGCATTGTTCGCTTTCAGAATGTTTACGAAGAAATTAAAGGATGATGAATACGTAACTTATCTTCCTGTTTCAGAAATTTCATTTAAAGTAAATACCAAAAACTGGCACCTTGATGGTGAGTTTAATAAGATAGAATCACCCATTCATGTGAAAGTACAACCAGCAAGTTTGAATATTTTGGTGTAAAGTGTTATTTAGTTTGTTCCGTCAAAGCCGTAAATATCACCAAAATCTTTTTTACATTTTCTAAAGAATCTTTGAGGTAACCCATTTTTCAGGTTCACTCTTGTGATTGTATTTTTATCACAACTATCATTTCTATTTTGAAAGACCAGTATTCCATTTTTTTTATTGGGTGGGTACATCAGTGTTTAAAGTCAGACAATAATTTCCGACATATCGATTCTTTTCACTCAAATCAAATTTCTAATTTCTTTTCTATCTCATAAGGATGATCCAAACAATATTGTAATTGATCCTTATCCAGTTGTTTCTCCCAATTTGCCACAACAACAGTGGCCACAGAATTCCCGATAACATTGGTTAATGCACGACATTCGCTCATAAACTTATCAATTCCGAGAATCAAAGTCATTCCGGCTATAGGGATTTCTGGAACAACGGCTAATGTTGCTGCCAATGTTACAAACCCTGCGCCAGTAACACCCGCAGCCCCTTTTGAGCTTAGCATGGCTACTAAAAGAAGCATCAGTTGTTTTTCAATAGGAAGATGAATATTGAGGGCCTGTGCTATAAATAAGGAAGCAAGAGTCATATAGATATTTGTTCCATCAAGATTGAAAGAATAACCCGTAGGAACTACAAGGCCTACTATAGTTCGTGAGCAGCCTGCCTTTTCCATTTTCTCCATGATTCCAGGAAGGGCAGATTCCGAAGAACTTGTCCCTAAAACCAAAAGAAGCTCTTCTTTTAGATAAAGTAATAGTTTGAAAATGTTAAAACCGTTATACCATGCCACTGCTCCTAACACTAAAACTACAAAAAGGAAAGAGGTAATATAGAATGTAGCTACCAGGAATATAAGATTCAGAACAGAATGTAGTCCATATTTTCCTATAGTAAATGCCATTGCCCCGAAAGCACCTACGGGTGCAAGTTTCATCAGAATATGGACGATTTTGAATATCGGAGCAGACAGAGCCTGAAGAAAATCGGTTACTTTTTGGCTTTTTTCCTTCGTTAAAACCAGGGCAACGCCTGTTAAAATAGCAATAAGAAGAACCTGAAGGATGTTTTCACCTACCAAAGGACTGAAAAGTGTTTCAGGGATAATGTTCATAATGAAACCCGTAAGTGTGGATTCATGAGCCTTCTGCTGATATTCTGATACATTTCCGGTAAGGGTTGCCGGATCAATATTTAAACCATGACCAGGCTGTAAAAGATTTCCAACCACAAGGCCAATGATAAGAGCTAGGGTAGAGAAGGTGAAGAAATAAATCATGGCTTTTATGGCAATTCTTCCTACTTTTTTGAGATCCGTCATATGGGCAATTCCCAGGGTGAGGGTAATGAAAATGACCGGAGCAATAATCATTTTTACCAATTTGATGAAGCCATCTCCTAAAGGTTTCATTTTTTCTCCCAGTTCAGGATAAAAGTTTCCAAGAAGAACACCTGCAGTGATGGCGATAATAACCTGAAAATAGAGCTGATTGTATATTTTTTTTGTTTTCAATGAACAGTCGTTTTGTTTTTTTAAGGGCGAAAATTAAGAAATTTCATCTTAAAAACTGACAAAAGTCATGAAAAATAATCTGTGGTTTCAGACTTGGGTGGTGCAAAAAAAGACTTCGGCTTCATTCCCTGTAGTCCATCTGGTCTTTGGAATGAAGCCGAAGCTATATGAAGGGGTATGGTAATGTTTATTCTACTGCTACAGAGTCATCTCCACGTCCGTCTGCCACAGCATGGATGTTTCCGTTTTCATCAAGGACAATAACTTCCGTTTTTCCAATCTGTTTTACCTTTTCAAAGGTGTAATTTTTCTTTTTAAGTTCAGCAATAGTACTTTCAGGAAAATTATTTTCAACCTTTATCGTTTCCGGAAGCCACTGGTGGTGAAACTTAGGTGCATTCACTGAAATATTAGCATTTAATTTAAAATCAACCACATTGACAATAGATTGGTATACTGAAGTAGGAATAGTAGTTCCTCCCGGAGTTCCTACTACCATGTAAGGTTTTCCGTTTTTAAGCAGAATCGTAGGAGTCATGGAAGAAAGCATTCTTTTATTTGGCTGTATAGCATTTGCCTCACCACCTACAGCTCCAAACATATTTGGAACTCCTGGTTTAATAGAGAAATCATCCATTTCATTATTTAAGAAGAATCCGGCTCCGGAAACCAAAACTTTACTACCATAATAACCGTTCAGCGTAGTGGTTACGGAGGCTGCATTTCCATCCTTATCAAGCACAGAAATGTGAGTGGTTTGTGTAGATTCTTTAGGTTGTTCTATGATTTTTCCAACTTCTGAACTTGGAGTGGCTTTATCAAAGCTAAAGCTTTTCCATCTGCCTTTTAAATATTCATCAGAAATAAGGTAAGAAGTTTTATCCTGGATAAAATCCGGATCACCCATATATTCTGCTCTGTCGGCAAAAGCTCTTCTTTCTGCTTCAGTCATAATTTGTACAGCCTGTGCTGAATTTTGCTGGTATTTTTCAAGGTTTTCAAAGCTGGCCATTCTCAGCATTTGAGCAAGAAGCAGCCCGCCACTGGAAGGTAAAGGCATTGAAACTACATTGTTTCCTTTATATTCAAACTCCAGGGCTTTTCTTTCAGCAACCTTATAATTTTTAAGATCTTCAAAAGTAATGATTCCGTTCCCTTTTTTCATTTCAGCAATCAGGAGATCGGCTGTTTTACCTTCATAGAATCCTTTTGCTCCGAGTTTTTGGATCAATTTCAGCGTTTCTGCAAGATCTTTCTGTACTAAAAGGTCGCCTGCTTTCCATGGAGCATCCTTTACAAAAATGATAGCAGATTTATTATGTTTCTTAAAATGTTCTCTATTGTTATTAAGCATATCAGCTTCCTGTTCCGTGATGGCAAATCCTTGTTCTGCCAGATCAATAGCGGGTTGAATGATCTTTTCCATCGGAAGTTTACAGTATTTCAGGGTAGCAAAGAACCCTGCCACACTTCCCGGAATACCTACCGCTAGACGTCCGTTTTGAGATAGGTCTGTGTTGGCTTTTCCATTTTTATCGAGATACATATCCCTGGAGGCTTTTTTAGGAGCTGTTTCTCTGTAATCCAAAGTGAATCTTTCACCATTATTTTTTACACCCACCAGAAATCCGCCGCCGCCAATGTTTCCTGCCTGCGGATATACTACAGCTAATGCATACTGAGTAGCTGTAATGGCATCATAAGCATTTCCTCCCATTCTCAGGATTTTTGCCCCCGCTTCACTAGCTAGTGGATGTGCAGATACCACTACACCTTTATTCTTAACCTTTACCTCTTTTACAATATTGATATCTGTAAATTGGGCCCAGCTAAGCTGACTGGCTAAAATAATCGAAGCTATTAAAATCTTCTTCATAATGATTGTTTTTCTTATACAAAAATATGGAAATTACATTAATAACTTAGGGTTGGAGCCAGGAAAGTAAGATAGAGAGATGAAGAGGTTTTCTATGGGTCTTATAGCTTATATAAGTATGCTCAATAGGGAATACGTTTGATTTTCCATTGTTGTAAAGACTTTAATGGCTTCTCTCATCAAGTTTCCTGCTTTTCTCAGAATTTACCTTTAAAAAAAATCATGGCAATTGGGGAATGTATTTTAAATACACCTTTATTATTATGGTTGACATGTTTTTTTTACTTTTGTACAATTCTAAAAAAATCTAAAAAATGGAATCCTATACGGAAAGAATACTGATTACAGGTGCTCTGGGACAAATTGGCACCGAGCTTACCAATAGACTTGTTGAAATTCATGGAGCGGAAAATGTTGTCGCTTCAGGGCTGGACAGATGGCAGGAAGGAATTACCTCTGCGGGGCACTATGAAAGAATGGATGTTACCAATACTCAATTAGTGAGACAAGTTGTAAAGGATTACGACATCACTACAGTGTATCACCTTGCATCGCTTTTATCCGGTACTTCGGAAAAGCAGCCTATTTTCGCATGGAAATTAAATCTTGAACCACTTCTTCATTTTTGTGAAATGGCTAAAGAAGGGCTTCTTAAAAAGATCTTCTGGCCAAGTTCTATCGCGGTGTTTGGAAAAGGAATTCCAAAACATGATGTAGGACAGGAGGTAGTGCTGAACCCAACAACAGTGTATGGGATTTCTAAGATGGCAGGGGAGAAGTGGTGCGAATACTATTTCGACAAATATGGCGTGGATGTAAGAAGTATCAGGTATCCTGGGTTGATCTCCTGGAAGACTCCGGCAGGGGGGGGAACAACTGACTATGCTGTTGAAATTTTCTATAAAGCTATTGAAGATGGTAAGTATACAAGTTTCATTTCTGAAGACACAGGAATGCCAATGTTGTATATGGATGATGCCATCAACGCAACGCTGAAATTAATGGATGCGCCGAAGGAAAGTTTGACCGTTCGTTCGTCTTATAATTTAGGGGGAATGTCATTTACGCCAAAAGAACTGGCAGAAGAAATCAAGAAAGAAATTCCGGATTTCAGCATTGATTATAACCCTGATTTCAGACAGGCAATTGCAGATTCTTGGCCTGCTTCTATTGATGATTCTGTTGCTAAAAAAGACTGGGGATTAGCTTATGATTTTGGAATTTCTGAAATGACGAAAGACATGATTAAGAATCTAAGAGTAAAATTAGCAAAGAATTAATAATGTAAAGTAATACTTTAAATAATTAATCCTTTAACATTTGATTTTTAGCTTATTATAGTTTTTATCTAAAATTTAATTGAAATGATATTATTGACTTTTAACATTGCAAATATTGAAGCTGGAACAAAAAATGGCTCTCAGATTACCAGTGATGTAAGGTTGAAAATTACAGAAGAGAATACAAAAGCAATTCTCAGAATTTTAGATATTCATGATATAAAAGCAAGTTTTTTTATTGAGATTTCTCTTACTGAAAAACTGCAGAATCTTATAAAAGCAATTTCATCCAAAGGGCATGAAATTGCTTTTTATAATCAAGGTTCAAATCTTGAAGAAATTGAAAATGCCAAGAAGAATATTCAGGATCTTTTGGAAAAACAGATTAGAGGTATTCGTCAGAAAGATGTAAAAATTCCACAGGAGAATCTGAAGCTTTTGGAGTTTAATTATGTTTCCAATATTGATAATGCGAATATCCTTTTTCCGTTCAAACGCCTGAGAAGAGATACTGAGATTACAGAAGAAGATGGGCTGAGTATTGTGCCGGAAAGTATCTCTCCTTACAGCCAATTACCTTACAATGATTTTGTATTTCAGATGCTGCCAATGAAGTATTATGAGAACATGGTACTAGAGACATTGCAGAATGAAGAATTTGTGCTGATTTATCTTAATGCATGGCAGTTTACAGATTTCAAAAAACATCCCTTTGATATTCCTTTTTACCGAAGCTTATTTTCGGGCAAAAAAATGGAGGACAAATTAGATGCCCTCCTTACTTTTCTTAACGAGAGAGATATGGCAACTTCCCGTATGAAAGATTATATTTTTTAGGTTGCAGATGGTAGTTGTCAGATTGCAGGTATTGGAGAGTGGCCGTTTGTCATGATAGCCAATTTTTAATTCCTTAATTTCCAACCTTAAACCTTAAACCTTAAACCTTAAACCTTAAACCTTAACTAGCTTAGTTCAAAAAGTGTGATTTCTGGAAGAACACCAACTCTTCCCGGGTATCCCAATACACCAAATCCTCTGTTTACATACAGTAATTTTCCTTCACTTTCATACAGATCCGCCCATTTTGGATAACGATATTGAACAGGGGACCATTTGATATTTTTAAGATCCAGCCCAAACTGCATTCCGTGAGTATGACCTGAAAGGGTCAGATGAATGTTTTCTGGGTGTTTTTTCACTACATAATCAAAGTGGGTAGGGTCATGACTCATTAAGATCTTTGTAGCGGATTCTGGAACACCTTTTAAGGCATCGTCAATTTTTCCAAACTGAGGAAAAGGTTTCAGTCCCCAGTTTTCAACCCCCAGAATGTAGAGTTTCTCACCGTCTTTCTCGATGACTCTGTGTTCATTTCTAAGCATATCAAATCCTGCCTGCTTTTCATAATCAATCAAAGTGTCAAGGTTTTCTTTTTTAGCTGCAGGTGATTCCCAGGTTACATAATCACCATAATCGTGATTTCCTAACACTGCAAGTTTACCATCCTTAGCTTTAATCTGTGAAAACAAAGGAATAAAGGGTTTGAATTCATCTGCTACATTATTTACCATATCTCCGGTAAATAAAACAAGATCCGGTTTTTGCTCATTAATCAGGTCAACAGCGTGTTGCAGTTTACTTGGATCGGGAAAGCTTCCACTGTGAACATCAGAGATCTGAATGATTTTATATCCTTTAAAAGCCTTTGGTAGATTAGAGAACTTTACTTTCACTCTTCTTACCTTGTGACGGTATTTCCCGAATGTAATTCCGTCTATGAACAAGGCGGAAAGCACACCGCTCATTCCCAATCCTACAAGGCTCAGAAATTTACGCCTTTCCGGAAAAAAGTTTTCAGCCGGTTTTGCAAATCCTATCAGATAGCCTCCGAATCTGATGAGGTCATCAATTAATAAGAATAAAACAATAAATATTTTTGGAAGTATAAATACCAGAAATAGTGAGATCATGATCTGGGCTCTCAGTGTGCTGCGGTCTGATCTCTGGTAGTGGGTAACTTCATAAGCAAATATTCCATAAATAATTAAGGAGATTACCCAATAGCTGGTTCTTATCCAGAAATTGTCGGTCAGCGTTCTGACAGCCTGATAAATATAAACTTCCAGAAATAGGAAGATTCCGGCAATAATTAAAAAATTCTTTTGCATATTCTGATTCAAAAAAAGCACAAAAGAAGACTTCCTTTGTGCTTTTTTATATTTTTAATTAAAATTATTTTTAAGGAAATCTGTAAACGATAGCATTAATGTTCATTCCGGCACCTACCGAAGTCATTATAATGTTACCATTCTCTTTAAACGATTGACCTTCCATTTTTCCTTTAATTATTAAATCATACATAGTAGGAATGGTTGCCACAGATGTGTTTCCAAGGTTTTGGATCGTCATAGGAGAGATTGCGTGATCATATTCTTTCACATCATAAAGCCTGTGAAGTCTTTCAATCATAGCATAGTCCATTTTTGCATTAGCCTGGTGGATAAGAATTTTGTCGATATCTTCGATAGAAAGACCAGCATCGGTAATCGTATCTTTGATGGCTACAGGAACGTTTTTAAGAGCGTATTCGTAGATTTTTCTACCCAACATTCTTACATACAAACGTTTTTGATCTACCTCCTTGTTGATGGAAGGTTGATTTTCAAGGTAGTTTAATTCAGGGCCATTATCACAAATGGTATTGTGGGCGATGATTCCTACATTTTCTTCATCTGTAGCTTTTACTACTACTGCACCAGCACCATCAGCAAAGATCATTCTGTTTCTGTCATAAGGATCTGTTACACGGCTTAATGTTTCAGCTCCGATAATAAGGATGGTTTTGGCAACTTTAGCCTTAATCAGGTTGTCTGCTAAAATCATACCTTCCACCCATCCCGGACATCCGAAAATCATGTCATACGTTACGCATTTTCTGTTTTTAATTCCCAGTTTATTTTTCACTCTTGCTGCCATCGTTGGCATAAAGTCTGCGTATCCGTTCTCAGTAACTTCCCCGAAATTACTTGCGTAAATAATATAATCCAGTTCTTCGCCGTCAACTTTTGCATCCTCAAGGGCAATTTTTGCGGCTTCATAACCGATCTGTGAGTTGGAAAGATCATCCTCAATGAATCTCCTGTTTTCGATTTCTGTAATTTCTACAAACTTCGCAATGGTCTCTTCCACAGGCTTTTCAATCTTTACTCCGTCTTCAGTATAGAACTCGGAATTCATGAAGTAATCTCTACCAATAACTCTGTTCGGAATGTAAGATCCAGAGCCAATAATGATCGTATTCGGCATTCGTTTATATGATTTTTTTAAAGATGCAAAGTTAATAATTAATATTAATAACGGAGAATTAAAAATATTATTAAATTTGCAAAAATTGTACTTTACAATCTATGAAAAACAACCCATCCTTAAAAGGCTTACTTATTGCAGGTGTGGCGTTTATCGTTGCCTTTGGGATCTACTTCCTTTTTTTAGCCAAGAAGAATTATTATGTGGTAGATAATCCTACCCCGAATACGTATTACTTTAAAATCAATAATGGTTCTGAAGGAATTATATCAGCGGGGCAGTATGTGCATGTGGATTTGAATAAGGGAAAAAACTCTATTCAGGTTTTCGATCAGAATAAAAAAATGCTTTACGATTCTGCATTTGAAGTCAACAAACTTCGTGGTCTGCTCAATATTGCGCATCAGGATTACTACGTGAATGACCAGTACTACGGGTATAACCTTAAAAAAGATTCGTTATTAACGGCTCTTGACAAAACCGTTATTGACGGGAAGGACTACTACGGAGGAGCAAAGCGTTTCAATAAGCTTTACACAGAAGATTTTTATTACAATGTAGATGAAGATTATGACAAAGTGATCAAAAATGTCCAGCAAGTGGAATCAAGATCAAAAGTCTTCAGAAAGCAGGATTTCCTAAATTATTATAAAGAATATTACAAGTTTTAAGTTTTGACAAAAGATATCACTAAAGTTACTCCCTACAATTCTGAGGCTACTAAGAAAAGCCAGGTAGAGGATATGTTCGACAATATTGCGCCGAAGTATGACCTTTTGAACCGTGTTTTATCCATGAAAATTGATATTTTATGGAGAAATAAATTGGTAAAATGGATGAAAAATGATAACCCGCAAGAAGTGCTGGATGTGGCTACTGGAACGGGAGATCTGGCAATTACAATTGAAAAAGGAACCGGTTCAAAAGTAGTTGGTTTAGATTTATCACAACAAATGCTCAATGTTGGCGTTATTAAAATAAAAAAACTTAAATTAGACGGCAAAATTTCCATGCAAAAAGGAGATGCAGAAAATTTACCTTTCGAGGACAATAGATTTGATGCTGTTTCCGTTGCATTTGGAGTAAGGAATTTTGAGAACCTTACCAAAGGTTTGGCAGAGTTAAGAAGAGTAGTTAAAGATAACAAGAGTGTTTATATACTGGAGTTTTCAAAGGTTGAGGGTTTCATGGGACCATTGTATATGTTTTATTTCAAAAATATATTACCTGCAATAGGTAAGCTGGTTTCCAAAGATAATAGGGCGTATACATACCTTCCGGATTCTGTAAATGCTTTTCCTTTTGGGGAGAAGATGAAGCAAATTCTTTTAGATACGGGATTTAAGAAAGTTGAATATAAAAAATTAAGTTTGGGTATAGCCACAATTTATAAAGCAACAAAGTAACCTATGAATAAATTTCTATTAAAAGCACTGGTTTTAACCTCAGTAAATGTTGCCGTTTTTGCAAACGCGCAATTTAGAACCCGAAACAGAATGGACAAGTTGGAAGATTTCGACGAGCAGAAATTCAGTTGGGGTTTTTATTTGAACGGGAATAAGCTGGACTACCGAATCGTATTACATCCAACCTATGGGATGAAAGATAATCAGAATCTTGTTACCAGTACCAAAGAAAGTTACAGCTTCGGTGCCGGGCTTATTGCAAAATGGAGACTGAATGATTATCTGGATGTAAGAGTAGAGCCGGGGTTGCAGTTTGCACAAAGACAGCTGACTTTTAATACACAATCCAATGATGCGTATGCAGGTGGATCTGTAACGAATCCTCCTTTCACGCCGATCCCTTTACAGGAAAAAGATAAAGTAAGGGATATTAAATCTACATTGGTTGACATTCCGGTACTTTTGGAACTTCACGGAAGAAGATGGTATAACTCAAGACCTTATGTTGCAGCTGGGGTGAATTATGTAGTGAACCTACAGTCTAATTCCAGTTCTACAGATGACAACATGCAGCAGATCTTTAGATCTACCACTCACAACTTTGCGTGGTCTGCAGAAATGGGAATCCAGTTTTATTTCAACAAATTTAAACTGACCCCTGCCATTAGAGGAACATTCTTTATGAACAATGAAAAAGTAGCTGATAATGCTACTACACCTCCTTACTGGGCTTCTGCAGTCTCTACATTACAGACCAGAGCTGTAATGTTTGTACTGAAATTCGAATAAGAAATTATCATATTAAAAATACTCAGGAGATGCTTTTGCATCTCCTTTTTTGTTGGCAGATCAAAATATAGGACTATTTATTTTTGTTAGTGTTAATATTTTTTTATTTTTGCTTCTAGTTAGAATATACAAACCTGAAATGCTTCAAGATTTAGAAAACAATTTTTCAGAATTAGAGAGAAAAATTTTGGCTCTGCAAAAGAATTACAGAAATCTTACTGAAAAGTTATCAGAATTAAGTAGTGAGCATGAAGAGCTGAAGGTGAAATATGATGAGGAAAGAAGAAGAAATCAGGTATTAGCAGAAGAACAAAAAAATATAAAACTTTATTCAGCAATATCAGGAAATCCTGAACACAATAGGTTAATGAAAAACCATATCAATAGATTGGTAAAAGAAATTGATTTCTGTATTGCTCAGCTTCAAAACAGTGGACTATAATGGAGGTAAGGAGAATAACCGTAAACATTGCAGGAAGAGTGTATCCGCTGAACGTACCGGCAGCAGAAGAAGAAACGTTGCGTAAGGTAGGGAAGCAGATCGAGAATATGATTAAAGATTTTGAACAAAACTTCGATGTAAGAGATAAACAGGATGCTTTAGCGATGTGTGCCCTAAAACTGGGAACCAATGCGGAAGTAGTTTCTCTTAACTACGAAAAAAATATTAATTCAACCAACGAAAGATTAGAACAGATCAATCAATCGTTGAATGAAATCGGGAAATAGATTTTTTTTCCTGAACAAGCTGCCTACAATGATTCTAACACATTAAAGGTAAACTCAACGCTAAACAATTACCGAACAAATGTCCTCTGAATGGCGTGCCGGTCTTCCGGATTACAGACAGTGGAAATCAGTTCAAATCGTGTTGATTAGGAGTTTACTCTCAATCTCTGGATTATTGTGGGCTTTTTTATTTTTAAAGGATATGAATACAATTAAAACTCAATATACATTATGATAGAAGTTATAGTCGGTGTTGTTTGTTTAGTAATTGGTGCAGCAGTGGGAATGTTTTTCTCAAGAAGCTCTCTGAATACTAAGGCAAAATTTATTATAGATGATGCTAATAAAAACGCCGAAAACCTTATAGAAAAAGCTAACGTACAGGCTGAATCCATAAAGAAAGAAAAGAATCTTCAGGCTAAAGAAAAATTCCTTGAATTGAAATCACAGCACGATGCTGATATCCAGTCCCGCGAAAAGAAAATGCAGGAAGTTGAAAAAAGGACTAAGGACAAGGAACATAAGCTGAATGATGAGCTTAGTAAGACTGGAAAACTTGAAAAAGATTTAGACAGACAGATTGCAGATTACGCTAAGAAGAACGAGATTCTAGACAGAAAACAACAGGAATTAGATGTAGCTACCGCTAAAAAAGTAGAAATACTTGAAAAAATCTCTAATTATACTGCTGATGAAGCCAAAGCAGAATTGGTAGAAACCATGAAAGCTGAAGCTAAAACAAGAGCTCAGGCACACGTTCAGGGTATTATGGAGGAAGCTCAGATGAATGCTAAGAACGAAGCAAGAAAGATTGTTATCCAAACGATTCAGAGAATCGGAACAGAACAGGCTATCGAGAACTCAGTATCAGTATTCAATATTGAATCTGACGAGGTAAAAGGTAGAATCATCGGTAGAGAAGGTAGAAACATCCGTGCTTTAGAAGCGGTAACAGGAGTAGAGATCATCGTTGATGATACCCCTGAAGCAATTCTTCTTTCATGCTTCGATCCTGTAAGAAGAGAGATTGCAAGACTCTCACTTCACAGATTGGTTACCGATGGTAGAATTCACCCGGCAAGAATCGAAGAAGTTGTAGAAAAGACAAGAAAACAAATTGAAGAAGAGATCATTGAAGTAGGAAAGAGAACTATTATTGATTTAGGAATCCACGGATTACATCCTGAATTAATCAAGATTGTTGGTAGAATGAAATACCGTTCTTCTTACGGACAAAACTTATTACAGCACTCAAGAGAAGTGGCAAATATCGCTGCAACTATGGCTGCTGAATTAGGATTAAACGTTAAGTTAGCTAAGAGAGCTGGTCTATTACATGATATTGGTAAAGTTCCTGAGCAGGAATCAGAATTACCACACGCTTTATTAGGAATGCAGTGGGCTGAGAAATACGGTGAAAATCCAGAAGTAGTAAATGCTATTGGTGCTCACCACGACGAGATTGAGATGAAGTCTCTATTATCTCCAATCATTCAGGTAGCCGATGCGATCTCAGGAGCAAGACCGGGAGCGAGAAGACAAGTGTTGGAATCTTATATCCAGAGACTAAAGGATCTTGAATCTGCAGCATTAAGCTTTGATGGCGTATCAAGCGCTTACGCAATTCAGGCAGGTAGAGAATTAAGAGTAATGGTAGAGAGTGGAAAAGTAAACGACGAAGTTGCTTCTCAACTTTCTTACGATATCTCTGAAAAGATCCAGAATGAACTTACTTACCCTGGACAGGTGAAAGTAACTGTAATCAGAGAAACAAGAGCCGTGAATATTGCAAGATAATAAGCGGAACAAGATATTTTATAAAAACCTTTCAAGAAATTGAAAGGTTTTTTTATTTTTATCAAAACTTAACAATGCAAGAATTATCTCTGTCTTCAAAATTGAAGTACATTTTCTCTATTCCCGTTATTATTTCAGCCCTTGGCTATTTCGTAGATATCTATGACCTGCTCCTGTTTGGAATTGTAAGAATTCCCAGTTTAAAAGCATTAGGACTGAATCCCGATGCTGACGGAACTTTTATCCTGAACTGTCAGATGGTAGGGCTTCTCATCGGAGGAGTATTCTGGGGAGTCTTTGGAGATAAAAAAGGAAGGCTTTCCGTGCTCTTTGGATCTATTCTGGTTTATTCCCTGGCAAATATTGCCTGTGGTTTTTTACCTTATTTTCCAAAAGAGCATTTAGTATATCAATATGCAGCTTTAAGGTTTATTGCAGGAATAGGTCTTGCTGGAGAGCTTGGAGCCGGAATTACCCTGGTTTCTGAGAGTCTGCCGAAGAATTTAAGAGCAATAGGAACCTCTGTGGTTGCTGGTTTTGGATTAATGGGAGCTGTTGTGGCTCAATTAACGGTAGAACTAGCGGGAGGCTGGAATATCTCTTACATCATTGGCGGAATAATGGGAATTCTGCTGTTATTACTGAGAATAAGTGTTTCAGAATCCGGAATCTATAAAAATATTGAACATAAAAGCGTTTCTAAAGGCAATTTTCTGTCTTTTTTTACCCATAAAGATAGGTTGATACGATATTTGAAATGTATTGCTGTGGGGTTGCCTACGTGGTATTGTATAGGGATTCTGGCTGTTTTAGCCAATCAATTTGCGCCTGAATTCGGAATTGAGGATCTTAACCCTGGAAAAGCAATTATGTGGGCTTATGTAGGTATTTCCGTTGGTGATCTGATGAGCGGTTTTATTTCGCATGCTTTGAAATCGCGTAAGATGGCCATATTTTATATGCTGCTTTTCACTTTGGTTGGGGTAGGGATTATGCTGTTTGGAAATACCAATACGGAGACAAAGTACTACTTATTTTGTGTATGGCTGGGCTTTGGTACCGGATATTGGGCGATGTTTGTTACGCTGGCAGCAGAACAGTTTGGAACCAATATCAGAAATACAGCAACCACTACTGTTCCGAATATGGTAAGAGGATTGGTTCCTGTAATGATTTTGGCTTTTGATTCTCTTAAAGGTAATTTTTCAGTAGTGGGAAGTGCTGCGATTGTAGGGCTGGTAGTATTTGGATTGGCATTTTATTCTTCATTGACGATCTCAGAAACTCATGACAGAGATCTTGAGTTCACTGAATGATAGATAGTCATCTGTTTTTAAATATGTGAAATTGAGTTAATTAACATTTTTTTATGTCTTGAATAACTTTTATTTATTTAATTTTAAAAACGAACTAACAAAATATATGTCTAATTAAAATCAAATCATCATGTCACAAAACATTTTTAAAAATGCTAAAAAGCTGGAAAGACATACTCTTAAAGATATTGTAGGAGGTGTTGGCGGTGCAATTACTCCAGATCTTTCAAAATGTGGCTGTAGCTGCACAGGTGCAGTGACGGGCCCGTCGTATTGTATAGAATATAAAAGATGTTTGCAGGTAATGACCTGTTAACTGAAAACATTATCATTGATTAGAAAACCTTTTGAGAAATCGAAAGGTTTTTATTTTTTATTAAAATTTAAGAATAGGTAAGGTTGCAGACATTTATTAAAATCACCAATTTCTTATATTAGTTTTATTCAAATTCATTTTTACTTGCTATTAAAGCTTATTTCGGAAGCTTTATATTGACTATTATATTTAACTTGTTTAATAAATAGAGATGGGTTTTTATGTTTTTTAATATATTAATTTATTTGTAATCAGTCTTTTATTTAAAAAAATAATAAAATAGGTTGCATGTGATTAATATTTGTTTAACTTTGGAATGTAACTAAAACTATATTGTTTAATCAAAAAACTAAATCACATGAACATTATTAAAAATGCTAAAAAGCTAAAAAAACAAGATCTTAAAAATATTACAGGAGGAGTAAGCGGAAAACCAGATTTATCTCTTTGTGGATGCAGTTGTTCAGGTGCTGTAACAGGCCCGGATTATTGCTCAATATATATGGGCTGTCTGCAGGTTTATACTTGCGGAGAGGTTTAAGAAATTGTTATGGATGAATAAACATTTCCACATTTAATAGGCAGCACCCTTCTGATTTCAGAAGGGTGCTGCTGCTTTTAATGAATAATATATAGCAGGCTTCCAATACTAATAGTTACCCAAAGCAGTACAGCTGTAAACAGAGGCTTAAAACCTATCGTTTTCAAAGTTTGAATGGAAAGGGTAGAACCGATAAAAAATAAAGTCAGATTCAGCCCGGATTTAGCAAAAGAGGTAATAATAGTACTGAATTGATCCATAACGGGAAAATAAGTATTCAGCAGAATAGCCAAAATGAAATAACCAATAAACCATGGAATTTTAATTTTTGAATCTTTGCTTTTAAAAATGAACATGGTAATCAGAGAAACCGGAATAATCCATAAAGCACGGGCTAATTTAACCGTAGTTGCAATTTTTAGAGCCTCATTACCATATTTACTGGCTGCTCCTACCACAGAACTTGTATCATGAATTCCTACTGCACACCATAATCCGAACTGTTCCTGGGAAAGATGCAAAAGATGTCCAACAGCAGGATAAACAAACAATGCAATAGAGTTCAATGTAAAAACAATAGCCAATGCCAAAGAAATTTGCTTTGTGCTGGGTTTGATGATAGGAGCAACCGCAGCAATGGCACTTCCTCCGCAGATGGCAGTTCCGGCAGACAGGAGATAGGATAACGGTCTTTCAAGTTTAAAGATTTTTCCTAGAAAATATCCCAGGACCATTACACTGATAATACTTACTACAGTTAACATCAATCCTGTTTTTCCGGCATGAAGCGCTTCATCCAGTTTTAATCCAAAACCTAATCCGACAATAGAGATCTGTAACAACAGATGAATATAGTGATGCAAATGTTTTTCAAATGGATTTCCCATAAAAACAGCCAGGGCAAAGCCTAATGCGAGAGCAATGGGAGAAGAAACTAATGGAGTCAGGCATAAAACCGCCATTCCAATAAAAATTACTTTTCGTGTTGTTTCATTGAGAATGAAATCTTTCATATAGCGAACTTTTTAAATCTGGTTCAAAATTCGGCAATATGTTATTATAAAGTAAATTGTATTTTGTTATGTTGGATAACTATAAGTTATAAATAAGAAATAAGAAAGTATTGTCGTTAAAGAACAATTATCCATATCAACATCAATAGATAGGTTTTTAATTCATCTAAAAAATTAATCTATTCATTGGCTTTAGCCAAAACCTAAAAAAACAGTGTGGTCAACATACCACAAATAATAGTTTTTTGTCATGTATCATCTTCGGTGTATACAGCAGGCAATTACTCTGCAAACCTTAAAAACAACTCGATCAACTCAGACTGTTCTCCTTTAGGCAGAATAAAATGAAAATCTCTTTCAATGCTGAAATTTTTTATGTCAATAACCGTAAGAATATTATTTTTCAACTCATTCAGAATGGTGCTGATGGAAAGAAAAGCCATACAGTCCGAATGAAGAAGATAATTTTTGATACTTTCGCTGCTTCCCAATTGGATAACGGTATTCAGTTCATTGATGTTAATTTCTTTTTCCTTTAACCGATTTTGTATGAATTCAAGAGTTCCGGAACCTTGCTCACGGAAAATAAGATTAAGCTGATAAAGGTCTTTAATATTTAGTGTTTTATGGGCTAAAGGATGATCTGACTTGGCAGCGAGAACAATTTCATCAGGTTTAAAGGTCTTATAGTCAAAATATGAAGATTGTGATTCTCCTTCAATGATACCCAGATCAATTTTTTCTTCTTTTAAAAGAGCTGAAATGGCTTCTGTATTTCCGGTCAGAAGTTCTATTTTAATGTCTTTATAGTAGGCATTAAATTTAGCAAGGATTTCAGGTAGGATGTATTGGGCAACAGAGGTACTGGCTCCAATAATCAGTTTTCCCTTATGCTGTTGATTGATCTGGCTGATCTCAAATTCCAGATCACGGTAGATGTTTCTGATTTTTTCAGCATATTCAAACAGGATTTTGCCGCTTTGTGTTAACTGTATAGAAGTTCCTTTTCTGTCAAATAATTTGGTGCTCAGCTGAACTTCAATTTCTTTGATGTGTTTTGTAACTGCCGGCTGTGAAATATGAAGCTCCTCAGAAGCTTTGGTAAAACTCAGTCTGGAAGCTACGGTATGGAAAACTTTTAACCTGTAATCGAACATAGTGCAAAAGTACGGATTATAGTTGTATTTCGAATAGGAGTGCTTGAGAATGGAAGAGGATTAGGAGAGATTCGAGATGCGGATTTCGTGGTCCGTGATTTGGATTAATGACGAAGAAGAGATTGAACGTTTGGAGTATTTATATATGAAAACCGGAATTTGCCAATCAATTTTTAATTTTAACATTATCCTAAAAGGAATAAAATTCGATGGAGAATCATTTCTTAAGTGGAGAAGAGACAAGAATTTTTTAAATGTTTGTCGAGGTGGTTTACCATCTTAAAGAAAATCCGAAATAGACCTATCCTGCATGTTCTCATATCTTCTGTTTTTAGCTTCACCAATCTTTTGTCTAGTGTAAATACTATTATGTCCTGAAAGAAGGTAAGAAACCACACATGCAATGGCAATATATACACCACATTCAGCTCCAAATAATTCAATTCCCATCAGCATACAGGCTAATGGCGTATTGGTAGCTCCGGCAAATACGGCAACAAACCCCATTCCTGCTAATAAACCAAATGGCAGTGGGATAAACAGGGATAATGCACTCCCTAATGTAGCTCCGATAAAGAACAATGGAGTAACTTCACCTCCTTTGAATCCTGCAGAAAGAGTAATGATGGTAAAAGCCATTTTTAAGGCAAAATCATACAACGGAAGCTGCTTTTCAAAAGACTCGAGAATTACAGGAATTCCAAGACCGATATACCGTGTTGTCCCCATGAGCAAAACAGCCAGAGCGATAATAATTCCGCCAACAACCGGGCGAAAAGGGGGGTATTTAATTTTTAATTTAAAAAGAGAACCGGTCCAATGAATAATTTTACTGAATGCCGCAGCACAAATTCCAAAAGCAATTCCAGCTAAAATACTGTATATAATTGGTAGAAACTCTAGTTTGGGGATAAAGTCAATATGATAATGAGTGTGTTTTACATTCCATAGATTGGTAGCCCAATCTGCGAGTATGGCTGATGCAAATGCTGGAAATAGGGCATTGTATCTTATTCTTCCAACCAGAAAAACCTCAAGTCCGAAAACAGCTCCAGCCAAAGGAGTTCCGAAAACAGAGCCAAAGCCGGCAGCAATGGCAGAAATAATTAATATTCTTCTTTCGTTTTTATCGAGCTTAAATGGTCGGGTAAGCTGATCTGCAATAGCCCCGGCCATCTGAAGGGCTGTTCCTTCACGACCTGCTGAACCTCCAAAAAAATGAGTAGCAATAGTTCCCAAATAAACAAAAGGAGCCATTTTGAACGGAATAATCCCTTTCGGATCATGAATATTGTCGATCAGAAGATTATTTCCGGCTTCTACCTCTTTTCCCCAGTAATAATATAAAAGGCCAATTAAAAAACCAGCAACAGGAAGTAAAGCAATCAGCCATACATGGTTTTCCCTGAAGCGGGTAGCCCATTCTAATGATTGTAAAAATCCTGCCGAAGCACTTCCTACCAAGGATCCAATAATAAGGCTGATAGCCAGCCATTTAAAAATATAAGGGATCGCCGGAAATTTTCTGAAGAAAAACTGAGTATGAAAAGCTGCTTTTTTACCAAGTGTTCGTTGATTTTTTGACATAATAATCCTGATTAGTTATTTGTTAATAATCTCTCAATCAGGCGTCATCAGCTTTTGTAAAGCGGTTGGGTAAGGAAGAACACCATTTCCTTTTGATGTTACAAAGATATAAATTATGATTAAAAGTAAAAAGTAAAAAGTAAAAAGTAAAAAGTAAAAAGTAATATCGTTAAACAACAGCTGGCCATGCGGGTATCAACATCAATAGAGGTGGGCTTTAGCCCGCCTTACAATAAATAACAACTCCATTTGGCTTTAGCCAAAACTTAAAAAACATCACATCACTTTCATCTGAGATTCAATCGAAATCTATAAGAATTGGTAATATTTATATTTAGTAAATAGGATAATGCATCGCCTTATCGATCTCAATAGGGTTATTATATTTTCTGATAACCTCCTGCATACTCTTGGTTTGAGTATTCAGCTCATCTACATTATGAATTTCTTTTCCGTTGATGTTAATTTTCAGATCATTATTAGATTTGCTGAAATTATTTCTTTCAAAGGCGAAAGGATCATTGTAAAATTCCATAATCAGCTTATATTTTTGCTTTTCATTGATAGGGATGGCTTTGTTTCCGAAATTGGATTCCAGAAAATCTGCAGTAGAGTAGTTTTCCGTAAGTTTTCTGCTTTTGACAAGAGTATAAATGAAATTTTTCTTAGCATCTGATAATTCAAAGATCAAACCAGGTAATCCACGCAGTTTAAAAGGGCCCTCATTAAATGGAATCTCTTTACAAAACCACGCGGTCCAGTTTCTTCCTCCAAACTTTGTGGTTGCTTTTTGTAAGGTGTAATTTTCTATCTTTTTAGTTTCATCAGCAATCAACCAATTGATTTTATCTGTCGTTTTAAATGAATAGTACCCATTTTTAATGTTGATATAATTTTCATTATCAAAAGAATTGATCTTTCTTTTCACTACTTGACCTGTCATATCAGTATAGCTGGAATTCATTCCGAATTTTTTATTCAGAGAATCCGTAGTGGCGAGACCTTTCCCATAGAATTTTACTTCTTTCGGTGTAATATCCAGAATCATATTCAGCTTTTCATAACCTATTTCCGTAGAATCCATCTTATATTGAAGTTCATAAATAAACCTGTGGGTCTGTGCCTGAGTAAAACCTGTCAATAGGATGACAACAATGGTAAGGATATTTTTCATATTATGGCTGGAATAGGTTGATACTAAATTAGATAATCCTAATTTATTGTACAATAAAATAATATGAAAAGTAGATTTCGGACTTCTATTTTAATTTTGAGGTGTATTTTTTCAATCAATAATCATCACGGCTAAAATCCGCAACTCGTATGCTTAAATCTTTCAGCTCTTATAAAAACGGCTTCATCTCATCTTCAATCTGCGTTCTCAATTCCATCAGACGCTTGGCGTATTGTTCTTTTTGTTTGTCTTCTTCCGTTTCAGGAATCCATTTGGGAACTGGAAGCTTTTTACCATTTTCATCTACAGCAACAAAAACAATGATGCAGTGAGTTTTTTTATCAAAAGTAGGCTGTTTTAGATTTCGGGAAAAGACGTTGATAGAAATATGCATGCTTGAACTTCCCGTATAGATAACCTGAGCATCTACTTTTACCACTTCACCAATTTTAATAGGTTCATAAAAACGGATTCCTCCAACATATACTGTCACCGAATAATTTCCACTCCAGGTAGTAGCACACGCATAGCCTGCCTGATCAATCCATTTCATAACGCTTCCGCCGTGTACATTTCCACCGTAATTGACATCTGATGGCTCCGAAATAAATTGAAAAGTAATAGGTTTGTTCTGCATCTTTATAAAATTTGAATAAAGTTATTTAATAATTTCGAAAGTTTTAGATTAAATCCTACTTTTGAAAGACGAAATAATAATGAAGTAGAATTTTAACAAATAACAGACAAGAATAACAATGAAGAAAGTATTTTATCTGAATACGTGCGATACCTGCAGAAAAATTTTAGCACAATTTGATCTTACAGACTGGGAGCTACGTGAGATTAAAAAACAACCTATTACCAAAGAAGAATTAACAGAAATGCATAAACTGACGAAGTCTTATGAAGCTTTGTTTAGCAAAAAATCTACTCAGATCAAGTTGAGAGGTTTAGACGTAAAGTCTTTGGGTGAAAAAGATTTTAAAGAATTGTTACTGGATCACTATACTTTCTTAAAACGCCCTGTCTTTATGACGGATAAGGACATTTTTGTAGGAAACGATAAAAATAATGTAGAGGCTTTAAGAACATTCTTTGGAGTGAGTGAATGAAATTCCTGATTTCCATATTGCTTTGTTTTGCCATCAACTTACAAGGGCAGATCGTTTATAGGACTCCTTCAGGCTCAAAGTTTCATAGCTCATCATGCAGAATGGTAAAAAATGTTTCTTCAAGCCTTCCTTTAAATAAAGCATTGGAAATAGGACTTCAACCCTGTAAAATATGTAATCCGGGTACTGCATCATCTGTGTATGGCATGGTTTCACACCCTAAAAAGACCAGTGGAATCAATAAAGGAAACCAATGTCTGGGGATAACAAAGGCAGGGACAAGATGTAAACATTATACCCGTATCGGAAATGATTATTGCTTTCAGCACTTTCCGAAAAACTAAGTTTATCTATGATTTGTGATTTATTTTTAATTAGTTAATTATTAAATAGTTAACTTTATAATGACTAAAAAATAAAATCATGACAAAAAACTTTTTACAAACGAGAAATCTTAACAGATCAGCGTTAAAAGAAATTATCGGTGGAGTAAGACCTCCTTTGGTTAATTGTTTCACCTTATGTGGACCCGCTGGAGGTGTACTTTCTAATACACCCGGAGTAGGAGATGCCTGTAGTCCGGACAGAAAGGTCTGCTGTATCTGCTATTAAAAATAAAAGAGGCCGGAACTACTTCCAGCCTCTTTTTATATTGTTAAAAACGCTTATACAAAAGGAGCTTTCACCACTTTTGCAGGAATGTTTTTATTTCTTACCTGGATAAAGATCTCAGAACCTAATTTAAAATGAGGCTTGTCTACATAAGCAAGACCTAACCCTATTTTCTTCATCGGAGACTGAGTTCCGGAAGTTACTTTTCCAATTACATTTCCTTCTGCATCTACAACAGGGTAGTCGTGTCTTGGAACTCCCTTGTCCGTTAATTCAAAAGCTACTAATTTTCTGGTAACACCTTCCTCTTTCTGTTTTGCGAAAACTTCTTTGGAAACGAATTCTTTATCAAATTTAGTGATCCATCCAAGACCTGCTTCAATTGGAGAAGTTGTATCGTCGATATCATTTCCGTAAAGACAGAATCCTTTTTCAAGTCTTAAAGTATCTCTGGCAGCCAAACCGCAAGGAACAATTCCTTCAGCTTCACCAGCCTTCATTACTTCATCCCAAAGCTTTTCTGCGTTTTCATTTTTGAAATAGATCTCAAAGCCTCCGCTTCCTGTGTATCCTGTATTAGAAATAATAACATCATTTACTCCCGCAACACTTCCTACAGTAAAATTATAGTAAGGAATTTCAGAAAGGTTTACATCAGTAAGTTTTTGAAGAATTTCAGTCGCTTTAGGACCTTGAACTGCTAATAATGACATGTCATCAGAAGCGTTGGTCATTTTTGCTCCGAAAGTATTATATTTTGAAATATGGTTCCAGTCTTTGTCAATATTGGAAGCGTTTACAACTACAAAGTATTTGTCATCCTCCATTTTGTAAACGATAAGGTCGTCTACGATTCCTCCGTTTTCGTTGGGAAGACATGAGTACTGAGCTTTTCCGTTTTCAAGAGTATCTACATTGTTAGTGGTCACAAATTGCAAAAGATCTTTAGATCCCGGACCTTCGATGAAAAACTGTCCCATGTGGGAAACATCAAATAATCCTGCTTTTTCTCTTACTGCAAAATGCTCTTCTGTTACTCCTGAATATTGTACAGGCATTTCAAAACCTGCGAAAGGTACGATCTTAGCTCCTAATGAAACATGTTTGTCGTACAAAGCTGTTTTCTTCATATTTAATTTTTATTTCTTTATTTTAAAACTGTTAAAAGTCTCATTAAATAGGGTCATATAGTTTCCGTTCCAGAATTTCTGGCCACAGTTAATAGTTACCAGATACAAATCTTTATCTTTTTGAAAAGCTCTTGTAATCCAGAAAAGTTTTTCTTTTTCATCAAAATATTCGTAGAAATACTCTGTATATCCTTTTTTACCTCTGTTTTCCTTTACCTTTTTTTCTTCATCCTGAGATTTGTAAAGTGCCAGAATGAATTTTTTCGTTTCAGCCTTGGGAAGGTTTAAGTCGTGGTACTCAGAAATAGTAATCGCTCCGATCTCACTTGTAGGGAAAATATTGATGATATCACTGTCATTGGTTGATCTCCAGCCTTCAGGAACGTTGATAGAGTAGTTAGCACTATCATAAGTTGTTGCTTTTTGGGCAAAAAATAAACTTCCAGATAGGATGGCGGTTAAGAAAAGAATTTTTTTCATCGTTAAAAATGGTGTTTATATTCTTCGAGAATGATTTTGAACCATTCTGTAAAGTGTTCAGGATTTTCAGAAATTTCTTGATCCAAATCTTCGGGGGAAATAAATCTTACTTCTTCCACTTCCTCTTTATTCAGATTAAAGTTTGATTCATAATTTCCTACAAAAACATAGTCAAGTTCATGTTCCCAAAGGTCACCTCCTACATCTGCTTTGTAAATAAAATTGAATTTTTCCGAAAGTTCAGCCTCAATTCCCAATTCTTCTTTTAATCTTCTTTGGGCTCCGGCCAGATAAGTTTCCCCAATTCTGGGGTGAGAACAGACAGCATTGGTCCATTGACTGGGAGAATGGTACTTTCCTGATGCTCTTTTCTGAAGAAGCATTTCGCCTTTCGAATTGAACAGAAATACAGAAAAAGCACGGTGTAACAGGCCATTAACGTGAGCTTGCTGTTTTTCCATCAAGCCCAAAACCACATCATCAGGATTTACTAAAACTACTAATTCTTCCATTTCTACAAATGTAAGTGTAATTAATGTATTTTGGAAATTTTTAGGAAAACATTATATCTTTTGAATGGAGAGGAAAGAAAATAAAAAAGCAATTTAAAATTTATGGTAAGATTCATTAACCCCCAAATATTCTCTATTTCGATAGTTAAATTAGATTTTAAAAAGAAAAATTTTAATCATAAAGCACTAAAAGATGAATAAAATGTTTATATTATTTGTTAAATAACGATTTTTATAGTAAATTTTTAACATAAACTAAGATTAATACATCTGGTAGGTATAAAAGCCTTAACTTTGTTACACAAATTTTCGTGATGGAATTAGAATACGTAGAGCATATCAGTCCTATTCTCAAGGATGGAGTTAAAAATTACTTAATCGATATAGACGGAACTATTACAGATGATGTTCCTAATGAAGAACCGGAAAGAATGGTTACCTGTGAACCATACCCTGACGCGTTGAAAACAATTAATAAATGGTATGATGAAGGGCATCAGATCTGTTTCTTTACCTCAAGAACCGAAAACCTGAAGCAAATCACAATCGATTGGCTGGATAAACATGGGTTCAAGTACCACAGTGTACTTTGTGGAAAGCCAAGAGGAGGTAATTATCACTGGATTGATAATCATTTGGTACGAGCTACGAGATACAAGGGAAGATTTACTGATCTGGTAGAAAAGCAAGTAACCATAGAAGTTTTCAAAGAAGACGAAGAATAAATTAATATAAAGAAAGATTTAAAAATTGAATGGAGTGTATCCTTTAATTTTTAAATCTTTCTACTTTTAAAACATAGTTGTATTTATGAAAGTTTTAGCTAATGACGGCCTGGACCAATCTGGAATTGATGCATTAACAGAAAAAGGATTCGAGGTGATTACTACAAAAGTTCCACAGGAATTTTTAGTAGATTATATTAACGAGCACCAAGTTCGTACTTTATTGGTAAGAAGTGCTACACAGGTGAGAAAAGATATTATTGACGGTTGTCCATCGCTCGAAATCATTGGAAGAGGGGGTGTAGGAATGGATAATATTGATGTAGATTATGCAAGAGAAAAAGGAATCCATGTCATCAATACGCCGGCGGCTTCTTCGGAATCAGTGGCTGAACTTGTTTTTGCCCATTTGTTTTCCGGAGCTAGATTTCTTCAGGATTCCAACAGAAAAATGCCTTTGGTAGGAGATACAGAATTTGCAGGTCTTAAAAAAGCATATGCAGCAGGAATTGAGCTAAGAGGAAAAACCATCGGAATCATTGGGATGGGAAGAATAGGCCAGGAAGTCGCAAGAATAGCTCTTGGGCTTGGGATGAGAGTGGTTGCTGCAGATAATAATGTAGGAAAAGCAAGTATCAAAGTAAAGTTCTACAACAATCAGTTCATCAATGTAGATATAGAAACGGAACCATTGCAGGAAGTTTTGAAGCATTCAGACTTTATTACACTTCATGTTCCGGCTCAGAAAGACGGATATATGATTGGTAAAAGTGAGTTTGAAATTATGAAAGATGGAGTGGCTATCGTTAACTGTTCCAGAGGAGGAGTGATTGATGAATCTGCTTTAATTGATGCTTTGGATTCCGGTAAAGTAAGATTTGCAGGACTGGATGTTTTCATCAATGAGCCAACGCCTTCTAAAGAAATTTTAAACCATTCTAAAATATCCCTGACTCCACATACAGGCGCTTCTACGCTTGAAGCTCAGGATAGAATCGGTCTTTCTCTGGCAGATCAGATTTCCAGTATTTTACAGATCCAATAATCAGATCCATAAGATAAAAGCAAAAGCACCTTCTGCATGAAGGTGCTTTTATATTGTAAACCGTTAATGAACAGATTATATATTGTTTTTACTTTTCAGTAAATCTCTGATCTCAGCTAATAGCTTTTGATCCTCTGTAGGTCCTGCTGGAGCCGGAGCTTCTTTTTTGTTGACTTTATTAGCTCCTTTAATGATAAAGAAAAGAACCATAGCAATACACAGAAAGCTGATCACTGCAGACAGGAAGTTTCCGTAAGCTACACCATTCCAGGTTAGTTTAGCGATATTTTCTGCTCCCGCTGCTTTAAGAGCAGGGTTTAAGATCAAAGGGGTGATAACATCTTCAACCAAAGACGAAACAATTTTACCAAATGCTGCACCAATGATTACACCGACAGCAAGATCGAGAACATTTCCTTTAAAGGCAAACTCTTTAAATTCCTTAACAAATCCCATAATTTATATTTTTTTAATTAGTATACACACAAAAATATAATTAAAAAATGTAAAAAACACTACTTTTTATAGTTTTTTATTCCAAAAAAGCTGACTTTTATTCTAAATTCATATTATCTGTTTTAATAGAAATTGTAACTTTATCCTTATATTTTATCTCATTAATGGTGTCCATGTATTTTTGTTATATGGGCTTTATCATAATAAAATATCTTTTATATATAATTTATTTAATAATCAGATGTACTTATGAAAATATTCACTGCTGAACAAATTCGAAGCTGGGACCAATTTACGATTTCTCATGAACCTATATCTTCTATTCAATTGATGGAAAGAGCTTCAACAGTTGTAACAAATTGGATATCTGAACATTGTAAGGTTCATAGAAAGGCTGTTTTGTTTTGTGGTAATGGTAATAATGGTGGTGATGGGTTGGCAGTGGCAAGAATGCTTTATCTGAAAGGATTTGATGTAGATGTATTTGTTAATGATCCTAAAGGAAAATTCTCAGAAGATGCTTCCGTGAACCTTGAAAGACTAAGGGAAATTTCGGGCATTTCTGTTCGAAAGTTTGATGAGGTGGAGCATTATCCCCTTGATGATAACACAATTATTATTGATGCGCTTTTCGGAACAGGATTATCAAGACCTTTAGCTGATGGGTACAAAGAATTGGTAGATTGGATTAATAAAAAAGATACTATTAAAATTTCAATTGATGTTCCATCCGGACTTTCTACTGATGCTTTTTTTGATCGTGATTCTGTGGTTTTAAAAGCCAATTATACCCTAAGTTTTCAATGTTGGAAACGAAGTTTTCTTCATCCGGAAACAGGAAGGTATACCGGAAAAGTAATTATTCTAAATATTGGACTGAGCGAAGAATATCATGAAAGGACCGAGACTGATTATTGGGTGACTGATGACTCTTTTGCGGAATCACTTTTCAATCCTAGAAATGAATTTGCCCACAAAGGAAATTATGGTAAAGCAATTATTATAGGGGGAAGTTATGGTAAGATAGGAGCAGCAGTACTGGCCACAAAATCTGTTTTGAAAACGGGTGCCGGACTTACTTTTACATTAGCTCCCCAGTGTGGATATGAGGTATTGCAAACCTCTTGCCCGGAAGCCATATTTATAGAAGGAGGGCAACAGTTGATTAGCGATTTTAATGTAGATAAAGAGAATACCATAGGGATAGGTCCCGGCTTGGGAACATATGAGGATACTCAAACGGGACTTTTGAAGTTCCTGAAAGATTATCAGTCTCCATTGGTTTTGGATGCCGATGCGTTAAATATTATTTCTGAAGACCAGAGAAACCATCAGTTAATTCCAGAGAAATCAATTATTACCCCTCATCCCAAAGAATTTGAAAGGTTGTTTGGAAAAACGGAAAATTCATTTAAAAGATTAGAACTGGCAAGAGAGAAGGCTAAGGAACTTGGAATTTATATTGTATTGAAGGATCATCATACACAAATCATTACACCGGTAGGAGATGTTTATTATAACCTGACTGGAAATGCCGGATTGGCCAAAGGAGGAAGTGGTGATATTCTGACCGGGATTCTGACCTCACTTTTAGCACAAGGATATTCAGAAAAAAATACCTGTATTTTTGGAGTATGGCTACACGGAAAAGCCGCTGATTTTGCTGCTGAAAAACATTCAAAAGAGTCCATGCTTCCTACGGATGTTATTGATGAACTGGGAAATGTTTTTACTGAACTGAATAATAAGGTAGAGCGAAGTTTATGAACATAAAGTAAAGCTTAAACGTAAAAAAGGCAAATCTGTAATTTACAAATTTGCCTTTTATATTTTAAATCAAGATTGATTAGATGTTCTATTTATTTTATTCAGGTTTCTCGTTTTCTGCTTCCGTAATTTTAAATTTTTTGGAAACAATCATGATAATTACCCCAGCAATCATAAAAGGGATAGACAGAACCTGCCCCGTATTTAAACCACCGATCTGAATAAATTCATCACCTTGAGGTTCTTTCAGGAATTCTACAAAGAATCTGATCGCCCAAAGAATGATAAAGAATAGTCCGAATAGCCATCCTTGCTGGTATTTTTTATTAGTTTTTCTATAAAGAATCCATAATAAAATGAACAGGGCAACATATCCTACTGCCTCAAATAACTGGCTTGGATAACGTGGAACTGTAAGCCCATATTCGCTGCTTTGTTGTGGAAACAGTAAGGCAAACGGAGAGTTTGGATCAGCTGGTTTTCCTACAATTTCAGAATTGAAGAAGTTCCCCATTCTTACAAAGGCACCTCCTAAAGCTACCACGATTCCTAATCTGTCATATACCCAAAAAGGATTTTTTTTGATAATTTTATATGAATAATAAAGAGTGGTAAGAATTAAGGCTATGGTTGCCCCGTGGCTTGCCAATCCGGAGAACCCGGTGAATTTGAGACCGTTTTTGGTACTGATAGGTAAAAATACACTCCAGAAATCTTCTTTAAACAGTTCTGGCTGATAAAAAATAACGTGTCCTAATCTTGCTCCCAGGATCGTTCCTATCAATGTCCATGTGAAAAGAGGTTCAAGGTATTTTTGGTTAACATTGTCAATCTTAAAGATCCTTGTCATTAAAATATATCCGAAACCAAATGCGAAAACAAACATTAAGCTGTAGAAGTGTAATGTAAATATCCCAATATTAATACCCTTTGAAGGGTCCCATATTTTAAAGGATGTTTTAAGTTCTACTTTATCCGCCTCAGCAATAGGTTTTGCAGACTTTACAGCATATTTGAATGTTGTGATGTTATCTTTGGTAGGAGGGGTGTTGATGAGTTTAAAGTTCTTATCAAAAAATTGGTATTGGGAGTCTTTGAATCTTGCCAGTGTTGAAGCGCCATAGGTATAGTAAGCAGGCTCAAAATTAGATTCGTTAAGGATAACAAGAACATTGTCTTTAATCTCCCTGTCAGGAAATGCTGCAAGGTCTCCTAACTCTGTCGTAGAATAGATCTTTACTGGAGTATTGTTGCCATTGATATCTAAAGTCCCATCAGATAAACCTCCAGGGTACTCCTGTGCAAAAAGGAACTGGGTAACCAATGCAAATATGACAAGGTAAATTCTGAAAAAAGTAGTACTCATTTTTCTATTGATTTAATAGTTTGTTATTTTTTATGGATGCTTATGTTTTGGTGGAACAGGATCGTAGCCACTTCCTCCCCACGGATGACATCTTAAAATCCTTTTAAATCCCAGCCAGAAACCTTTAAATAGACCATGAACCCGTAAAGACTCTATCATATAATGAGAGCAAGTGGGTTCGTAACGGCAATTTTTAGGAAGTAGGGGCGAGATGAACCATTGGTAAAATTTTATCAAAATTACCATAGGAAATGTAATGATTTTATTGAATGTAAGTTTCAAAACAATGCAAAAATAGGGTAAAAAAATGAAAATTAGTTTAATTTTGTTAGAAGTTTCAGAGCTTAGAAATCTGAAATATTGATCTTAAAAAAATAAAAGTACTTTGAATCAAAATATTCCATTAGCCGAGAAATTAAGACCTAAAACCCTGGACGAAGTTTTGGGGCAGGAACATCTTACCGGCGAAAAAGGGACGATCAGAAAAATGATCGAAAACAATAGCCTGAATTCCCTGATCTTTTGGGGACCTCCGGGAACAGGAAAGACTACGCTGGCAGAAATTATTTCCGAAAGCTCAGGAAGGAAGTTTTATAAGCTTTCTGCTGTTTCTTCAGGAGTGAAAGATGTCCGAGATGTAATTGAAGATGCTAAAAAACAGAATTTATTTTCCGGAAAATCTCCTATTTTATTTATTGATGAGATTCATCGTTTCAATAAATCTCAGCAGGATTCGTTGTTGCATGCTGTAGAAAAAGGCTGGATCGTTTTGATAGGAGCTACGACAGAAAATCCAAGTTTTGAAGTTGTTTCTGCTTTGTTATCCAGAAGCCAGGTTTATGTTCTGAAAGCTTTAAGCTATGAAAAACTTGAGGAACTTATTGATATTGCTTCCAAGAGATATAATAAAGACGAAGGAACAGATTTTAAAATTCTTGAAAAAGAAGCCCTTATCCAATATTCAGGAGGAGATGCCAGAAAACTGATTAATTCCGTAGAACTGGTTTTGAATCAGTATAAAAATACAGACACCAAGGAGATTATTAATTCAGATGTACTGGAAGTTCTGCAGGAAACCATGGCGTTGTATGATAAGAATGGTGAGCAGCATTATGATATTATCTCTGCTTTCATTAAATCAATGCGTGGAGGTGATCCAAACGGAGCGGTATATTGGTTGGCGAGAATGCTTGTTGGAGGAGAAGATATTAAGTTTATTGCAAGAAGAATGCTGATTCTGGCAGCAGAAGATATTGGGCTGGCCAATCCTAATGCGCTGGTGATTGCCAATAACTGTTTTCAGGCTATCAATGTGATCGGAAATCCTGAGGCAAGAATTATTCTAAGCGAAACGGCTGTGTATCTTGCTGTCTCTCCTAAGAGTAATTCTGCGTATATGGCTATTAATGAAGCAATGGCTTTAGTAAAGCAAACGGGAAATTTACCTGTACCTCTTCATTTAAGAAATGCTCCGACCAAGTTGATGAAGGATCTGGATTATGGAAAAGAATATAAGTATGCCCATTCCTATGAAGGAAACTTTGTAGAGCAGGATTTCCTTCCTCAGGAAATTAGAGAGGTAAAACTGTATGAACCTGGAAATAATTCCACAGAAAAAAAGATCTATGAAGAACTGAAAAAGAAGTGGGGAAAAAAATATTAAATAAAAAAGGATAGCATGAAAAACGCTATCCTTTTTTTATATTGTTAAAAATTACTTCGTTGTATAGATAAAGTAAGTTGGCTTTCCGTTGTAATCCTTTTTTTCTGTCTTTTCCATAATTGACGTGAATATTTTAGTAGATGAATCTGTAAATTCCTGGTCGTCAATGAAAACAGAATTGTTGGCAGGGATGTCATTTTGCTTATTCAGCTGGGCCAATGTCATTCTATCAAGTCCATTACTGCTCTTGAATTTATATACAGTAACTCCGTTTGTAAAAACAGAACTGTATTTTTTTAAATTGGCAGGAAGGCTTGCTGCATTGTTATAAACTTTCAGGACCTGCATCTGAGCGGCATTCGATTTGAACAGGTCTTCAGTTCCAATGATATTATCAGCAACTGCAAGCTTTTTTTGTGCAAATAAAGTTGCAGATGAAAGTATTAAAAAAGAATAGAGTAATTTTTTCATAATCAGAATATGTAACTGTTAAAAACGTGATAAATATAGTTATTTTTTATAAAATGTGAATTAAATATTGAAATGTTTTAAATTTTATTTAGAGATAAAAACTTTTAGTCTCATTATAAATCCTTATTCTCTTCGCTTTTTTCTTTCGTTTCAACCATATTTTTGATAATATTCTTAACGCGCTGGAAAGTGAATGAACTTAACAGCAAAATAATTCCAAGGGCAATAAACGCACTGATCCTTGAAATGTTATCCATTTGCCATACATCGTAACCATAAAGTTTTAACACCATTAAACCAATCAGAGTAAACCCAATCTTGTTGTATTCCTGAATGTTTTTTCTTAATCCTATATAAATAAATATACTGGCTAGGAGGGCCCAGATGATAGGAAGGTAAAGGATATTGAAATGATTTTTCACAGGATAGGAGTCTGTCACATGGTGAGAATTGGCTAATACATATAAATGATGTAGCTCACAGCTGATTGAGACAACGAACGCCAGAGAAATGATCCAATATGATATTTTAGACTGATGGAATTTTGTATCAGGAATGATTTTTATACATACATATATAAAAGGTATCCATTGAAGTAAATGTAAGAGATAAAAACTGTTTGGAAGCTGTTTCGATAAAATATCTGTAACTACTGATGAGGTGGAAACAGAAATATTAATCATAATAAGGAAAAGAAACAGATAGATCAGCCCTGTTTGTAGATCATGAGCAAGGCTTAGTTTTTTTCTGAAAAGTAACAATATAAAAATATAACAGATGCTGTATAATAATCCTACACTGGTAATTGCAGCCCAGGGCATGGTATTAATATGATAAATGATTTCAAGAAGAAGGGCTGTATAAATAACTCCATAGCTTGCTGCTGTAGTTAGATCTTCAAAAAAAGTTTTGGTTTCTGATTCTGCTTTTTCACGGGTATCTTTTAATAAATATAAGTTGATCCCGATGGAAAGAATGGTAACCAGACTGGTTAAAAATACAGGATTGAATATGATGCTGAGGTTTTTGGTATTATAATACTCACACCAGGTAATAAGCTGTGCGAAAATGACCAATGGAAAAAGAATATGAAAACAGGTTTTGAAAATTTTATACCCTGTTTTTTTCCATATAAAAAGAAGCAGGGTAGTTTCTATAGCCCAAACGCTGGTTATAAGATGAGTTTTAAACTGTAAAGCAACAGCTATTGTAATCAGGCTGACTGTTATTCCTGCAAAAACAGAAAAAGAAGTTTCAAAATTTCTTTTTCCATATTCTCTGAAAAGAAGGATAGCATTTACCAAGGCAAAAATAATAGGGAAAATAATGACAGGTTCATACTGTAATTCATTGAAGATATAAGTCAGTCCTATAATACTTGAGCAGTTAATAAAGGCAAGCATTAAAATATCGGGTACCGAAAGTTCGTTTTTCCTGAAGTAATCCTGAAGGGCAAAAATGTAAAAAATAATATAATTGATAATATAAAAAGCAATGCTCAAAAGTTCAGGCAGATCTATAGTCCAGTACAAAAGATAAATACTGGTGAAAATATAGGCGGTCCATCCAACGCTTTTCCAGTGTTGTAGGAAGGCCGCAACCAACATACCTATATTTAATAAAGTCAGATAAGTAAAAAGGAATAAATAATTGCTTTCTCCTGTGCTAATCATCAGAGGTGCTGTAAATCCACCTATTAATGAAAAGATAATTAAAACTTCACTTTTGTAATAGTAAGATAGAGCAATAGAAACTGCGGTAATGATTGAAGTAATCACAAAGGCTGTATTCTGGGTTAAAAGATGATATTCCCTGAAAGCAATGGTGGTTGTGAAATATAAAACGGCAATTCCGCCTCCGGTAATGATGGAGGCAAATGTTTTGTAATTTTTTCTGAGAAAATGCCCTGTAAGTATAATGGCAGCTCCGGTACAAAGCCCAATTCCTGATCTTGCGGTTTCTCCGATCCAGTTTTTATCAATGGCATATTTTACAAAGTAGCCTATTCCCAGAACTAAAGTGAAAATACCAATTACGGTAAGAATATTTTGTTTTAAAAACTCAAAAACAGGATTGAGCCAGTCTTTTTGAATCGTTGTAGCGGGTTCGGTATTTTCATTAGGAGTGATAATTTCCCTTTGGGGCTCATAAACTTGTGTTGGTGCTGGAGTGAAGATTTCTTCAGCATGAATTGCTTCCTGCGGGAGTTCAGGTTGTAGTATTTTTTTATTGATTTTAGAATTAAGATCTGATACCTCTTTTTCAAGTTTCCTGATTTTGGTATTCAGGTTGTTGAAAATAATGGCAATAGCTACAATCAGGATCACCGCAAGATATTCATTCATTATTTAGTTTTTATCAAATATAAAGAAATTTAAATGGTATTAAAAATTAACCCATCGCTTATATTGCGATGGGCTAACGATATAGATAACTAACAATATGTCTCTGTTAATTGGATATTTTATAAATGTAGAATGAAGCGATACTGGAACCTAGTAATCCTACGTCAAGAGCGGTAGATCCTACAAGTCCGAATGAAACTTTGTCACCTGCCTGGAATGAATATGCTGAATTAAGTGAACTTTCAGAAATTGTTAAACTTAACAATACCAGGTTGGCTCCACTAAAAGCACGGCTATCAATCGTTGCAGCAACTCCGGCTCTGGTTCTTACGATACCAATTCCCGGGCTATTTGCTAAGATAGAAGCTTGTAGCCCTGTTCCATAACGGAAACTGAATCCTATTGCATAAACACCTGTAGAAGGAATTGTATAAGTATTATCGGTATCATTGAACAATGCTGCTGATCCAAGAGTTCTTTCTGCTGCAAGGAAATTAACTGCTCTAAAACCGGAAGGAAAGAGTCCAAGGCTTAAAAGACTGATACCAGCGGTTTTTTTGGCAGCATAAATAGAGGTGTTTGTATTAGAGGCGCCTATTAAAAGCTGTGGGTCCATTGCAAATACCTCAGTAGTGGCGGCGTCCTGGGCTAAAATCTGATATCCGGTCACTGTAGCTGCAGGAGGGGTAACTCGAACTCTCATTGTCCCATTGACATCCAGTGTTGCTGTTGGGGCATTAGTATTAATTCCTACTTGTGAAAATAATGGCAATGCTGCACATGCCAACATTAGGCTGTAAAGTTTAGTTTTCATGATCAAGATTTTTATTTAGTTGCTAACAAATATACAATAAAATTATACTCTAAATTGTGAAATTTTCACAATTAACATTAATATGATGTAATATTTTTAAACGTATGTTTATATTTTGTAATATATTATTACATATTTTAATTACGAGTTATTTTTATTTTATTTTTCTAAACTAGTGTATTTGAGAGGGTTGTAAAAAATAAATATCCCTATTGTGTGGGTTATTTTTTTTGAGTTATAAGCTATTGCTCTCAGGATCTTTATGATGAAAAAAAATATTTTTTACTGAAAAAATTCAATAAAAAAGCACTATTATTTTGATAATAGTGCTGGTTTTGGGTTGATATGTGTAACTATTTTTAGCTTTCTAAAAGAAATTCTTTATAATTTCCAAGGAAATCTACTTCTGCGTTAATAGATTCAAGCTCCTTCAGGGCATTCCCGTGAAGGATATCCTTCCATGGGCCTTCCACATTGATAAAAAAGAAATAATTACCTAATCCGGTCTTTAATGTTCTGGATTCAATTTTGCTGAGGTTCATTTTCCTCCATGCGAAAACTGACAGCACTTGATGTAACCCTCCTGGATGATCTTCAGGAAGGGTAACAAGCATTCCTGATTTCTCTCCTAATGTTTCCAGCTGGCTATTGTCGTATTTGTTTTGCCGTTTGGAAATGATGATAAACCGGGTATGATTCTGTTCAAAATCCTGAATATTACGATTGATAATTTTCAAACCATATAAGTTAGCAGCAAACTGATTGGCTACTGCAGCAATTTTAGTGTCCTTATTCTCTGAAACGAACTTAGCGGCAGCGGCTGTAGAAGAAAAATCCTGTTTGGGAATTTCTTTATAATGAGTATCTAAAAAATGAAAGCTCTGAGCCAGTGCCTGTGGATGTGAATAAATCCTTTCTATTTCCTCAACAGAATTTTCAGGATGAATCATTAAGTGGTGGGCAATGGGCATTACTGCTTCTGCTTCAATTTTAATAGACGGTGTCTTATATAAATAATCCAGCGTCATGGATACAGTGCCTTCAATAGAGTTTTCCAAAGGAACAACAGCTTTGAGTGTATCCCCGTTCTCTACTGCTCCAAAACAGTCCAGAATGCTCGCCTGTGGTAAAAGCTCATCATCAGGAAAGAGCTGTGCAGCGGCAAGCTGGGTAAAGCTGGCATGAGGCCCCAAAAATGCAATCTTCATAATATTGATATAAGGTTTAGGTTAATAAAAGTGCAAAGGTGCAAATTATACTCGAAAGTTAAAGGATGGAATAAGGTTTAAAGTCGTTGGCGATAGAGTTATTGTCTCATATTTCTTATCACAAACTCTTATAATCCATCTTCTCATGGCTTCTCCCAATTTGCTTCAATCATCTCCATCAAGAAATCCGGGCATTTAATGACTTTATTTGTTTTAGCATCTAAAAAGAAAAGAGTAGTAGATGCTTCGGTAATTTTAATATGCTCTTCATTGTAAATTTCATACTCAAATTCAATTCTTACCCCGGGAATTTTTTTTACGTACGTGTGAATTTCTAATTTTTGGTCATATAAAGCTGGGCGAATATACTTAATTTTGTAGTCCGAAACAGGCAGCCAAATTCCTTGGTTTTCAATTTCATCGTATGAAATTCCTATACTTCTGAAGAGTTCAACCCGGCCTACTTCAAAGTACTCGGCGTAGTTGCCATAGTATACATATTTCATGGGGTCTGTTTCTGCGTAACGTACTCTTATTGAGTGTGTTGTGTGTATCATTTTAGGTCTTAAATTATACATACAAATATATTTTTAAATAATCAATACCTGCAATATTTTTTTTTAAAAAGAAAATATTGGACCTTTGTCTCCCTTCTAAAAACAGTACAAACAAAAGAATAATCAGGGCATAAAAATGGATGACAATTTAATGATGATATGGCAGAAGTGCCTTCAGTTTATGCGCGATAACTTGAACGCAGCTGAAGATAATTCTGACCTGAAAAAACTTGAAAAATCTTTCGATATGTTATTCGATAAGGTGCAGCCACTTTCATTAGTGTCTAATAACCTTACGCTTATCGTACCGAGCGATTTTTACAAGGAATATATCGAGGATAATTACTTGTCCTTACTTTCTGCTGCCCTGAAGAAAAATGTTGGAAAAGGAGTGAAATTATGGTATTCTGTAATGGAAAACAGACCAAAAGGTGAGGAAAAGCCGGTTACCATGAATATGAAGGGACAAAGCGTTCCTACTCCAAAAACACAGGAAACAATGCCACAAGGATTCTCTGCTAATATTGTAAACCCTTTTGTGGTCCCTGGAATTAGAAAAGTAAATATTGATTCTAACTTGAAACCAGACTATTCTTTTGATAGTTATGTAGAAGGAGAGAGTAATAAATTTGCAGCTACCGTCGCAAGATCTATTGCAAAAAGACCGGGAGCTACAGCATTCAACCCATTATTCTTATATGGAGGATATGGAGTAGGAAAAACACACTTAGGACAGGCTGTTGGTCTTGAAGTTAAGAATCAGTTTCCAGACAAAGTAGTTCTTTATTTGTCTTCAGAGAAATTCATTCAGCAGTTTATTTCAGCTGCAAAAGCACATAAGCAAACAGAATTTGCTAATTTCTATCAAATGGTAGATGTACTGATTATTGATGATATTCAGTTCTTATCAGGAAAATCGGCAACGCAGGACAGTTTCTTCCATATTTTTGATCACTTGCACCAAAATGGAAAGCAGATTATCCTGACTTCTGATAAAGCACCTGCAGACATCATGGATATCCAGGACAGAATTGTTTCCCGTTTCAAATGGGGACTTTCTGCAGAAATCAAATCTCCGGATTTATCTACAAGAAGACAGATCATTGAAGACAAACTAAGCAGAGACGGAATTGTACTTCCTGGTGATATGCTTGATTTCCTTGCTGTTGAAACTAAAACAAATGTTAGAGAATTAATCGGGGTTATCAACTCGGTAATTGCATATTCTACAGTATATAAGAGAGACTTAAGTCTTGAATTATTAAAGGAAACCATCAACAGAATTGCTGCCAACCAAAAGAAGGTCATCAATATTCCTTATATTCAGGAAGTAGTATGCGACTATTTTGGAATCAAAAAAGAGCAGCTTCTTTCTAAAACAAGAAAGAGAGAGATTGCATTACCAAGACAGTTGGCTATGTATTTCTCAAAAGAATTTACCAATTCCACATTCACTAAAATTGGTGAAGAAATGGGAGGGAAGGACCACTCTACAGTAATGTATGCTTGTGATACCATCAAAGATGTATCGAAAATTGATAAAGAAATCAAGAAATACGTTAAGGATCTTACCGAAAGAATTAAGCAGTAAGATGATCTTAAGCTAAAATATTAAAGAATGAAGAATAGTTATATTCTTCATTTTTTATTTAGATTTGTTAAAACAATACAAGTTGATTGCAGTTTAATTTATTAAATATCAGACTATGAAAATCCTGATGGTTTGTCTCGGAAATATATGCAGAAGCCCTTTGGCAGAAGGAATTATGAAAACAAAAGTACCCGAAAGCTTTATGGTAGATTCTGCGGGAACCATTTCCATGCATGAAGGAGAACATCCGGATAAAAGAGCCATTAAAACAGCAGCTAATCATAGTGTTGATATTTCCAGACAAAGATCCAGACCTATCACAAGGGCAGATTATGAAACTTTTGATAAGATTTACTGTATGGATATAGACGTGTTTGAAGATGTTGTTTCCAAAGCTAAAAATGAAGAAGAACGCCAGAAAATATCATTGTTTCTGGAGGTGTTGGGAGATCGCGAAAATGCTGAAGTTCCGGATCCGTATTGGGGAGATATGAAAGATTTTGAAGATGTTTTCCAACTTTTGGAGAAGGGATGTGATGTCATCAGAAAGCAAATCCTAATAACATAATCATGAAAAAACTATTATTATTACTTGTACTTGGCTTTAATTTCTCTTTCGCTCAAACCAAAGATGAAAAAGAAATACTTAAAGTAATGAATGACTTTATGGAAAGTATTAAAACAAGAAATGAAGCTCAATACCTGTCGTTATTTCAGGAACCTGTACTTTGGACTGGAATCTATAAAGATAGGACACAGGCGAAACGTCTGGAGAAAAATCCTAAAGCAGAATATTATTTTGCTGATGATTATAAAGCTTTCATCAAAGGCTTTAAAGATGACAAGTCTGAAGAAAAATTTGACAATATTAAAATCGTTGAAGATGGAGCAGTAGCTTCTGCCAATTTCGATTACAGTTTTTGGTATGACGGAAAAATGGAAAACTGGGGAAAAGAGATCTGGATGCTGATGAAGATTAACGGAATCTGGAAAATAACTTCTGTAACCTTCTCCATGGACCTTGCAAAATACTTCCCACAACCATCATTAAACGAAAGAACTAAAAAATAAAACAATGCTTTTTTTACTCCCTGCTTACTTATCAGAAAATACTTCTATCACTCATTTTGCGCCGGTTATTAAGGAATATATCATGCAAACGGATTACTTCTTTGTGGAAAATGAGAAAACCGCCAGAAAGGTGGTTAAATTCTTTGCTCCTGAAAAGAAACAGGCTGATCTGAAACTGTTTTTATTGGATAAGTATACAGAAAATGCTGACATCAAAGAAGCGCAACAGCTGATGTTGAAAGGGCAGGACTTCGGGCTGCTTTCAGAGGCAGGATTGCCTTGTATTGCAGATCCGGGAAACCTGATGGTAAAATGGTGCCATGAAAAAAATATCAGGGTCATTCCTATTTCAGGACCATCATCTATTATTCTGGCATTAATATCCAGTGGATTCAACGGGCAGGAATTTACATTTAATGGATATCTTCCGATTGATAAAAGTGAAAAGAAGAAGCAGATTCAACAGCTGGAAAGTGTAGTTCAGAAAACAGGATATTCACAAATTTTTATGGAAACTCCTTACAGAAACAATCAGCTTATTGAAGACCTGACGAAGTTTTTGTCCCCCAATACAAAACTTTGCATCGCTGCTAATATCAATGATCCTGAGCATGAATTTATCAAGACGAAAACAATAAAAGACTGGCAGAAACAAAAGCCTGAGCTTCATAAAGTTCCTGCTGTATTCGTATTAGGAAAATAAAAAAATAATGATGAAAAATAACCCATTTCTTACCGTTTTTCTATTGTTTTGTATCCAGGTATTACTTATTAAATACTTGGATTATGTAGATCTCGAGGTTAAGATAGGGGAAGGTTTAAGTTTTGATTTTGTTTGTTTTTTAATACCGGTAGTTTCTATTTTTCTTACTATGTTTATTGGAGAATCCAGATATAAAAAATCTTTTAAATATTTTACTGTTTTTATAGTAATTATTTCAATTTTAGGCTTTATAGCATTGAGTTTTTTAGCAGCTTTAGGAAGATCCTTTAACCACTAAAAACATGAAGAAAACGGTCATCGATTACTTGAATTTTTGTTTGGCAGGCATTTTTATATTGCTGGTTATTCTGTATGGAATTACGTTGGTGAAAAAAAAGGAATTTGATAAATTAAGCTGGTCAGCAAAGATCATAAGCCTAGAACCGAATTCATCAGATGAGAAATCAGGGATGTTAAAAATTCTTGATGCTGTTTTTATCAATACTTTTAATCAATCTGAAAATAGATTAGAGTTCGATTCTTCTAAATTAATTGTTTCAAAAAAAGGATCTGATTCCGCTTATTTTTGGACTCAGGATGATTTGCTGCCCGATTCTTTATCCGTTAAATACTTTTCTGTTGAAGAGAAAAAGTTCTATCAGCTGAATGTAAGACTTCCTTTGGATAAAATGAAGACTTTATTAGAAAATAAAAGCTTGGGAGCAGATTTGAAGGTAGAAATTCAACCGGAAGGGAAGGTTTTGATGATGGTTGAGCAGTCGAAGAATAAGAGTTTTGGGTCAAAATTAGTTGCAAATTTTCAGGCAAAAGAAATACCGGGAGCATTGAAAATGTTGGTGTACAGAAAGTATGCCGGTAACGAGTATAATGAATTTCCTTCCCTGAAAGAAGTATCAGATTATTCAGATATTTTAATACAAAAGTATTTGTGGGGAGTGAAAATTGAAACTGAAGATGCTGAGAAAATTTCAGAAATTTCTGCCTATGCTTTTGATGGTAAATCAATGAGAACAGACAATGAAACCTTTGAGGATGCGAAACGAAGAAATATTCCAAATAGGATTTTAATAGATTGGGGAAATACACAGAAATACGGAAGTAGTTATTCCTTTGACAGTCAGGAAATTTTGGACGCTTTTAAAGAGTTGAACAAGATGAAGAGTAATGAACCTGTTTTTATTACTTTTAAACTGTTTAAAAACGAGCATCCCAAAGCTGAAGTCTCTAAAGGAGGAAAAACAATCCCATTAAAAGATGATTATCCGGATCTTCCAACAAAATATGCCCAATAAAATAAAAGCCGAATCTCAATAGTGATTCGGCTTTCTTATGTATGTTTATATTGAAAAAATTACGGTTTTCTCTTTTTCCATTTTTTCCATAGGAAAATCACCAGGGGAATTAGCAAAAAGAATGGCCAAAAGGAAATAATCCCTAATAAAAAGGCTACAAAACTGTTCCATCCTTCTGTCAGAGAATCTACAAACCGGCTTCCGAATCCAATTTTAGACGTTGCAGAGCTTCTTACTTTTTCTTTATATAAACTTAAATTTAAAGTGCTGTAATTCACCCTGTCGTCTATAAAGCGGAGTCTGCCTTCAGCCACATCAATTTCATCTTCCAGTACACGGATCTTTTCCTGAATTTCCAGCATATCTTTAGTGGTTTTCGCACTTTTAAGCATATCCCTATACTTTTCAAGATAGATTTTTTTGTTGGCCAGTTTTATGGATACATCAGTATATTCCTCTGTCACATCATCTGATGAAATATTTTTAGATAACACAGAACCTACACCATCAGAAAATGAGTTGATAAGTGCATCAAAATTCTTGTGAGGAACCCGGATGGTTAGATTCATGGTTTCATTCATATCGGTATTCTGAAATTCTTCTTTCTGGATATAAGCATTGTTCTTTTTCAGAATGTCATTGACGAGGGTTTGCGCTTTTTTTATCTCACCAACCTGAATTCTCATATTTCCGTTTTTGATGATTTTACGGGATATCGTATCTGTTTTAATTTCAGCAGAAGTGGACGATTTATTATCAGGAAGAAGTTTTTCAGAAAGGGAAGAGGGGGGACGTGGAGCTTCATCTTCCATTATTATTTCTGTAAGAGCAGCATTCACGGAATGCTTATCAGCATTAGATTTACTGCAACTGATAAAGGCAATGAAAAGTAAAGGTAACAGTATTGTTCTCATGAATAGTTAATTTTTCATGAATACTATCAAAAACCATGCTTAGAAAAAATAAGGGTCTACAAAATTGTTTAAAAGAATAAGCCCAATAAGTTAATATCTTATTCCTGTCTTTTTAAGAATAAAACTTAAAAGCCATATCGGCCCGATCAGTAAAAACTGAATATCTTTAAGAAAAGAAGGCTTTTTACCTTCAATTTTATGCCCGATAAACTGAAGAATCCAGGTAATTAAAAAGACACTCAGATATATAATCCAGGACTGTTTACCCAAACTGATATTGGTACAATAAATAAAGTGTTCTGCCAACAGCATTGTAAAGATCATTATGAAACCAATGAGCAGGGACAGTCTGATATAATACAAACTGATGATGACAATAGCAATTAAACTGATGATACTAATGCATCCAAAATAAGAAATACAGAAATGGGGGGAAGGAATCAACGAAATAAATCCGAGGATAGAACAAAAAATTAGGGGTACGCAAAACCAGTGAATGAACTTGTTAGTCGCATTTCTATGGCTCTTGCTATATTCTGCAAATAATAAATCAACCTTTCTCATACTGACAGGAATTGGATTAATGCTAAAATAATAAAATTTTGTAATCGGTGATAAGATTGCTTACATTTGTGTTATGTCTGCCTTAGAAAAGTTCGGAGTTGAAATCTCTACGGAACGTAATATTTTTGAGAGAATTGCCGTTGATAAACCATTCCGGCCCGAAAATCCGGCATTTATTTTTATTAAATCAGGAACCATAAAACTTCGTCAGCACTTTAGCGATCTGGAGGTTTCTGCCAATATGTTTATGGTAACCGATCCGCAGACTATTTATGAAGTAGTAGCAGTAAGCGATGACTTTCAGTCGAGAATGGTTTCTTATAAAAGGGATTTTATTTCTGCTTTATCTTTGAAATTCAATAGATTGATTACATATCGATACTTCAGACAGCAGATGAATAAAGGAGTTCCTTTTCCGGAAGATGAAATGGAGGTTGTGTGGAAAAGCGTCAACTTCCTGAAATACATCCTTGATTCTGAAACAGAGATGCTGTACAAAAAAGAAATGGTGGAACATCTTTTTTCTGTATTCTGCTATCAGATGGCGGGAATTATTTCCAAAGAAGATAATAATTCTATGAACCAGATGTCCAGACAGGAAGAAATTGTCTTTGTTTTTCTTACAGACCTTTCTGAATATCACCTTACAGAAAGAACCGTTGAGTTCTATGCCGAACGACAATCCATTACAACCAGACATCTATCATCGGTGGTGAAAGACGTTACCGGAAAGACCGCAAGTCACATCATCGCTTTAATCGTTATCAATGAAGCGAAAGTGCTTTTAAACTCTTCTAGTAAACCTGTTTCTGAGATTTCTTCGATCCTCGGCTTTAGCGATCAGTATGCATTTTCTCACTTTTTTAAAAAACATCTGGAGGTAAGCCCAAGACAATACAGACATCAGTTCGAAAGTTAAAATCTTACATTTGAACATCTTTTTCCAAAAATCAAACATTTGATTGAATTTGTTGTTGTTCTAACTTTGCATCTGTAAAACAAGGTAAAATGACAAAGAATATAAAAACAGCACTATCAGTTCTGATAGCAGCTTTTCCTGCGCTGTTTTTTTCACAACAGGTAAAACAGATGACCGCAGGTGAGATTGCCGAACTGGCAGTCCAGAATCATCAGCAGTTGAAGGTTTCAGCTCAGAATATTGATATTGCCAAACAGAATATCAACGTTGTAAAGCTTCAGAAACTTCCAACCATCACCGCTTCTACAAGCCAATTCTATTTGGGAGATGCTGTAGCTATCGATAAAGACTTTTCTAATTCTACAAAAGTTCCGATGCCTCACTACGGAAGTTCTTACGCTGTTCAGGCAACACAGCTGATCTTCAAAGGAGGATTGGTAAATAAATCCATTGAAATGGCAGGGCTTCGTGAACAGCTTTCTGAACTGGATTTGGAGAAAAATAAACAGGATGTAAAATTTTTAGTGATTTCAAACTATCTGGATGTCTACAAGATTATCAATCAGGAAGAAGTGTTTCAGAATAATAAGAAGTTAGCTCAGGAACGTCTTAAGAATATTCAGAAATTCTATCAACAGGGAATGGTAACCAGAAATGAAGTAATTCGTGGAGAACTTGCCCTTAAAAATCTGGATCAGGGAATTCTTACCCTTTCCAACAATAGAAAAATTCTTAATTATAATCTGAATATTGCATTAGGGCTATCTTCTGATACTGAAATTGTTCCCACTGAAAATTTGACGAACAAAGAATCAGGAATCGGAATGGATTATTATATGAGTCTTGCTCATGACAGCAATCCAGTGTTAAAGTCTGCACAGAAAAATATTGCGGTCGCTGATAAGAATATTGAAATTATTAAAACTGATAATTCACCTACTGTGGCAGGATTCGGTGGATATACCTTACAGAGACCCATTACTACGAGAAATCCTGTCTTGGATATGTATTCAGGAGGTTGGCAGACAGGTGTTTCTCTTAGTTACAATATTGATACCCTGTATAAAACTAAAGAAAGAGTAAAATTAGGTGAACTGCAGAAGAACCAGGCTAATGATGCTATGACTTTGGTACAGCAGAATGTAGATATGGGCGTGAATGCAGCGTATACCAAATATCAGGAAGCGATTCAACAGGCAGATATTCTTAATGATTCCAAAAGGCTGGCAGAAGAAAATTACAAAATTACTGAAGCCAAATATCTGAACCAATTGGCTGTGCAGGCGGAAATGATTGATGCGCAGAACCAGAAACTGCAATCGGAGCTGGATTTTGCCAATGCAGAGATCAACGTTTTGTATCAATATTATAACCTTTTGAAATCTACCGGGACACTTTAATTTTTTAAAACTGAAAATCAACACAATGGAAAACAAGGAACAAACCACTCAAAATACCACATCCACTCCGGCAACACCAAGTGGAGAAAACAAAAAAAAGCAAAACAAAAAAAATAAAATCAGAGCCATCATTTCCAATATCATCGTTTTTCTGGTGATTGGATTTGGGTTATTCTGGCTCATCCGTGAATATTTCCACATCGGAAACAAAACCTATACGGAAGCTGCTCAAGTAGAAGAATTCATCAACCCTATCAATACAAGGGTTTCTGCTTACATCAAAGAAATTAAATTTATTGAACACCAAAGAGTAAAAAAAGGAGATACACTGGTGGTTTTGGACGAACGAGAAATCCTGACACAATTGGGACAGGCTGAGGCAGCTTATCAAAATGCTATGGCTCAAAAAACAGCAACCAGTTCTTCTATCAATACTGTTTCCAACAATGTAAATGTAATGCAATCTAATATTGCCGGAGCAAAAGCAAGACTTTGGAATGCTGAACAGAACCTGAACAGATACAAAAATCTTTTATCTGCTGAAGCAGTTACAAGACAACAATATGATCAGGTAAAAACAGAGTACGATGCTCAAAAGGCGGCTTATGAGACATTAGTAAATCAAAAACAATCCGCAAATCTTTCCACTACAGAAGTGAAAAGCAGATTGGGAATCAATGATGCTGAGATCAAAAGAACAAAATCTGCACTGGATATGGCGAGAATTAACCTTTCTTATATTGTAATCACAGCACCTTATGATGGGGTGATGGGAAGAAGAACGATTTCTGAAGGACAATTGATTCAACCCGGCCAACAAGTGGCAACTATCGTATTGAATGGTCAGAAATGGGTAACAGCCAACTTCCTTGAAAGCCAGATGCCTAATATTAAAGTAGGAGAGAAGATGACCATGACGGCAGATGCTTTAGGAGGAAAGACATTTGAAGGAGTAGTAACTGCTGTTTCTGCAGCTACCGGATCAAGATATTCAAGTGTACCAACCGATAACTCTACCGGAAACTTTATTAAAGTACAGCAAAGAATCCCTGTAAGAATTGAATTCACTACTTCCAATACAAAAGAAGACCTGGATAAGCTGGGGGCAGGAATGAATATGAATGTGAACATTAATAAACACTAAAAGATGGAAGATATCAGGTTCCAGACTGTATGCCGGATGAAAAAGGAAGGTTGAAAAGTAAAAGTCTATTATCTGATATCTGAAATCTATTATCTAAAAAAATATGTACAACAAAGGATTATATAGCGACTGGGTACCTAAACCGGTACAGCTTCTGCTGATTGTATTGCTGCTCGCCGTAGTAATGCCGATTGGTGGGGTGTATACTGGGAATATCAGCTATTTGGTGAGTGGTACCGGGGCTATGACAGAATATTTTATGTGGGCGAATTATGCAACCACTATTGGAATGGGAGCCTGCATGCCTGTTGTCCTCAGAATTAAAATGAGATTCAAAGTAAGAGATAAAATGGTATTGCTTTTAGTGCTTTTAGGACTATTGAGTTATATCAACGCGACCACTTTACAGCCAATGATCTTCGTGTTTTCTGCCTTACTGATCGGATTTATGAAGATGATGGTAACCATTGAACTTTTCCTGCCATTGATGGTAATGATTGGAAACCGAGGAATGTTTTATGGCGTGTTTTATACATTTGTTCTGGTGATGAATCAGGTAGCAGCTTATTATTCAGCAGAATTTGCACTCCTTTACAACTGGCAGCAGTTTTACATTTTTGCTGCGGTTCTATGCTTTGTTTTAGCATTAATCCACTGGATTTTTATGCATGATAAATATTTTGCCCTGAAAGTTCCATTGCATTATATTGATTGGCTGAGTATCTTACTTTTTGTGTCCACCTTTATGTTTTCGGCCTATGTATATGCTTTTGGAAGACAGCAGGATTGGTGGAACTCGAAGAATATCATTAATGCAAGTATTGCTGCATTTGTGAGCTTTGCATTACTTTCCATTCGTCAGTTAACATTAAAAAGACCTTATCTTTCATTTAAAATTTTTACAAAAAGTAACGTACAAAATGGCTTGTTTATGCTGTTTTGGTTGGGAATGTTCCTCGGAACAGCTTCTATCCAGACTACTTTTGCCGTGGGAGTTTTAGGATATGATCAATTGACTAATGCCAGGCTGAACATGCTGATGATACCGGGAATCATTTTGGCTGGAGTGATTGCTATATTTTGGTTTAAGAATGAAAAACCATTGAAAATGTATATTTTTTCAGGGTTTGCAGGAATGGTAGGCTATGCCATCATTATGTATTTTTCTATGGTACTGGAATTCAACTATGATAACTGGTATTTACCCATGTTTTTAAAGGGCTATGGAATGTGTTCATTGTTTATCTCTGTATGGTTTTATACTTTAGATAAGCTTGAAATGGATGAAATGCTTGCAGCCATAGGATTGGTATTGGTTTGGAGAACCTTTTTAGCCGTAGGTATTTTTTCAACTTTATACTCTTGGTTACAATACCGTTTTCAGATTACAGCAGTAGGAGATCTTGCTGTTTATATGGATGGAATGACGGTAACTCCACAATATGTTATGGGTAATATGAAAACCATCCAGCTTAATGCTATTTTAATAGCAACTAAAAAGATCTTCGGATTTATTGTTCTGATTGGCTTTGGAGTCTTATTGTATGTAATAACCCACCATTTCGGAGCCAAACGATTCCAATATTTCAGATTTATCAGAGTACTTAGTGGTAAATCTGTTATTGCAAGAAGGAGACTTCGTGAACGAAAAAAATTATTAGAAGAAATAAAAGACGCAGCCGGACCTGCGATGTAAAGATACCTTGTTTTTCACTGTAAAATCCTGGTCCTTTGTTGGGCTGGGATTTTACTATTTTAGGAGCGAAGCTTGAAATAATGAAAGAAGATTAACGCCTATTGTTCCATCTATTAATTATAAGACAAATGAAGCTTCCAACCTTTGTTACTTCTTCCAGCCTTTTAATTCAAAAACTGAAAAATTTCAGTCCTCATTGTTTTTATTAGTTCTAAATAAGAATTATATTTGCAGGATTATAAAACTTTGATTTGAAGGAATGAAAAAGCATTATGCATTCATAGGTCTATTAGCATCGGGATTAATGTTTTCCCAAACTGTTAAAGATTCTGTAGCCTCTAAAGGTATAGAAGATGTGGTTATCGTAGCATCAAGAAAACCTACTAAAATTTCTGAAATTCCCGGTACCGTTTGGGTTGTACAGAAAGAAAAAATTCAGGAACAGGCCAAAAGTGGAGTTCCGATTAAGGAAATGTTATCCATTTTAATCCCAAGTATGGATATTGGTCCACAGGGAAGAACCAATTACGGACAGAATATGAGAGGACGTTCTGCATTGGTAATGATTGATGGGGTTTCTCTGAATAGTATCCGTGCCATCAGTCGTCAGCTGGATGCTATTGATCCATTTAATATTGAAAGAATTGAGGTACTTTCCGGAGCCAGTTCTATCTATGGTGGAAATGCAACCGGTGGTATTATTAATATTATTACGAAAGTACCTTCTAAAAAAGGAATCAGCGGGGAAACTGAATTGGGAGTTCGTACAGGTTTTATGGGAAAAGATGACCATGATTTCCGTGCGGCTCAAGCTATTTCAGGGAAAGGAGAGAAGTTCTTCGGGAGACTTGGAGTTGCTTACCAGCAAAATGGTGGAGTGTACGGCGCAGATCAAAAACAGCTTTTTACAGATATTACCCAAACCGATCTTCAGTACAATCAATCTATTGACGTTCTTGCGACCGGAGGGTATCAGTTTAACAATAAACATAAAATAACAGCTTCTGTTCAATATTATAACTCAAAATTCAATGGAGACAGAAGTTTGTATTTAGGCCAAAACCTAAGCGCTTTTACCAAGAAAGACGGAAGTTTGCTGGAAATGAGAGATGGTTTTTCCTCTGATAAAAACATAGGAACAGAACGTTACATGGCAACCGTTGCCTATAACGGGAATAATATTTTAGGAGGTCAGGATCTGTACATTCAGCTTGCGACGAGAGGAGAGAAGCTAGGGTTTTATCCTTTTCCTGGCAATGTAGCTTTGGCAGATAAAAAAAGCGCAGCTTATATGTCTTCATCTCAGCAGGATACCTATTATTCAGGAATAAAAGCGTTATTGTCAAAATCATGGAAAGGATTGAATGTAACTTATGGAGCTGATATAGATTTTGAAAAATTTGAAGGGACACAATCAGTATATGATATTACTAAAACAATGTCCAGCGGCGGATTAATTAACCAGACTCAATACAGGTTGGGAAGATATCCTACTAACCATTCCCAAAGTTATGCAGGATACGTTCAGGCAAAATATAATATTATTCCTAAGTTACAGCTTAATGCAGGAGTACGTTACCAGCACATCAACGTAAAAATGGATGATTTTGTAGGCTCTGTACAACAGACACAGATTGCTATGGGATATGGAGCCTCTGCTTCAGCCATTCCGGGAGGAGAAAGCTCGTATAATGTCACATTAGCCAATGCAGGATTACTGTATAAAATCAGCGAGCAGCACCAGGTATGGGGAACATTTTCCCAAGGTGCAAGCTTAGCAGATCCTGCTAAATATTATGGAATAGGAACCTATAAACTGAATGGAACCCATTGGGATGTAGTTTCCAGTATCAATGTCAAAGAGCAACCTTTACAGGCCATCAAAACCAATCAGTTTGAAGTAGGATACCGTATTAATAAAGGTGGGCTGAGAGCACAGGTTGCCGGATTCTTAAGTAATTCTGACAAAACTGTAGCTGTAGATAAAAATACATTCCAGATTCTTGTTAACGATCTGAAATTAAGAAATATGGGAATCGAAGCAGAGATTTCTTATTCCATGAACAATGGAGTTTATTTCGGAGCAAGCGGATTATTAATCAAATCTGAAGTAGACAATAAAGGAGAATGGCAGAAACAGGAAATTTATAATGCTTCGCCATCCAAGTTGGTTACATACATTGGGTATAATGTGAAAAACTGGTCATTTAGATTCCAGTCTTTACAGAATTTCAAGCAGAAGGATGAACTTAAGAACGTAATTGAAGGATACAATACCTCAGATCTAATGATAGGGTACCGATTCCAGTTTGGGAAGTTCAACCTTGGAATTCAGAATCTTTTCAATACAGATTATCAAACCATCTGGAGCAAACGTTCCCAGGTTTTATATTCAAGCTATGGAATTCCGGACCTGTTTAATTATAAAGGAAGAGGCAGAACATTTAACCTGTCTTACACTTTTGAATTTTAAAAAATAAGATTAAGGTACTACTGCTTTAATCTGAATTAAATACTTTCTACAAATCCGGTTTCTGATATTGATCGGAAGCCGGATTTTAATTAAAAAAACATTTCAGTTATGGCTCAAATTTCAACAGGGCAGTTCATTGCCGAAGTCACCAGAAAAGAATACATTACGGATCATTTCATCAGAGTGTATCTGTATTCTCCTGAAGTTCATTTGTTCAAAAATACCACGATAGGAGACAATAATAAAATTGCCATTCCTCCGGTTGGATTAAATGAAGTGCATTTTCCGACTATAGAAAATGATGAATGGGTGTATCCGCCAAAAGAAGTGGCGCCGGCCATCAGAACCTATACCCACAGAGGAATTGATTTGGAAAAAAATGAAATTTTCATTGATTTTGCAGATCATGGAGACGGAGGACCAGCTTCAAAATGGGCAAGAGAAGCAGAAGCAGGGGGGAAACTTGGGGTAATGATGCGCCTGGATGGAAAAGAGCTGTATCCTGAAGCAGAATGGTATTTATTGGCAGGTGATGCTACGGCAATTCCTGTTTTGAGTGCTATTTTAGAAACCCTTCCTGAAACCGCAAAAGGAGTTTGTATTATCGAAGTTCATGGAAAAGAAGATGAACAGATATTGAACACCAAAGCAGATATTGAATTTAAATGGCTTCATAATGCCCAGCCTCAGTTCAGTAGTGAGATTGCTGATGCCGTAAAAAGTATTGATATTCCTGAAACTTCAAAATTCGGATATGTAGCTTGTGAATTCTCTAGCGTTAAAGAAGTAAGAACGTATCTCCGAAAAGAAAAAAACTGGACTTCAAAAGAACTTTACGCATTTTCTTACTGGAAATCAGGAAAAGCCGAAAACGAGTCACAAGCAGACAGACATGAAGAAAAAGAATCAATAGCATAGTAAACTCTAGATTAAGAGGCTGAAAGAATGTAGATGGGGTAACAGGAACCTTAAGCTTTAACCTTGAACTTTGAATTTTACGCTGTGAAGCCGTATCTTTGCCATTATGAAAGATTTAATGGGCCAAGCCATCTGGGATTATTACCATGATGCAAATCCTGAAGACCTGCAGACAGAAACATCAATTTCTGAATTGGATGAACTTCCTGTAGATTATTTATTCAGGGATTTTGAAGATATGAATGAAATTGAGCAAAAAGCTTTGCAGTTATCCAGAGGAAAAGTTCTGGATATTGGTGCCGGTGCCGGTTCACATGCTTTGTATCTTCAGAATGATGCTGACCTTGATGTTATCGCTTTGGATATTTCTCCGAAATCTATTGAGGTTTGTCAATTAAGAGGAATCAACAAGGCTGTTTGTGCAAATATCCTTGATTTTTCAGGAGAAACATTCGATACTGTTTTACTATTGATGAACGGAACCGGAATTTTTGAAGGATTATCTAAAATTGATACTTATCTTCAGAAATTAGGAAGCTTGTTGAATGAAGGAGGGCAGATTCTGATTGACAGTACTGATATTCTCTATATGTTTGATCGTGATGAAGATGGTGGAGTATACATTCCTGCCGGAGGATATTACGGAGAGCTTGAATATATTGTTCATTATAAAGGTGAATCTGAAAAGCCGATTACATGGCTTTACCTTGATTTCAATACGTTGAAAAATGCTGCTGAGCATAATGGGTTTAAAATGGAGAAGGTATTGAAGGATGAAGACTCTTATTTGGCGAAGCTGACCAAGATATAACTAGAAAATAACCCCTGATAATTGATGGTGATTAAAACAGCCATTATTACACAGATAATAAGGGGTAAAATATAGGAAGCTGCTCGGTAGGGCAGCTTTTTTGGTGTAAAGATTACCCAAAATATAAATAAAATAAATGCTCCTAATCCTGCAACCATAAACTCAGGACTTCTTTTAATAGTAAAAAAGTCTTTAGAACTAAGACTATGTATCATAGGGACAAGAAAACTCTGAATAGGAACAAAGATAAATCCGAAAATAATGGTGATAACAGCAGGGAAATATTTTTTAAGTTTAATAAAATTCATTCCCAATAAAATAGCTCCTGGAACGGTTCCTAAAATGAGGCTGATAATGAATATCATTTCTCTGGGAAAAAGCTTTATGGCATTAGGATCCTCTGTTATATGATCTCTCCAGAGTTCTTTCTCTTCTAAAGATTTTGCTTCCTCTGCTTCTTTTTTTCTTTGAATGAGTTGCTGAACGGCAGTTTCTTCTTGCCCAGTAAAAATTCGCCCTCTTTCTTTAAGGATTTCATAAGCCATTTGTACCGCTTCCGGCACAAAACGATTGCCTTCCTTTAAATATTTTTCTAATTCTGAGTCGGGGAGTTTCCTTAAAACGTTTTTATTAACCATAATGATGGCAGCAAATATAAAAAAATACCAAATGTTTTCTAAAAATATTTTCGGGATGATCTGCAGAATCTGCGAGAACCTATTGTTTATCATCAAAAAGAAAGGCTGCTTCCTATAGAAACAGCCTTAATCTTTATAGTAAGGAGTAATTATCCAATCTCAATACCGTTTTCAACATTGCTGTCATCCGGTGTTACGAAAGATAATTTACCATCCGGTTTAGTCGTTAATAATAACATTCCCTGAGATTCAATACCTCTGATCTTTCTTGGAGCAAGGTTTAATAGGATCATGACCTGCTTACCAATTACCTCTTCTGGGGTAAAGCTTTCTGCAATTCCTGAAACTACAGTTCTTACATCTACTCCTGTATCTACAGTAAGTTTTAGTAATTTATCTGCTTTTTCTACCTTTTCAGCTTCTACAATAGTTGCTGTTCTAAGATCTATTTTAGTAAAATCATCAAAAGTGATTTCTTCTTTCATTGGGTTAGCGTTAGGGTTTGTTTTCTTATTATTTTGTTTCGTGTCTTCCAGCTTTTGAATCTGAGATTCAATGACATTGTCTTCAATTTTTGAGAACAGAAGAGAGGCTTCGTTGATTTTGTGGCCTGCTTCAATTAGAACAGACTGAGTTTCAACATCACTCCAGCTTTTCTTTTCAACATTGAACATGTTCAATAGTTTTTCAGAACTGAAAGGCATGAACGGTTCACATAACTGAGCCAAAGCAACTGCGATCTGAGCTCCTACAAATAAAGACTGAGCCGCTTTCTCCGGATTGTCTTTGATGGTTTTCCAAGGCTCTTCAGTCTGAAGATATTGGTTTCCAAATCTCGCAAGGTTCATTAAGGCTGATAAAGCATTTCTGAATTCATATTTATCAAGGAATCCTGAAATTTCAGTAGCAGCTTTATTGATCTCTTTTAATTCCGGGCTGTTAATGTCTCCTTGAGGTACAACTCCGTCATAATATTTATGAATAAGAACCGCAACTCTGTTGATGAAGTTTCCGAAGATACCTACCAATTCAGAATTGTTCTTCGTCTGAAAGTCTTTCCATGTAAAGTTATTGTCCTTAGTCTCAGGAGCTGAAGAAAGAAGAGCATATCTTAAAACATCCTGTTGTCCAGGGAAGTCTTCTACATATTCATGTGCCCAAACTGCCCAGTTTCTTGATGTTGAGATTTTATCATTCTCTAGGTTCAGGAATTCAAAAGCAGGTACGTTTTTAGGCATGATATAGTCTCCGTGAGCTTTCATCATCGCTGGGAAGATAATACAGTGGAATACGATATTATCCTTTCCGATAAAGTGTACCAGGTCACTGTTTTCACTTTGCCAGTAATCTTTCCAGTCTTTTCCGTTTTTCTCCGCCCATTCTTTAGTAAATGAAATATACCCGATTGGAGCATCAAACCAAACGTAAAGAACTTTTCCTTCTGCATTCGGAAGCGGAACGGGAACTCCCCAGTTCAGATCTCTGGTCATGGCACGTGGCTTTAACCCATCGTTTAACCATGATTTAACCTGGCCGTATACGTTAGGTTTCCAGTCATCTTTATGACCTTCGATAATCCATTCGTTTAAGAAATCTTCATATTCGTTAAGAGGCAGATACCAGTTTTTTGTATCTTTAAGAATAGGAACATTTCCGCTAAGCATTGACTTCGGGTTGATCAATTCAGAGGGAGAAAGGGTAGAACCACATTTCTCACACTGATCACCGTAAGCGTTTTCATTACCACAATTCGGGCAGGTTCCTACAATATAACGATCTGCAAGGAATTCTCCCGCTTGTTCATCAAAATATTGTTCAGAAACCTCTTCAGTGAATTTTCCTTTTTCATAAAGAACTTTGAAGAAATCCTGGCTGGTTTCATAATGCTTTGGGGAAGTTGTTCTTGAATATTCATCAAAAGAAATTCCCAGATCAGCAAAAGATTTTTTAATAATCCCGTGATATTTGTCAACAATATCCTGTGGAGTAACTCCCTCTTTTTTAGCTCTTATGGTAATAGGAATACCATGTTCATCCGAACCACAGATAAAAGCTACATCTTTTCCTAATCTTCTTTGAAATCTTGCGTAAACATCCGCAGGAATATAAACACCTGCCAAATGTCCTATATGAACCGGACCGTTTGCATAAGGCAAAGCTGCCGTAATCATCTTTCTGTTTGACATTTATAGTAAAGTTTTGACTACAAAGATAAGGATTATCTCTTGAATACCGCTCTTTGTGGAGTTATTATGGTGAAAGTTCCAGTTTTTCGAAGTTCAATATGAATTTAAGTTAAACACATGTTTAACTTTTTGTTAATGTAAAATAAATATTATGCATAGCATACTATCGTGTAAAATATTGAGGCGTATAATTTTAACTAAAAAGGGTTTCGTAATATACATAATTTTTTCATAATTTATATTAAAATTATGATAATTCTAATTTTTTTTTAAATTGCAACACTGGCTACAAGCCGGGTTTAAGACTGAAAAACGAAACTATAAAAATAAAATTGTGAAGAATTTTACAACGGTATTAAAAATAGCGCCCGCTTTTTTACTGGCAAGTACAGTAATGCATGCGCAGACTAAAGACACTGCCACCAAAGAGAAGAAAATCGAGGAGGTTGTCTTGATTGGATATGGTGCTAAAAAGAAGTCGGATTTAACAGGTTCTGTAACTGCTGTTTCTGAAAAAGACTTTAATAAAGGAGCAATTGTTTCCGCAGACCAATTAATTAATGGTAAAGCACCAGGGGTTAGGATTACCAGTGATGGTGGTGCTCCGGATTCAAAACCTAATATTAGAATTAGAGGAGGAGCTTCATTAACTGCTAACAATAATCCTTTAATAGTAATTGATGGTGTTCCTTTAGATTCTGGAAACCCTGCTGGAGTTTCCAATCCATTATCGTTAGTAAACCCGAATGATATTGAATCATTCTCAATATTAAAGGATGCATCTGCTACTGCTATTTACGGTTCCAGAGCTTCCAATGGGGTTATTATTATTACTACGAAAAAAGGTTCCTCTGGAAGAATGAGAATCAATTATAGTGGAAATATTTCGATAGGTAAGGTGACTAAGACGATTGATGTAATGGATGGTCCTACTTTTGAGAAATTTATACATGAATACAACCCAACCTATGCCAGTATGCTAGGGGTTACGGAAAATGGAAAGCAGACCATGTACAATACCAATTGGCAGGATGCGATTTTCAGAACTTCCGTTTCTACAGACCATAATTTGAGTATAAGATCTAATTTGTTTAAATCAATTCCTGCGAGATTTTCATTTGGATATAATAATACACAGGGGATTGTAAAGACTAACGACTATGATCGATATACAGCGTCAATGAAATTGACTCCAACTTTATTTGACAATCATTTAAAAGTTGATATTAATATAAAGAATATTTTCTCCAACAAAAATACAATTGATGCAGATGGAGCAATTGGATCAGCAATAACAGCAGATCCTACGAAGCCTATATATAATCAGGATGGAAGTTATTATCAGACTTTTAACGGGTATGTAATGGCGGGTGCAAGAAATCCTGTTGCCATCTTGATGCAACGTACAAGACCTGAAAAAGTACAAAAGTTCCTTGGAAATGTTGAATTAGATTATAAAATGCATTTTCTACCGGATTTAAGAGCTGTTGTTAACTTGGGAGCAGAGTCTTCTTACGCAAAAATCCGTGAGGTATATGGAGATAATGCTTTACAGTCGTACAGAACTGTTTACCAGAATAATGTTGCTGTAGGTGGAATTTATAATCCAGGCCTGAATTATGGTGAAGAGCAGAATATTTTCAACAAACTATTAGATGCTTATTTAGTGTATAGTAAAAAGTATGATGATAAGTTTATTTCAAAGTTTGATGTTCAAGGAGGATATTCTTATCAGAATTTTGATAATAAAGGGTCGAAACAGTTATTTAACATGGATGATCCTTCAGGTGTTCGCCAGGAGTCTCCATATAATAAATATATTAACAATTACAGGAATGTATTAAATATCCAGTCATTCTTTGGAAGAGCAAATATTGACATCCAGAATAAATATTTATTCACACTGAGTTATCGTGCTGATGGTTCCTCTCTCTTCCCTTCAAATAAAAGATGGGGGCACTTCCCGGCAGCAGCTTTTGCCTGGAAACTAAATGATGAGAAGTGGATGGAGAATTCAGGATTCTCAGAACTGAAATTAAGATTAGGATGGGGGAAAACAGGACAGCAGGATATTACCGGATCAGCCGGATTCTATCCTTATAATCCTTTATATGAAATCGGAGATACCAGATATTTCTATTTTCCAAGAACTATTTTGCCGAATGGAGCTATTATTCCTGAATTATTTACTGCTCTTCCATACAACCCATACTTAACTTGGGAAAAAACAACTACTTATAATGCTGGGGTCGATTTTGGAACTAAAAACCGAAGAATATCCGGATCGATAGAGTATTATTATAGAAAAACAACAGACTTATTGGCTAGAGTGCCTTTCCCATCAGGTCAGATGCTTTCAAATGAGTTTATTGATAATGTGGGAAGCCTTACAAATAAAGGTTTTGAAGCCTCCTTTAATGTTAACCCTGTAAGAACGCAGGATCTTAATTGGGATCTGAACGGAAACATCGCCTATAATATAGGAACAGTAGATGATTTGAAAGGAAGAGATAAAGTTGGAGCTAATGAATCTTCTCTTGCGTTTGCAGGAACAGGAGTACTTTTAGCCTATCATGCTGTTGGGCAGCAGCCTTACTCTGCATGGGTATACCAACAGGCTTACGATAGTAATGGAAGAGTAATTCCTGGTGCTTTTGTAGATAAAAACGGAGATGGAATTATCAACGATGCAGATAAATCTTTTGTACCTCTTAGACCTAAATGGACATTTGGATTCGGAACATCTGTAAATTATAAGAATTTTGATTTATCAGCTAGTTTTAGAGGTCAGATAGGAGGAAAGGTTTATTATGCTGCCAGAGTAAACAGAGGATACACAGAAGCTTCTAACCCGGTAAACAGTAATAGTTTATTCAATGTTCTTAATTTTTATGATGGAGCTGCCGATCCTAGATTCAGAACAAAAGGAGATGCAGAAGGGTTGTCAGATTACAACTTGCATGATGCAACTTTCTTACGTTGTGAGAACATTACACTAGGATATAAGTTTGATAAGTTGTTTAAAGGTACAAGCTTAAGAGTTTATGGTGCTGTAAATAACGCATTTCTTATTACAAATAAATATGTAGGTCAGGATCCTGAAAACTTCAATGCGATAGATGCCAACTTCTATCCAAGACCTAGAATATACACTTTTGGAGTAAATCTTGATTTTTAAAATTTGACACACATGAAACTTAATAAATTTAAAATAATACTATTATCATTCGCTTTAGTTTCTACAACTTCATGTCTGAATGAATTGAATACAGAGCCTGAATACCTTTTAACTTTAGAACAACTTCTTGAATCTCAGCCTAACGCTGCCAATGGTCTTTTAGCAAAAGTGTATGCATCACTGTCTATGTCAAGTGCAAAAGGACCTGGTGAGGCAGATATTACAGGAGATGACAAAGGAGAAACTGTTTTTCTGAGAGGAATTATTAATCTTGAAGACTTTACAGCTGATGGAATGAAGAACAGATGGGGGGATAACGGGCTAGACCAGTTAACAACTACAACCAAATGGACTTCCGATAATAAGTTTTTCAGATATCTTTTTGATAGAGTTTATTATACTGTACCACAAGCAAATGCACTGATTGATGCTTTTGGGAAAGCTAATATTAGTAATAAAGAGCAATACATTGGTGAGCTGAGATTCATCAGAGCTTTTGCTTATTTTTATATGATTGATTGCTTTGGGAAAGGAGTAATTGTTACAGAAAAAGACCTTGCCAATCCAACACCTAAGGAACAGGCTTCAAGAATAGAATTATTCAAATATGTAGAAAGCGAATTGTTGGCCATAGAACCTACTATTGCCAGTAAAACTGAATATGGTCACGTAAACAAAGCCACAGTACAGATGTTATTATCCAGATTGTATCTTAACGCTCAGGTGTATACAGGTACGGCAAGATGGAATGATGCTGCTACTTACGCTAAGAAAGTAATTGACGAAGGAGGGTATACTTTAGATACCAATTTTGTAAGAATGTTCTCTGCAGACAATAATACTTCTCCTGAAATCATTTTCCCATTAATTGCTGACCCGATCGGGACACAAAGCTATGGTAACTCTACTTATATCATTAATGGAAGTACCGGAGGATCTCCTTCTACTTTGAATCCTGCTCTTCTTGGAATTAAAGGTGACGGATGGGGAGGTCACAGAGCTTCAAAAGCTTGGTATGGCCTTTTTGGAAACAGCCTTACTGATTACAATGGTGGTAGTGCCAATGCTGTAACTACTACTCCGGATCAAAGAGGGAAATTATTCTGGCAGACAGGTCATGAATATGAAATGACAGATTATAAAACATGGACAGATGGTTATCCTTCAACAAAGTTTAGAAATTTAAGAACATCAGGACCTTCAGAAACAACAGATTTTTCTGGAGCAGATTTTCCTGTATTCAGATTGTCAGAAGCATATCTTACGTATGCAGAATGTGCAATAAGAGGAGCTTCTACGGCAAACTTGGGGCAGGCTTTAACCTACATGAATGAATTGAGAGGAAAGAGAACAGCATCCACAATCAACGCAGGTAATCTTACTTTAGATTTCATTTTAGCGGAAAGAGCAAGAGAATTCAACTTAGAAGGGCAGAGAAGAACTGATTTAATTAGATTTGACAAGTTTACAGGAGGTTCATACCTATGGCCTTGGAAAGGAGGGGTGAAAGATGGAACTGCAATTTCACCTAATTATAATGTATTTCCTATTCCGAATACAGCCTTATCTTCTAACCCGAATTTAACACAAAATCCTGGGTATTAATTTTTTAAAACTGAAACTGAAAATGAAACATTTTTTTAAAATATTCACAATAGCCATTCTTGGGATGTTGGTTGCTTCGTGTAAAGATGAAGATCAGGCAATACTTAATGAAACGGCTCAGAGCAAAATATCATCCGATAAGACGACTATAGTTTTAGATAAGACTCATTTAGATGATACAGCAGTTAATTTTACATGGGCAAAATCAACTTTCGATTTGGCTGTAGTTTCTGCTCCGAAAATAGAAATAGGGCTTAAAGGAAATAATTTTAAAGATGGTAAATCTTTAGATGTTGTAACGTCTCCTTATTCAATGACCAATAAACAATTGAATACCTTGTTATTGAGTTTAGGAGCTACTCCTAACGAAGTTAACCAGGTAGAAGTAAGAGTAAAAACAGTGGTAGGAACGGCATCATTTTATTCCAATGTAATTACATTAGCTGTAACACCTTATATCTTAGGACCTATATATAATTATACAGATCTTTATCTTATTGGTGATGCTACTGCTGCGGTTTGGGATAACTCAGCAACCAATGCAAAATTATATCCTTTACAAAAAACGGCTACTGCTGGAGTATACTCGTATACAGGATATTTTGCTGCAGGAGGGTTTAAGCTTATTCAAACTCCTGGATCTTGGGATAATCAATACGGATTAGGGGCTTCAGCTGGAGCTTTGCTTGCAGGCGGAGGTTCTTCAAATATTCCGGTAGCAACGGCAGGGTATTATAAGCTGACTGTTGATGTCAATGCATCAAAATATACTTTAACATCTATGGGAGATCCTACAATAGTATATACTACTATTTCTATGATTGGATCTGCTTCAGGAGATTGGAGTACTGATGTAGATATGGAAAAATCAACTTTTGACCCTCATATCTGGGTGAAGAAAAATGTAAACCTAAGTTCAGGTGAATTTAAATTCAGAGCCAATCATGATTGGGGAACAAACTGGGGAGTAGCCAAAGAATTTTTTGGAGTAGCAGATCTTGGGGGAGGAAATATTCCTGTAAGTGAAGCATTCAAATACGATGTGTATTTCAATGATATTACAGCAGAATTCTCTGTAATCCCAGTATATTAAAAAAAATCAAGTTAAAATAAAGCAAAGTGCTGCTTTACCGCAGCACTTTATCTATTTTTTTAAGTTAATAAATAGTCATTATGAAGAAAATTACAGTTGGAGCACTCTTGCTCTCAATGATGTTTACAGGTGTGAAAGCACAATCTTTAAAATCGCCGGATGGTAAATTTGAAATGAACTTCCAGTTAAAAGATGGAGTTCCTTTCTATAATTTGAAATACAATGGTGCGGTGGTAGTTGAAGATTCAAAATTAGGATTGAGATTATTTAAAGACACAGCCATAAAGTTTGCTTCTGAAATTGCCAAACCAGAAGATGCAAAATACGATCTTAACAACGGTTTTGCCAAGGTAGATGAAAAAAGAGATTCCAAAAACGAGACTTGGCAGCCGGTTTTGGGAGAAAAGAAAAACTATATCAACCACTACAATGAATTGGCCGTTACGCTAAATCAATCTTCTACAGATAGAAGTATTGTAGTAAAGTTTAGATTGTTCAATGATGGTCTTGGATTCAGATATGAATTCCCTCAACAGAAAAATCTTAATTATTTCGTTATCAGAGAGGAAGATTCTGAAATCGATTTTCCAACCGATATGAAGGCTTGGTGGATCGTAGCAGATTATGATTCCCAGGAATATCAATATCAGGAAACAAAAGTTTCTGAAATTCCTGCAAAATGGGATAAAGCATATGATGCCAATGCTTCACAGAGTTTGGTGAAAAATGCAGTTCAGTCTCCATTAATGCTTAAAAAAGAAGGAAAATCACCTTTATACATCAACGTTGCAGAAGCAGCAGTATTAGATTATCCGGCTTCACACCTTGAAGTAGATGCTCAGAACTTTAAGTTCAAAACGCATTTAACGGCTGACAGACAAGGAGCGAAGGGATATATCCAGACGCCATCAGTAACGCCTTGGAGAACCATTATCGTAGCACCAAAAGCTGAAGAGGTAATGGATTCTAAAATGATCTTTAACCTTAACGAGCCTACAAAATATACAGATACGTCTTATATTCACCCTACAAAATACATGGGAGTTTGGTGGGAAATGATTATTGGAAAATCTCAATGGGCATATTCTACAGCCGAAAATGTTCATTTAGGTAAAACCGATTTTACGAAGTTAACTCCTAATGGGAAACATGCGGCTAATAATACAAAAGTTAAGGAATATATTGACTTCGCAGCTGAAAATGGATTTCAGGGATTATTGATCGAAGGCTGGAACATTGGCTGGGAAGACTGGTTCGGACATTCTAAAGAGTTTGTTTTCGATTTTATTACTCCTTATCCGGATTTTGATATCAAAATGCTGAACGATTACGCACATTCAAAAGGAATTAAACTTATCATGCACCACGAAACTTCTGGTTCCGCTACGAACTATGAAAGATGGGCTGATAAAGCTTTCCAAACAATGAATAAATATGGTTATGATGCTGTAAAAACAGGATATGTAGGTGATATTATTCCAAGAGGAGAGCATCATTATTCTCAATGGACCATCAACCACTATTATAGAATTGCTGAAAAAGCGAACGACTATAAAATCATGGTAAATTCTCACGAGTCTGTTCGTCCTACAGGAGAAAGCCGTACCTATCCGAATTACATCTCAGCAGAAGCAGCACGTGGAACAGAGTATGAAGCATTCGGAGGAAATAAGCCGGATCATCAGACTGTACTTCCATTTACAAGATGGATGGGTGGTTCTATGGATTACACGCCGGGAATTTTCCAAACTAAATTAGATTATTATTTCCCTGGAGATACACGTTTTGTGAAAACTACATTAGCAAAGCAGCTTGCTCTATATGTAACGATGTATATGCCGCTTCAAATGGCTGCCGATCTTCCTGAAAACTATAAAAAGCATATGGATGCGTTCCAGTTTATCAAAGATGTGGCTGCTGATTGGGATGATACGAAGATTTTATCTGCAGAACCGGGAGATTATGTAATCACTGCAAGAAAAGCAAAAGGTACAGAAAACTGGTTTGTGGGAGGAATTACTGATGAAAACAAACGTGAATACACGGTAGATTTCTCATTCCTGGATAAAGGAAAAACTTATGAGGCTACCATCTATGAAGATGGTAAAGATGCTGATTATATCGATAATCCTCAAAGTTATCATATTTATAACAAAACAATCACGAGTAAGTCAAAAATTAATTTTAAAATGGCTAGAAGTGGCGGTTTTGCAATAACTATTAAAAAAGTAATTATTTTGTAAAAGTTTCTTTTTCGTTTGATAAAATATCTATATTTGGAGAATTATTATAATTTATTAACCAAAACTATTTTAACATGAAAAGAAATTAAAAATTACAAGTAACTTAGAGCAAAAGAACATCCTTAAAAAAGCGATGCAGTCTTCTGAAAATGTAGATTTATACAAATCTATTTTTGGTGGTGGTAATACAGTTATTATCTCACCTGATAATTGTAGCGTAACAGCGAGATCAGGGGCTTCTGCTGCTTATAATAGAGCTGATCAATTCTTATTAGCTACTACTAAATTGTAATTGCTAAATTAAAATGTATAGTTCTTCGCTATGGCGGAGAACTATTTTTTTTCCAATAAGATAAGATATGATATGATTACATCTTTTGTATTAAAGGTTGCAAGTAGATGCAATCTCAACTGTTCGTATTGTTACATGTATAATTTAGGCGATAAGACTTATCTGAAGCAGCCTAAGTTCATGTCAATTGATACCATAAAAGCTTTCGCAACTAAACTGAATGAATATTGCCTGGAAAATAATTTGAATACTATACAAATTGTCTTTCATGGAGGAGAGCCTTTATTAATATCCAAAGAGTTTTATCGTGAATCTATCAAAATTTTTAAAGAAATACTTCCAGATCATTACTTTGACTTTGTGATCCAAACCAACGGTGTTGGGTTAGGTGATGAGTGGTATCAACTCTTTAATGAATTAGATATCAGAGTAGGAATAAGTATAGACGGGCCGAAAGAATACCATGATAAATACCGTGTTTTTCATAATGGAAAAGGTTCTTACGAAGAAGTAAAAGAAGCCATTATGCTGGGCCAAAATTATGGACTCAACGGAATATTGTCTGTAATTAATATTAAAATACCCCCTCAGGAACTTTATGATGAAGTGAAAAACCTTCAAGTAAAAGGCCTTAATATTCTTCTACCAGATGGTCATTTTGATCAGCTTCCTGAAGGAATGGAAAAGGAGTTCGTTAATACCAAAAATTATACTCCCTATGCAGATTGGCTTATAGAGCTATTTAAGATTTGGAAGAACGATAATGATAGGATGAGTGTAAGGTTTTTTAAAACACTTATTGACCTGATTGTAGGCGAGGATGAAGGAGATCAGATTTTAGGTAAAAATATCAATGGTGTTGCCGTATTGGAAACCAATGGTAATTTAGAGGTTGCAGACTTTATACGAGCTTGTTATGAAGGAATAACCAGAAATGATATTAATATTCATACCCATGCTATTGGTGATGTTTTTAAAGATAGACTTTTTGATGTGTATATGAACGCTCATGCCATGGTATCACAGAAATGTCTTAACTGTTCTATTTATGACTTCTGCGGCGGTGGATTTTTAGGCAATCGTTATTCTAATGAAAAGGGATTTGATAATCCTACCATTTATTGCCATGATATGATTAAACTTATCACTTATATTCAGAATGATATTATTGATGGAATTCCACCAGAAACACAAAAGGAAATGGAATTGTCAAAAGTTTCTTACGAAGATATAGTACATGAGTTGGAATTTGACAATGAAGAAATTATGATTGAATCTGAGGTTAAAGAAAAATTAATGCATTATCGTTTAGCATGAATCTGAAGAAAGGAATGTATCTGGCTGGAGATTCCGGTTCCAACTGGACCAGTCAGCTTAAAATTAATACAGGAGTGATTGCTGAGAAAGGAGTCAATACAGGAATTGAGTATTTTGATAACGCTTATTTACCTGATGATCAATGGCGGGATCTTACTGAAACTGAATATAAAATGCTTTCTACTGCAGGGAAGCATAATAAAATGTTCAATACTTTAGGATTGGGTGAGATTCCGGATGAATTGAAAACATTATTTAAAGCCATAAAACTGGAGGAGTGCAAGACCCTTTTTGATGTTCAGCCCAAATTTCAGGAAGATGAAAAACTTACATTAAAGCTTAATGAAGTTTTGAATCAATTTCTTAATCAAAAATCTGATACTCAAAGATACAGGTTTCATCGCATTACAAGATGTCTCCCGGATATGCATACCACGACTTTTCATCTCTATAATAGGGAACATATAAAATATACCGGTTTACATATCGATCAGAGTACAAAGTTTACGCCTAATACAGCATATAAATCAGACAATAGGATCTCTATCAATATTAGTGAAGAATCCAGATATCTGTATTTTGTCAATTTAACATTGAAACAAATTTATAATGATGTTAAGAAGCATTACCATGAGGTTTCTGTTACTTCGGATAATATTGTAGAATTATTCTTTTCACTGTATCCTAATTATCCGGTGATAAGAATAGAAGTAAAACCTTACCAATATTATATTGCTCCTACAGATAATTTCATTCATGATGGAAGTACACTAGGGAATAAAAAGTTTGATATAACAATGGTGTTTGTGGGAGAATTTAATAATTACTAATGACTATGAAATTAAAATCAGGAATCAAAATATACGGTGAGAATTTAGAAGATGTTTTAGAAATCAATTCCGGCCTTGTTCATCATTCAAAACAGGAGCCTGTAGAAATTGTATTCAAAGATATTAAGTTCAAAGCACAGTATGAACCCAATGCCCATTTAGCAAAAAGGGACTGGAGAAAACTATCCGAACAGGAACTGGGTACCATAAAAGGAGATCACATTAATAAAAAGGATTATAATTCTGTTTTCCTAGGAGAAATTCCTGAAGAGCTGAAGGATGTTTTCCATAAATTAAACCTGCATTCAGCAACTTCAGATGGGGATGCATTTCAAAAATTTATCGAAAATAAAGAGTTGGTTCAGGAATTAAATACTCATCTTAATGGGGTATTAGACGAAATTTCATTAGCACCTTATAGATTTATGAGTGTGGCAACCAATTATCCTAATAGTGAAGTGGTATCTTTAAATAAAAGAAAACTGCCTGAAAATTATACATTCAAAGATATTCATTTTATTGGAGTTCATAAAGACAGTTCTAAAGATATGACTTTGCATACCTGTTATCAGTACGGGAATAGATTTACCATAAATTTAGGGGAACAGCCTCGCTACTTTTTATTTGTTAATCTTACGATGAAACAGGCACATAATATGCTTAAAGAAAAAGAAGAACTTAAGGATGTGGTGATAACAAATGAAAACATTACAGATTATTTTCTAGAGCACTATCCAACCTATCCTGTGATTAAAGTGAAGCAAAAACCCTATCAGTTTTATATTGCTCCTACAGACAACTGTTTTCATGATGGCACTACAATAGGAAATACCAAAATAGATGTTGTAATGACCTATTTGGGTAAATTTTGTATTTAATTTTAAATAATATTGAGAAATGAAATCTTTTTTATCATTATGTATTGTCTCGTTTTTAACTTCTTTTTCATTTGCCCAGAATACATTACCTATTCTAAAAGCAAACGGACCTAAAGCTGTCATTTATGAAAAAGATAATGGCTTAAAAACAGATTGGAATATAGATCCTAAAATTAAAACGGATGTATATACGGTATCCAAAATAGCGACTTCTAATAAACGGGTTACTATAAAAACAGATATCGACTCTCTTGTTGTAGACCTTAAAAAAGGAGAAAAAAAAGATTTTATCATTCTTTTGAAGGGTAAAGATTCAGCGCTTACGAGAATTGAATCCTTGCCTCCGAAAGATTTTAGTAAAATGTCTTTTAAAGATACGCTGAAGCTTCATATGAATGAGCAGAATACAATATTCGTAAAAACAATACTCAATAAAGTGGATACCCTTCTGCTTAACTTTGATACAGGAACAAGTGATCTTGTCCTTACACAGGAGACTTTAAAGAATAAAATTAAAAGCTCATTAAAATCGGGAACCAATATTCTACAAATCGGAAAAAAAGAATACAAAGATTTTAATATCTACCCGGCACAACTTACCGGGCATGGTACAGATGGTAGATTTGGCTGGGATTTATTTGATGGAATGATTGTAGAATTAAATCATGATAAGGGATTAATGGTTGTACATTCTAAGCTTCCATCTCATGTAAAATCTCAATATTCGCCGGTTCCAATCAAGTATTTTAATAACGTTTTCTTGGTACAAGTGGGCATTGCTCAAGATAAAATTAAAAATAATGATTGGTATTTGTTTGATACAGGATACCAGAGAACAGCAATGTTGGATGGCCCTTTATTAAATGAGCAGGGATTCCCTACGGATAAAATGACGGTCATTAAAAAAGTAATCATGAAAGGGGCTCAGGGAAATGAAATTCCTGTCATGACCTCCAATCTCCAATCTTTATCATTAGGAAAAACAAAACTAAAAGACATTCCTGTACAGCTTTTATCTCAAAGCAGACCCGTAACAGGCTCCAGAATGAATATTCTGGGCAATGAAATTCTAAAAAGGTTTAACTTATTTTTAGACTTTCAAAAAAATATCGTTTATCTAAAACCTAATCAATTGATTAGTGCTACTTACATTGAAAGTAAATGAGTGTTTTGATTTCACTATTATCAATTATATTCAAATAACATAGCAAATAAAAATTCCCCAGGCAGGTCAATTGCTTGGGGAATTTTTATTGTTTAATTTGGAGTGTATTCAGGCTCAGTAATTTCTGTTTGTTCTACCTGTTCTATCTGTTCTGCCTGAGCAGGTTGTGGTTTATTTCTGATTTTTTCTTTGTATTCCTTCTGGAATTGTTTTACGGTTTTGCCAGTGCCGTCATGTCTCCACCCCGGAGAATAGAAGAGGTATTTCAGACGATCTTTGAAAGAAAGCCCTGGCTGTCTAAGATCCTTTCCAATTCTTCTCCATTCGTAAAAAAGAACAGTGGCCGGATCTTTAGACTTCATTTTAGGATAGATCCCATATTTTACAGGTACTTCCGGATCTTCCTTTTCAAATGTTCCGAAGATTTTGTCCCAGATAATTAATCCCATTCCCATATTACGGTCCAGGTATTTGATATTACACGCATGGTGCACACGATGGTGGGAAGGTGTTACTAGAATATGTTCCAGGAAGCCCATGCTTTTTATAGATTGCGTATGCACAAAAGTTCCATAAATCTGAATAGCAGAATAAGCAACCATAACATGTAGCGGATGGAACCCTACTAATGCTAGGGGAGAAAAGAACAGATATCTGTACAAAGGCTGAAATACAGGACTTCTGAATCCTGTGGTAATATTAAAATAATCAGAATTATGATGGGTAATATGTACCGCCCAGAAGACACGGGAATGATGATCTACATAATGGTGAACGTAATAAGCAAAATCCTGGGCCAGGAATACTGCAATCCAGTACCATATTCCAACTTCCCAATCAAAAATGCGATGATAGTAAAAGAACATCATAACAAGCATGGAAAACCCTTTCATAATGATATCCAAGCTGTAATTTAAAAGCGCTAAAAGCACATTGGTCGCTACATCTTTAGTTTCATAAAGCTTTTCTTTATTGAAGTGGCTGTATGCCATCTCTATAAAAATAATGCCCGCAAACATAGGGATAGCCCAGGGATAAACAATGTCCGGTCCATCACTTTCAAACATTTTACTAAAATCAAACATTTTTTCTGTAAAACTAAGCATTAAATAGATAAAATGGGAATTTTTTAGATTTAATATTGTGTTTTACCAGCGTTTTAATGAAAATTTAATAAAAAAATAAGGTGATGATAGTGAAATATTGTTATTTTCTTTCAATATGAGACATAAATACTGCTGTATTTTAGTATAGAATTTTACCAAACCAAAGAGTCCCGGTAAGGTTGATAAATAAAAGAGAATTCTACACATTATTTTGTAATAACTCTAAAGTTTTTTCGTAATTTGCTGCTAAGTTGTTCATACTTAAAATGTTGTGTGTTTTAATGTAACTTGCTGTTTTCCAAAATGATGAGCAGTGTTCTTAATAGCATTTCAGAGTACACAGCTGATGATTAAACGGAAGATTAAGACTAAGTTATGAGAAGAATATATACAATTTTTGCCCTTTCCGCTGCTTCAGTAGCTTTTTCCCAATCAAAAGTATTGGAAAAAGTAGAACCGGCTTTCTGGTGGAAGGGAATGAAAAATCCTGAACTTCAAATCCTTGTTTACGGAAAAGGAATTGCCCATAATGAGATCTCTCTTTCAGATGGTGTAAAAATTAAAGACATTCAAAAAGTAGAAAATCCGAATTATGTTTTTATTACAGTCAATACCAATGAAATCAACGTTCCGAAGTTTACCATTAATATTGAAAAAAATAAAAAGAATATTGGATCTTATACCTATGAGCTGAAGCAGAGAAATTCTGGATCTGCAGATCGGGAATCCTATACCTCAAGAGATGTGATGTACCTGATTATGCCGGATCGTTTTGCGAATGGAGACGAAAAGAATGATTCTGTTCCGGAATTAACTGAAAAAGCAGATCGCAGCTTACCCAATGGAAGACATGGAGGAGATCTTCGGGGAATTATCAACAATCTTGACTACATCCAAAACCTTGGTGCAACGGCTGTTTGGTTAACACCTGTCAATGAAGATAATGAAAAAGTATACTCTTACCATGGATATGCTCAAACCGATCTTTATAAAATTGATGCCCGCTACGGAACCAATGAAGATTATAAAAAACTTTCCCAGGAATTAAACAAAAGAAATATGAAGCTGGTGATGGATTATGTTACCAATCACTGGGGTGTTTCACACTGGATGATAAAAGATCTTCCCACAAAAGACTGGATTCATTGGTTCAAAGAAGGAGATAATGGCTTCAAGAGATCTAATTATAAAATATCCACGCAATTTGATCCTAATGCTTCGGAAATGGATAAGAAATATGCACTGGATGGATGGTTTGATAAAACAATGCCTGATATCAACCAGAAAAATCCATTGGTTTTAAAATATTTAACCCAAAATGCTATTTGGTGGATTGAATACGCTGAATTAGGAGGTTTCCGGGTAGATACCTATCCTTACAATGACAAGGAAGCTATGGCAAAGTGGGCCAAAGCAATTACTGATGAATATCCGAAATTTAATATCGTAGGAGAAACCTGGCTGGGAACAGCAGGACAAATTTCAGCCTGGCAAAGAAATTCAAAAACAGGAGAAGCTGCCGGATACAATTCAAATCTGCCCTCTGTAATGGATTTTACTTTGTTTGGAGATATGCCGAAAGCTTTTAAAGAAGAAGAAGGGTGGGACAAAGGCTTGATAAAGCTTTATGATTCATTTAGCAGTGATTTCCTTTATCCGGATATCAATAATGTCATGGTCTTCTTTGAAAATCATGATACCGAAAGATGGAATGAGATCTTCAATGCAAATCCTAATGCCTACAAAATGGGATTGACTCTGATCTCAACGGTCCGTGGAATTCCACAGATCTATTACGGATCAGAAGTAGGAATGCGTGGAAATAAAGAAAAAGGAGGTGATGCTGATATCCGCAGAGATTTTCCGGGCGGCTGGAAATCTGATAAACAGAATGCTTTCAATCCTGCAACACAGACTTCTGGACAAAAAGAATTTTATCAGTTTACACAAAAACTACTGAACTGGAGAAAAGGGAAAGAAGTCATTCATACCGGAAAAACAAAAAACTTTGTTCCTAAAGATAATGTTTTCACTTATTTCAGATACAATGAGAAGGAAAGTGTAATGGTAGTCATCAACAATAATAAAAAAGATCAGACGTTAGACTTAAAATATTTTGAAGAATCATTAAAAGGATTTTCCAGAGGAAAAGACGTTATTTCAGGAAAGGAATTCACTTTACAGAATACTTTGACAATTCCTGCTAAAACACCACTAATCATTGAACTTGAAAAATAAATAATACCTATGAAAAAATTAATAGCTGTTCATACACTCATCCTGTTTTTATTTGGATTTACAGTAGTATCAGCACAATCAAACAAAACATTTGAAAAAGAAAAATCAGAGATCAGCACTATGCTTGATGCTTTCAATGCAGCTGCTGCAAAAGCTGATTATACGGAGTACTTTAATTTTTTTGCTGATGAATCTACCTTTATCGGAACAGATGCTACTGAAATCTGGAATAAAAAAGAATTCATGGTTTGGGCAAAACCTCATTTCGATAAAAAGAAAACCTGGAATTTTACAGCATTAAAAAGAAATATTCATTTCAATAAAGATGGAAAATTGGCGTGGTTTGATGAATTATTGGACACTCAAATGAAAATCTGCCGTGGTTCAGGTGTTGTAGAAAAAATCAACGGCCAATGGAAAGTCAAACAATACGTCCTTTCTATGACAGTCCCTAATGATGTTGTAGATAAAGTAGTGGCTGATAAAACAGCCATTGAAGACGTTTTGATTAAAGAATTAAAAACAAAATAAGCATAAAGATAACGATGGCTGGAAAAATGAAACCGGAACTTTCACTTACTCAGATTATCAACATGAGTATGGGGTTCCTGGGAATCCAAATGGCATTCGGATTACAGAATGGAAATGCAAGCCGTATTCTTGCTAATTTAGGAGCAGATGTTCACGAATTATCCTGGTTCTGGCTGGTAGCTCCCATTACGGGACTCATTGTGCAGCCTATTATCGGACATATGGGAGATAATACCTGGAGTCCGTTGGGGAGAAGGAAACCTTATTTCCTGATTGGTGCTGTTTTATGTGCTATAGGATTGGTATTGCTTCCGAATGCTGCTTCTGTAACTCAAATGTTTGCCGCTAACGCCCTTTTATTAGCTGTAATTTTCCTGGCGATGATGGATGCCTCCGTAAATGTTGCCATGGAACCCTTCAGAGCTTTGGTGGGTGATATGCTTCCCAAACATCAGGGAACAATCGGGTTTTCGGTACAAACGATTCTGATTGGTTTTGGAGCTGTATTGGGGTCTTATTTACCGGATTGGCTGACTAAATTAGGAGTTTCTAACGTAGCACCTAAAGGTTTTGTTGCTGACAATGTAATTTATTCCTTTTATGTAGGGGCAGTATTACTGATTATTTCTATTCTGTATACCATTATTACAACTAAAGAATACTCTCCTGAAGAATTTGCTGCATTTGAAGATGGAAAAGAGATAGAGCATGAAAAATCTAAATTCTCAGATATCTTTAAAGATTTTGCAGGTATTCCTGCTCAAATGAAAAAACTGGGAATTGTTCAGTTCTTCTCATGGTTTGCATTATTTACGATGTGGGTATTTACCACTAGTGCTTTGGCCACCCATCATTTGGGACTCTCCCCTGAAGATACCCATTCAAAAGCATTCAATGACGCCGGAGATTTAACAGGTAAGCTGTTTGGAATGTACAACCTGTGGGCCATTCCTTTTGCATTTTTATTGACACCGATTGCTAAATGGATAGGTAAGAAGCAGACCCACGCTTTAGCTTTATTATGTGGAGGTTTAGGATTAATTTCTATGTATTTTATTAAAGATGTAGATAATCTATGGATTTCAATGATTGGATTAGGATTTGCCTGGGCCAGTATCCTGGCAATGCCTTATGCAATGCTGATTGAAGTGATTCCACAGAGAAAAATGGGCGTTTATATGGGAATATTCAATTTCTTTATTGTCATTCCGCAGATCATCAATGGTTTATTTGGAGGACCTATTGTAAGCAGTATTTTTGGAAAACAAGCCATGGATTATGTGGTTGTAGGTGGTGTCTGCATGCTGATTGGAGCTGTAGTAACGATGATCTTTGTTAAATCTGAGGATGAAACACCTAAAGAGATTGAAGAAGAGATCAAGCAGGTACATTTTTAGTTAAATATATAAAGACGACAATCCATCTATAAAATAATGGTATCAAAATTTAATAGAAGCGGGCTTTAGCCCGCTTTCATATTTTAAATCCCTTCCAAAACCTATATCATTTTTCATTATAATTTATAATAATCTCACAGATTGGATTAAAAATTAAATTGAGTAATACCTTTTAGATAAAAATCTGCGGAATCTGTGTGATCTGTGTGAAATGAAAAATATATTCAATTGATTGAAAATTAACATTTTGTTAAGCTGGTTCTGACTTTTTTATCTCTAAATTAGATGCACCAAATTCTAAAAAATGTACGATATCATCATCATAGGAACCGGAGCTGGGGGTTCTACTATGGCTTATAAACTGGCTGATAGTGGAAAAAAGATACTGATTCTGGAAAGAGGAGATTATGTTCCGGTGGAAAAAGAAAACTGGAATTCTGTAGAGGTTTTTCAGAAAAACAGATATACAACAACCGAGGTTTGGCTGGATAAACACGGAAAGACTTTTCGACCAGGAATGCACTATAATGTGGGTGGAAATACCAAATTCTATGGAGCAGCTTTATTTCGTCTAAGAGAAGAGGATTTTAAGGAAATTCAGCATTATGATGGTGTTTCTCCTGCCTGGCCTATCCAATATGATGATTTAAAAGCTTATTATTTGGAAGCCGAAAAACTTTTTTATGTGCATGGAAAAAGAGGATCTGATCCTACTGAGCCTTTTGAATCGGAACCTTATCCTCATTTGCCATTACCTCACGAGCCAAGAATTCAGGAAATTGTTGATGAATTAACAGATTATGGACTGCATCCTTTTGAATTGCCCATCGGAGTCAACTTTAAGCCTCACAGCACTGCTAATGCTCCTTATACATTAGATCGTTTTGATGGCTTCCCCGATGCTTCTGAAAGAAAAGCAGATGCTCATCTTTGTGCCTTGTCAAAAGCATTGAAATATCCAAATGTAGAATTGATGACGAATGCAAAAGTTGTAAAGCTCAATACCGATAGCTCAGGAAAAAGAATTACTGAAGTTATTATAGAACAGGGAGAAGGCACCAAAGTATTGACCGCAGAGCTTGTTGTTCTTTCAGCAGGAGCAATTAACTCGGCAGCAATATTGTTGCAAAGTAAAAACAATCAGTTTCCCAATGGACTTGCCAATACTTCAGACCAGGTGGGAAGAAATTATATGTTTCATCAGAATACAGCTTTGATCGCTTTGTATACGGAGCCTAATCCTACCAAATTTGGAAAGACATTTGGAATCAACGATTTCTATCATGCCGCCAGAGGATATGAATTTCCTTTAGGACATATTCAGATGTTAGGCAAATCAGATGAAAACCAGATTAAAGCAGACAGCCCGATTCCTGCTCCGGGCTTTACCTTTGATTTAATGGCAAAACATGCGGTTGATTTCTGGCTGACCTCAGAAGATTTACCGGATTCTGAAAACCGGGTAACGGTCGAAGACGGACAAATTAAAATTAGTTACACAGACAATAACCAGAAAGGACATGAGTTCTTAAAAGCAGAATTGATCAAAGCTTTAAAAGCATCAGGGAAATTTGAAAGCTTCCTGTTCAAAGGATATTACTTCAGTAAAGGAATGGATATTGCATCACCCGCCCATCAAAATGGAACAACAAAGATGGGGATTGATCCTGAAACTTCGGTAGTTGATACTTACTGCAAAGCCCATGATCTGGAAAACCTATACATTGTGGACGGCGGATTCTTTGTTTCCAGCGGAGCGGTAAATCCGGCGCTCACGATTATTGCAATGGCGTTAAGAGTAGGAGAATATCTCAAAAATGATGTTTTAAAGTAAATGGATGGATTCTAAGAAAGTTATTATCATTGTTGTTTTCTTATTGGCTTTCCTGACCGGAGTAAATTTTGTGATTTTTCCGGCATTGGGAAATGCTTTTATGGATTCTTCTTTGTTTGCACTTTCTTCCTCTCAGTTTGGTAATTTATTTGTACCTCAGGTAATCTGTATTATTATTTCCTGTTTAAGTGCTCCGTTTTTGGTTAATAAATGGGGACCTAAGGTAATGCTGGTCATTGGGGTGTTGTTAATGCTTGCCTCAACAGGTACTTTATGGTTTCTGCATTATTTTATAACTGAAAAATCGTTATTGTTTCCTATACTCTTGATTTTAGTTGCCTGTACAGGAATGGGATTTGGGTTTTCCATTACAACCCTCAACCCTTTGGCCGCGAGTTTATTTGAGAAAAAAAACTCTTCAGCTATTTTAATCCTTCAGTTTCTGGTAGGGTTGGGGACGTCAACCTCTCCATTGATGATGAATCTGATAGGAGATGTTAAATATTGGATGTATGTTCCCGGATTAATATTCATTGTGGTGAGCTTTGTTTTCATTGTCTTTTTATTGCTTAAAATTGATAAAGGAACATTTTTCGAGCTTCCTGATCATTTTAAAATTCCTCAAAAGCTATGGATATTTTTTGCTGCTATCATTTTATACGGTTGTGTAGAAGGAACTTTTGGGAGTTTTGGAGGGGTGATTCTTAAAAATAAAGGGTTGGATAATGGTAATGCAAGCCTTGGCTTATCTTTATTCTGGGGTGGAATTGCTTTAAACCGGCTTTTATTCGGAGTTTTTTCTAAAAAATTTGACTTGTCTTTATTCTTTATAACCGCTCCACTTTGGGTAGGTCTTTTACTTTTACTGCTGCTGATCTATCCCAATATCCATATTTTATTACTGATGATGTTTTTAATAGGATTTTGTATGGGAAGTATATTTCCTGGTTCTATGGGTTGGGGTACGGTTGAATTTCCAAGCTATTCAGTGTTAGTTTCAGGATTTCTTATGGCTGCCAATCAAATCGGAACCGGGATTGTAACGAATGTTCTTGGGCATTTTTCTAATTATATCTCTGTCATTCTTGGAGTACTGATAGTGCTAATGTTGATTATCTGTGTCTTATTCTTTTATTTGAAGAAAGGGTCTAAAATTAAAGAAGCATTTTAGGAAAAGGAGATAAGAGTTGGATGGAATCTGAAAAACAGGAAGAATAAAATATAAACATCTGTAAAATTTGTGTGATCTGCGAGAAAACTATCCTAATCATTATCTTTCACAGCCTTCTTTGCCCTTAAGTTTCCTTTCTTATCTTACATCAACTTTTTATGACCATTCCATCCCGTACATTTGTACCATAAATAATCAAGAAATGAAAACAGTATATCATAAAGCAGATTCAAGAGGCCATGCTAATCATGGTTGGTTAAACTCTTACCATACATTCAGTTTTGCAAACTATCAGAACAAAGACAGAATGAACTTTGGAGTATTGAGAGTATTGAACGACGATACCGTTTCTCAGGGAATGGGATTCGGGACACACCCGCACAGGGATATGGAAATTATTTCCATTCCTTTAGAAGGAGATCTGGAACATAAAGACTCAATGGGTACTACGGCGGTAATTAAAAAAGGGGAGATTCAGGTGATGAGTGCCGGAACCGGAGTACAACATAGTGAATACAACAAAAATAAAGACGAAGAAGTAAAGTTCTTACAAATCTGGGTGTTCCCTAAAGAATTGAATGTTGCACCAAGATATGACCAGAAAAGCATTAAAGAAGGTGAAAAGATCAATGGATTCCAACAGATTTTATCACCTAATAAAAATGATGACGGAGTATGGATTCATCAGGATGCGTGGTTTAATATCGCCAACTTCAAAAAAGGAAACGGTAAAAATTATATGTTGAACAAAAAAGACAATGGAGTGTACGCATTCGTTTTAAAAGGAAGTGCAAAAGTAGGAGACCGTGTACTGAATGAAAGAGACGGATTGGGAATCTGGGATACCCAAAGCTTTAATATTGAAGCTATAGAAGACACTGAAATATTATTAATGGAAGTACCGATGGAGTTGCCTTCTTATCTTAAATAAAAAACTAAATTTGTATCCTTAAAAATTAAAAATAATATAAAATCAACATGAGTGAAATCATTACACATGTTGATTTTATATAACTTAAAAATAAATACTACATATGAAAATCTTAGCAATAGCAGGAAGTAATTCAGAAGTTTCAATAAACAAGCAGTTGGTAGCTTATGCGTCAACATTATTTGATAAAGGAGAAGTAGAAGTGATTGATTTAAATCCTTTCGAAATGCCAATCTATAAGCATGAAAGAGAATTAGCAGGAGGAGTTCCTCAGGAAGCACATGATTTTGCTGCAAAAATTGATGGCGCAGATTTACTATTAGTTTCTTTGGGAGAGCATAACGGTACGTATTCTACAGCATTCAAAAATGTATTTGATTGGGTATCCAGAATCAAAGACAGAACCGTATGGAATGAAGTTCCAATGCTATTGATGTCTACATCACCAGGAGGTAGAGGTGGAGCAGGAGTTTTGGAAGCTGCCTCTAAGCGTTTTCCTTTTCATGGTGGAAATGTGGTAGAAACTTTCTCACTTCCTTTCTTCAATGATAACTTTGATAAAGCTGAGCAAAAAATCTCTAATGCTGAGAAAAACAGTGAATTAAAAGAAAAAATAAAGAAGATTGCGGCGATTGAAACCATCCTTGAAAAATAGAATTTGAATATTCATTTAAAATTACTATTTTTGCAAAAAGAAAAGAGATGAAAATTCAGACCTCCTATAAACAATGTTTTTCTCATAAAGGGAAAATTGTGGGCTCTGAAATTCTGAGATAAAATAACGGCCGATAATCTGAAAAGATTGTCGGCTTTTTTGTTTTCTAAATTTGAAATAAAAAGTAAATTGAAATATATAAAGATAGTAAGACTACAGGCATCAGATCATAAATAATCTGAGAACTGGAATCTGATAATCTAAAAAATCTAAGCAGACATGAGCAACACTTACAAATCAGCAGGAGTAGACAAAGAAGAAGGATACAAAACGGTTGACAAGATTAAAAAAGCAGTTGGCGAAACCCACAATTCCAATGTGTTGAATCACTTGGGAAGTTTTGGTGCTTTCTATGAAATCGGTGGATATAAAAATCCGGTTCTTGTTTCAGGAACAGATGGAGTAGGAACGAAACTGAAAGTAGCTTTGGATACCAAAAAATATGACTCTATAGGAGTAGACTGTTTCGCAATGTGTGCCAATGATATTCTTTGCCACGGTGCTAAGCCATTATTCTTCTTAGATTATTTAGCTTGTGGAAAGTTGGATTCTGAAATTGCAGCTGAAATTGTTCTTGGAATGGTAAATGCTTGTAAAGATAACAACTGTGCATTAATTGGTGGTGAAACTGCTGAAATGCCGGGAATGTACCAGCCTGGAGATTATGATGTTGCCGGATTCTGCGTAGGAATTGTAGAAAAAGACCAGATCATTGATGGTTCAAACATCAAAGCAGGTAACAAAATTATTGCATTGCCAAGCTCAGGATTTCACTCCAACGGATTCTCTTTAGTAAGAAAAGTATTCCCGAACTTCGAAGAGGAGTTTGAAGGAAAACCTTTATATGAAACTCTTTTAGTTCCCACAAGATTATACTTCAAAGACATTCATAAAGTATTGGAAGAGGTAAAAGTAGGTGGAATTGCTCACATTACAGGAGGAGGATTGTACGAAAACGTACCAAGAATTATTCCTGAAGGGCTTTGTGCTTCTATCGACGGTTCTAAAATCAGAATTCCAAGTGTAATGCTTGAGCTGGAGAAGAGAGGTGGAATTGCTCGTGAAGAAATGCACGGTACTTTCAATATGGGTGTAGGAATGGTAATCGTTGTAGATGCTGAACATGCTGAAAAAGTATTACACCTTTTAGATGATGCTTACGAAATCGGAGAAATCACGGAAGGAGCAGAGAAAATCAATTTATCATTATAAATAATATAACAATTTGGTAATGTACAGTGTACCAATTGTTACATTGCCAGACTGATACATTGTTACATTATAAATGAAGAAATCCATCCGCTACTTTATCATTGCAATAGTACTTCTCGGAGTCGGATATTGGGGATTTTATAGCTGGAAACATAAAACATCTTTAGGAGAATTCATTACCATCGAAGCCACATTTATGCAATATGCCTGCGGAGATGAAAATGATGATGCTAAAGTTAAAAAAGTAGATGATCCACGATATCACCTTTTAATAGGAAGAGATATCAATCCTGAAACAAAAAATGGTCTTGATCCTTTCGATTTCAAAGATTATTTTTATGATAACCGTACCGATCAGTATTATATGACTTATAGGTTGAAGGGACGTTTGGAAATCAATTCAAAATCAGGATGTGATGATTTTACTCCAAGGTTTTATGTTGAGGAAATAGAAAGACTGGATGGAACACATCGGGTAATAATAAAATAAATCAAACAGGAGACTGTAAGATGTAAAAAAAGCCTTGTCAAGGTTTTAAATCTTAACAGAAGGCTATCAAATAAATATGAAGAACATTGTAGTGCTTGTATCTGGTTCAGGAACCAATCTGCAGAGAATCATTGATACCATTGAAGCTGGAGAAATTCAGAATGCAAAAGTGTCTTTAGTCGTGGCAGACAGAGAATGTTTCGGATTGGAAAGAGCAGAAAATCATAATATAGAAAACGTACTGATTCCAAGAGGAAAGAATTTCAGCAGCGAATTGGCTAAAGTAATCCCACAAAATACAGACCTTATTGTATTGGCAGGATTCCTATCCATTTTAAAACCTGAATTCTGCGAAAACTGGAACGGTAAAATAATCAATATTCATCCGGCATTGCTTCCGAAATTTGGAGGAAAAGGAATGTGGGGAATGAACGTTCATAATGCTGTTATTGAAGCTAAAGAGGTAGAGAGTGGGGCAACAGTTCATTTTGTAACACCGGGTATTGATGAAGGAGAGGCTATTCTTCAGAAATCTTTTGAAGTAACGGCAGAGGATACTCCCGAAACCTTAGCCCAGAAAGTTCACCAGATTGAATATGAGATATTTCCGTTAGCGATCAATAAAGTCCTGGGAAATAAATAATATACCAATATAACAATGTACCAGTTTACCAATAATTGTAATTGTCATTCTGAGCATAGCGAAGAATCTCATTGTTATAGTTATATTGAAAAAAAAATCTAAGTAAAATAAAAAGTAATCCGGAGGTGAAAGACCCGGATACAGTTTGAAATAACTGTGAAAAGTAAAAATCGAAAGTAAAATGAGTAAAAAGAGAGTTTTAATCAGTGTTTCTGACAAAAGTGGATTAATTGAATTCGCACAGTTTTTGGAAGCTCAGAATTATGAGTTGATCTCCACAGGAGGAACGTTCAAACATTTGAAAGACGCTGGTTTAAATCCAATTCAGATTGATGAGGTAACCAATTTCCCTGAAATGTTGGACGGAAGAGTGAAAACTTTACATCCAAAAGTTCACGGTGGACTGTTAGCGGTTCGTAACAACGAAGAGCACATGAAAACTGTTCAGGAGCACGGAATTGGTCTGATTGACATGGTGATCGTAAACCTTTATCCTTTCTTTGAAAATGTGAACAAAAACATTTCTTTACATGAGAAAGTAGAGTTTATCGATATCGGAGGTCCATCAATGCTTCGTTCTGCAGCGAAAAACTTTGATTCTGTTACGGTAATTACTGATGTAGAAGATTATACAACAGTAAAAATAGAAATGGAGCAAAACGGGGATACTTATATTGAAACCCGTAAGAAGCTTGCAGGAAAAGTATTCAACCTTACATCAGCTTATGATGCTGCTATTTCAAGAATGCTTTTAGATGAAGAATATCCAACGTATTTAAATGCATCTTACAAAAAAGTTTCTGATCTTAGATACGGTGAAAACCCTCACCAGTCAGCAGCTTACTATGTTTCTACTTTCGAGAACGGAGCGATGAAAGACTTCGAACAGCTTGGAGGTAAAGAGCTTTCTTTCAATAACCTTCGTGATATGGACCTTTGCTGGAAAGTAGTTACTGAGTTCAAAGAAGAGATGGCTTGTTGTGCAGTAAAACACTCTACCCCTTGTGGAGTAGCGATTGGTACATCAGCATTAGAAACTTATCAAAAAACTTTCGAATGTGATCCGGTTTCTATCTTTGGCGGAATTGTTGCTATGAACTATAAGATCGATGCTGCAACGGCTGAAGAGCTGAATAAAACATTCCTTGAGATTGTAATGGCTCCGGATTTCGACGAAGAAGCTCTTGAAATTTTAAGAAAAAAGAAAAACCTGAGAATCATCAAAATCGTAAACCCTGTTTCTGACAAGAAAACATGGGTAAAAGTAGACGGTGGTATCTTGGTTCAGGATAATGATTTACACTTTTCGGATGACATCAAAGTAGTTACTGAAACTCAGCCTACTGAAGAACAGAAAAAAGCATTGCTTTTCTCTCAGAGAGTTGTGAAATATGTGAAATCTAACGCTATTGTGGTTTCCAACGGGATCCAGGCTTTTGGAATCGGAGGTGGACAGGTAAACAGAATCTGGGCTACACAACAGGCAATTGAAAGAGCAAAAGAAAAATTCACAGGAGATTTGGTACTCGCTTCTGATGCATTTTTCCCTTTCCGTGATGTCGTAGATTTCTGCGCTCAGGAAGGTATCAAAGCAATCATTCAGCCTGGAGGAAGTGTAAAAGATCAGGACAGTATAGAAGCTGCTAATGAGCACAGTATTCCAATGATGTTTACTGGGGTTAGACACTTTTTCCACTAATTAAAATAGAATTAAAAATAATTAGGGATTGTAATTTTAGCATCCAAAATTATATATTTGTAGAATAAGACTAGATAATAAATAAAGTATGAGAATATTAATCATAGGTGAAGGCGGTAGAGAGTCTGCTTTAGCAGCAAAGCTTCAGAATGACCCAAGAATTTCTAAAATGTTTTTTGCTAACGGGAATGCTACTACCGATGCAATAGGGAAAAATGTTCATTTATCAGAAATCAAAGAACTTAGAGATTTCGCTATTAAAGAGAAGGTTGATTTAACCATCGTTGGCCCGGAAGCTCCATTGGTAGCAGGGATCAAGGATGAGTTCAAAAAGCATGACCTTAAGGTTTTCGGACCTACTCAGAAAGTAGCAAGCCTGGAAGGAAGTAAGGCTTTCTCTAAGAAATTTATGCAGACCTATGATATCAAGACAGCTAAAGCGGTAGTATTTGATTCATATAACGAAGCAAAAGAATATATCCAGACACAGCCATATCCTTTAGTGATTAAGGCAAGTGGTTTAGCAGGTGGAAAAGGGGTTGTTATCTGTGACAACCTTGAAGAAGCTGAAGCTACGATCCACGACTTCATGATCAGAAGAATCTATGGAGACGCTGGTATCCGTTTGGTAATCGAAGAATATTTACAAGGTTTTGAAGCATCCATCATCGCTTTCTCAAACGGTGAAAAATTGTTCCCTTGTATTGCGGCAAAAGATTATAAGAAAGCTGGAAACGGAGATACAGGACCAAATACAGGAGGGATGGGTTCAGTGGCTCCAAGCCCGGAATTCACTCAGGGACACTATGCTGATTTTGAACAAAATATTTTAGAACCTACTATTAAAGGTCTTAAAGCAGAAGGGTTCAGTTTCAAAGGCATCATTTTCTTCGGATTAATGGTGACTAAGAACGGAGCTTATCTTCTTGAATACAACATGAGATTCGGAGATCCTGAAACTCAGGTATTGATGGCGCTTATGGAAAACAATCTTTTAGATGTGATCCAGGACTGTATGGATGGAAAAGACATCCAGCTTAAGTTTAAAGACGAAAAAGCAGTTTGTTTGGTAATGTGTTCAGGAGGTTACCCAAGAAACATTGAAACAGGCTTCGAAATTACAGGAGAAGACAAAGTAAAACACAGTAAACTGTTATATGCAGGAGCTATCACAAAAGGAGATAAAGTAGTTTCCAATGGTGGTAGAGTATTGAACATCGTAGCTACAGGTGCTACTTTCGAAGATGCCCGCAAAAAAGTTTACGAAGACGCAGCCCACGTACATTTCGATTACGGCTTCTATAGAGAAGACATCGGAAAGTTTTAATAAAAATCACGAAAAAAGATTTGGAGTCATTCCAAGTCTTTTTTTGTAAAGCAGTTAATAATTAGAAATAAGAGCTCAGGTGACAGTATCCGGATTTCAGATTAATAATCTGAAATCTGAGGTCTGAAATCTGATATCTTTCAAACAAATCAATCATCAAAAATGAACAACGGTATTATTATTTTAGATTTCGGATCCCAGTACAACCAGCTTATCGGAAGAAGAATCCGTGAGATGGGGGTGTACTCTGAAATCTTACCATTCAATACACCTTTACAAGATATTTTAGCAAAGCAGCCAAAAGGAATTATCCTTTCCGGGGGACCAAGTTCTGTAAACGCAGAAAATGCTCACCTGGTTGAAAAAGAATTATACGAACAGGGAGTACCTGTTTTGGGTATTTGCTATGGAATGCAGATGACTGCTCACCTTTTAGGAGGAAAAGTAAACAAAGGAGAGAAAGGGGAGTATGGAAAGGCTAATCTTGAGATCGTTAAAGAGAGCTCTTTATTAAAAGGAGTAACTCAGAACTCTGTAGTTTGGATGAGCCACTTTGATGAAGTTGGAGAACTGCCCGCAGGTTTTGAACTAAACGCAAAATCAGGAGTTATTGCTTCTATTTCCAATGAAGATAAAAAAATCTTCTGCGTTCAGTTTCATCCGGAAGTTTCCCATACGGAAGAAGGAGGAAAAATGCTTGAAAACTTCGTATTCGGAATCTGTAATGCAGAGAAAAACTGGAAACTGACCAACTATATCGAGAAAACAGTTGAAGAAATCCGTGAAAAAGTAGGAGACAACAAGGTTATCCTTGGTCTTTCAGGAGGTGTTGATTCATCTGTAGCGGCTGTTTTAATTCATAAAGCAATCGGAGATCAGCTAACTTGTATTTTTGTTGATACAGGATTACTGAGAAAAGATGAAGGAAAAAAAGTAATGGATCAGTATGGAGAGCACTTCCATATGAACATTAAAATGGTAGATGCTAAGGAAAGATTTCTTTCAAAATTAGCAGGAGTAGATGATCCTGAAGCGAAGAGAAAAATTATCGGAAACGAATTTATCCATGTATTTGATGAAGAATCTCACAAAATTGAAGGCGCTAAATTCTTAGCTCAGGGAACAATTTACCCTGACGTAATCGAGAGCCAGTCTGTAAATGGACCTTCTGCAGTAATTAAGTCTCACCACAATGTTGGAGGGCTTCCTGAAGATATGGAATTCGAGCTATTAGAGCCATTAAGAGAACTTTTCAAGGACGAAGTAAGAAGAGTGGGAGAAGAATTAGGAATTCCTCATCACTTGGTATACAGACACCCGTTCCCTGGACCTGGATTAGGAATCAGAGTATTAGGTGCTGTAGATGCTGAAAAAGTAAGAATCCTTCAGGAGGCTGATGATATTTTCATTGAGGAACTATACAAAAATGACCTTTACGAAAAAGTATCTCAGGCATTCGTAGTATTGCTTCCTGTAAAATCTGTAGGAGTAATGGGTGACGAAAGAACTTACGAATACACAGCAGTAGTTCGTTCGGCTAACACGATCGACTTTATGACGGCAACTTGGAGTAGACTTCCTTATGAATTCTTAGATACTGTTTCCAGCAGAATCATCAACGAAGTAAGAGGGATTAACAGAGTAGCTTACGATATTTCAAGCAAACCACCTGCAACAATTGAGTGGGAATAATTTTTGACTTGAATTTTAAATATAAATCCTATCTGTTCATTCAGGTAGGATTTTTTATTAGAATTGTTTTAATGAAAAAATGATAAGTAAAATATTTAAAGTGATTAATAAACAATATATTAATTTGAACAGCACATGCTTATGGTAGATAAGATAGTTTAATAACAATGCTCCTCTTAAATAAAAGTAAAGAATACTTTTACCTCTTGAATATTTATTTCAGATGCTGAAAATATCTTGCCCTTTGTCTAAAGTTTTTTACAAATAGGACATTCACTTTGATTTAAAAAATTATTACCATTTTTATTTGATGCTTTGGTTAATGTTTTGCTTAGTAATTACCTGTTAAAAACAAATTTTCACTAAATTTAAGTAAAAATACACCCAATGCAAATAGAAACAAGACCCCTGACTGTTCAGGATTATGAAGAGTTGGCAGCAACAATGAAAAGAGCGTATCCACAGATGTCGGAATCCATATGGTCTAAGAAAAGTATAGAAAAACTCACAAGAATGTTTCCTGATGGGCAAATCTGTATCACAGTAGATGGAAAACTGGCTGCAGTGGCGCTTTCTATTATTGTAAATTATGATGAATTCGGGGACGATCATACTTATAGTGATATTACAGGGAATTATACCTTCAATACCCACACCTCAAAAGGAAATGTTTTGTATGGAATAGAAGTTTTTGTAGATCCTGAATATCGTGAATTACGTCTTGGGAGAAGACTATATGACGCAAGAAAAGAACTTTGTGAGCTTTTGAATCTGAAATCCATTATTCTGGGGGGTAGAATCCCGAGTTATCATAAATACAGCCACGAACTTTCTCCGAGAGAATATATACGAAGAGTGAGGGACAAGGAAATTTATGATCCTGTGTTGTCTTTTCAGCTTTCAAATAATTTCTTGCCGATCAGGGTGTTAAAAAAATATCTTCCCGAAGATGAAGCATCCAGAGAGAATGCAGTCCTTCTGCAGTGGAATAATATTTACTACAGCAAAAACCCGAATACCATGCAGGATAGTATTATCCGTCTTGGATTGGTACAGTGGCAGATGAGGCATTTTAAAGACATAGAAGCCTTTTACGAACAGGTAGAATTTTTCGTTAATGTAATGGGAGACTACAAATCAGATTTCGTGTTGTTTCCGGAACTTTTCAATACACCATTGCTGGCCCCTTTCAATAATCTTTCAGAAAGGGATAGTATGATAGAGCTGGCCAAGCTTACCGAAGAGATTAAAAAGAAAATTTCTGAATTGGCCATCAGCTATAACGTTAATATCATTTCCGGAAGTATGCCTGTTTTCGATAATGATACAAATGATTTGTATAATGTCAGCTATCTTCTTCACCGTGATGGCCGTATGGATGAATATAGGAAAATTCACATTACCCCAAACGAAAAGAGGTATTATGGAATGAAGGGAGGAAGTGAAATAAAAGTTTTTGATACAGATTGTGGTAAAATAGGTCTTGTGATCTGTTATGATGTAGAGTTTCCCGAATTGCCAAGAATTCTTGCGGATCAGGGAATGAAAATACTGTTTGTCCCATATCTTACCGATACTCAGAATGCTTATATGAGAGTTCGCCATTGCGCAGCCGCCAGAGCTATAGAAAACGAATGCTATGTCGCCATTGCAGGTTGTGTAGGAAATCTTCCTAAAGTAAACAATATGGATATTCAGTTTGGGCAGGCAGCTGTATTTACTCCTTCAGATTTTGCGTTCCCATCCAATGCGGTAAAAGGAGAAGCTACTCCTAATACGGAAATGACATTGATTGTAGATGTAGATTTGAATTTATTGAAGGATCTCCATCACAATGGCTCTGTTCAGGTAATGAAAGACCGACGTAGAGATCTTTATGATACTTACCTTAAATAAATGATAAGAACTTATTTTAAATAAAGAAAATCCTGCATAAAGGCAGGATTTTTTATTTAATTTTTAAAAATACGGGTTGCGACCAGGTAATGAATCCTGCTCCTAACGGATGACAAAGCTATACATACTTCGGACATACTACAGCAGGGCAATAATAACCTGGGCAAAGAGGTCTTCCGTCAGCTGGACAGCACTCATATGTGCAGCCAATGATATGACCTTTTCCTGAAATATCTTTCAGCTGTTCTCTTGACAGTTTGTTTTTGTGTAAATTTTTCATTTTAATATTTTTTTTGGTTAAGTTGTGTAAAATTTAAGAAGACTATTCTTATTAGAAAAACGATATTGTATCCTTTTTATTGTTATAGAGTGTCAGATATAAAAGTTGTTGACTGGGCGGAGCTTAAGATATAACCTAAATAAAAAGAATTTTTATATTTGAAAGATTCTGAATAATCACTCTGGGTTATATTTAATGATATTGATTTGTTGTGTGGAGTAGCCTACAACAGATGTTTTTACTTGTTTAAAAAAACAAAGCAGAGTGCTCCTGCACTCTGCTTTAATTTTACCTAAAATTTAAAAAAATATCTTATACATACTCCGGGCAAAGAATATCAGGGCAGATAAGTCCTGGGCATGTTGGTCTTCCATCAGTAGGACAGCACTGATTTGAGCAGTTGCCACCGATAATAATACCATTTCCTGAAATTCCCTTTAATTGTTCTCTCGAAAGTTTGCTTTTGTGTAAATTTTTCATATTATTTTTTTGATGAGTTTAATAGTACCTTATAAAATAGGATCTCTTATTTCTTAAATAACGAAGCTATATTGCAAAACAGAATGCAAAAGCATTCTGTTTTTGTTTTACCTAAAATTTTTTGAGCCTATTATTTATATTGCGGGGCAAACCACTGCAGGGCAAATTAAGCCAGGACATTTTGGAAGTCCATCAGTAGGACAGCACTGATATGAGCACTTTCCACCACCGATAATGATTCCGCTTCCTGAAACATTTTTTAATTGTTCTCTTGAAAGTTTGCTGTTGCGTAAATTTTTCATGTTTTAATACTTTTATTGGTTTGTTTTGATGTTTGTACTCTGTAAATATATAAAATATTACTATATATAGCATTGTTTTTTCACTATGTTTAGAAATAATGATATAAAATGTTGATTATGTGATGAAATTTTTAATCCTATGATCGTAATGTTATGTTTGTCTTTTAATTAAAAATGATTAGGAATAGTTTTTGGAGTAAATTGCACTTATTATTGATACACTATGTTTGATAAGCAACAAAGAAAACTGAAAAGATCTGCAAGACTGATCTCCGTGTTAAGTAAATACGGCTTTAAAGATATTCTTGCAAGAATGAATGGAGGGAATAAACAGGAAGATCTTTCCGGTAATTCTGATGAGATTATTTCAAAAGGAACCGTTTACGAAAGAATCAGGCTGGCTTTAGAAGAATTGGGACCTACTTTTGTAAAGCTTGGACAAGCATTCAGCAATAGGGAAGATCTGTTGCCTCCGGAACTGATTCAGGAATTGCAAAAACTGCAGGATAAAGTGGAAACCGTAGATATGGATGTGGAAGATGCACTGGAAAGTGAGTTTAATATCTCTGTAAAGGATCATTTCATGGAAATTCAGAAAGAGCCTTTAGCCACAGCCTCTATCGCACAGGTTTATAAAGCTGTTTTACTGGATGGAAGCCCGGTTATTTTGAAACTTAGAAAGCCTGATGTTCAGTCAGTCATTGAAGATGACCTATTGCTCATTAAAGATATTGAAAAATTAATTTCAACCTACTCGGAAATAGGAGAGAAGCTGAATCTTAAGCAGGCTATTTCTACATTTGAAAGATCTTTATTAGAAGAAGTTTCTCTAATTAATGAGAAGAATAATATCCAACAGTTTCGCCTCAATTTTAAAAATAATAAAGAAACCTATGTTCCTAAAGTGTACGAAGAATTTTCAAACAACAATATTCTTTGCATGGAATTCATTGATGGAATCAAGGTTACGGATAAAGCTGTTCTTCTGGCTAATGATATTGATCCTGTAAAAGTTTCTGAAACCGGATTAAGACTTTTTGTTTCCCAGATTTTAGATTACGGGTTCTTCCATGCTGACCCGCATGCAGGAAATATTTTAGTAAAAAAAGATGGAAAAATTGTATTTATTGATTTTGGAGCGGTTGGAAAGATTCAGCCCAATGATAAAGAGATTTTGGAAAACCTGATTGTAAGTTTTGTTTCCAAAAATTCACATAAAATAGTCCGTTATCTTAAAAAAATGGCGGTGAGCTACGAAATTCCTGACGAAAGAAGATTTGAAAACGATGTGGAAGACATTCTGAACTTTGTTCACAGCTCATCATTAAAGGATATTAATGTTCAGGTCATTATCAATAAGATGAAGGATATTTTAAAAGATAACAGGTTGTATATGCCTGATTATTTCTATCTTTTATTTAAAGGAATCAGCCTGATAGAAGGAGTAGGAAGAAATATCAACCCCGATTTGGATATAGTAAAAAGTCTTCATCCATATACTCGAAAGATATTCACTAAAAAGATCAGTCCGAAAAATCTTTTAAAGACCGGAATGGACAGGATGATGAACTTTACAGATAATGTAGATGAAATTCCTAAAGAACTTCGCTCAGTCCTTCAAAAACTGGATGAAAATAAATTTACGGTTTCCAGTGAGATTAAAAATATTGAAAAGACCAATCAGCTGATAAAATCAAGTATTATTAATCTCATTTTAGCCATGATTTTAGGAGCTAATATCATTGCAACAGCAATTGTTTTTGTTTCAGAATCAGGACCGAGAATTGGAGAATTATCTTTAGTGGCTGTTTTAGGATTTGTATTCTCAATTATTTTAATAATCATACTTTTACTGAGAGTAACCAGGAAATAATCGTGAGACAATTTAAGTGATTCAAGTTGTTAAGACACATATTTTTTGCTTTGAGCCCAGAACTTCGTGTCCCACACCAATTAAAAATATAACAATGAAAAAACTAATGATACCTATTATGCTTTTCTGTGGCGTATTTGCTATGGCTCAGGAAGGAAATCAAGAGAAAATTCAAGGGGATTTTGACGGAAACGGAACGAAAGAATACGTTTATGCTAAGATCAGTGACTGTACCGATGAATGTGACGGTAAATGTGACACTACCATCTATTTCAGTGATAAAAATATAAAGCCGTTCACGATTTCGATGGCTAAAGGAGGAGTTTTATACAATCTGGGAGACCTTAACAATGACGGTAAGGATGAAATTGGTTTTTATCCCAATTGGTGTACAAGCTGTTGGCATTCTTTCTATGCCTATACATTAGGAAAAACAGGATGGAAACCACTTGTAGATCCTATTTCAACACATTGCAACCAGTGGGAAGAAGATAAATTTCCGATTAAAAAAGATCCTAAAAAGAAAGGAAATGTGATTATCACCACCAGTGAATGGAAAGATGATGATATTAAAATAAGCAGTAAAAGTGTAAAGGTCAATTGATAGTTTAAAGATTTCTGGTTTAAATCTTAGGCTTCAACTTTAATTTTGGGGCTGCTTTTTTTTTCAAACCATCATTTCTGTTGCCTGAAACCTGATTTTACATTTTAATATTAATACCTATCTTTGCAAAATGGAAAAACTCACTTTTGCAGATTTTGACCTGCCGGTTAAAATTCTTGATGTTTTAGCAGATTTAGAATTATTTGAACCTACTCCTATTCAGGAGAAGAGCTTAAAGCCTATCCTTTCCGGGAGAGATGTAATGGGAATTGCACAAACCGGAACAGGGAAAACTTTGGCTTATCTTTTACCTGTTCTGAAGACTTGGAAATACAGTAAAACAGGAAATCCAACGGTTCTAGTACTTGTTCCTACAAGAGAATTGGTGGTACAGGTAACAGAGATTCTTGAGAAGCTGACTGAAAATATTACAGCAAGAGTTATTGGAATATATGGTGGTAAAAACATCAATACACAGAAACTTTTATTCAATGACGGATGTGATATTTTAGTAGGAACACCAGGTAGAGTGATGGACCTTTCCATAGACAATGCTATTTCCCTTAAAGAAGTTCAGAAGCTTATCATTGATGAATTTGATGAAATGCTTAACCTTGGGTTCAGACCACAATTGACTCACATTTTTGAAATGATGAAAGAGAAGAGACAGAATATACTTTTCTCTGCAACCATGACAGAAGCTGTAGATGATATGTTGGATGAATATTTTGCAAATCCTATAGAAATTTCATTGGCAAAATCTGGAACTCCGCTTGAAAAAATTGAGCAGACTGCTTATAAAGTTGAGAATTTCAATACCAAGATCAACCTTCTTGAGCATTTACTGAAAAATAATGCAGATATGTCTAAGGTGTTGATTTTTAATAATAATAAAAAACATGCAGACCTGCTTTTCACTAAGATTGATGAGCTTTTCCCTGGGCAGTTTGATGTAATTCACTCCAATAAGTCTCAAAACTACAGGCTTAAGGCCATGAAGAGTTTTGAAAATGAAGAGGTCAGAGGTTTGATTACAACAGATGTAATGGCAAGAGGTCTTGATATTTCAAATATTACCCATGTTATCAACTTTGAAACCCCTGATATCCCGGAACAGTATATCCACAGAATCGGTAGAACAGGTAGAGCAGATAAAGAAGGTAAGGCAATGACTTTTGTTACTAAAAAAGAAGAGCCTTTACTTTTGGATATAGAGCTTTTAATGGATAAAGATCTAAAATTTAACGACTTCCCGGAAGATGTTAAAATTAATCCTGTGAAAATTGCTTCTGAGAAAGATGAAGTGGTAATGAAAAATCCTGCACAGGTAAAACTGAACGAGGGTGGAGGAGCTTTCCATGAGAAAAAAGCGAAAAATACCAAAGAAAACTGGGGTGGTCCTTCAAAAAGAAAAGCACCTAAGAAGTTTGGAACCAACAGAGCACAGCAGAAAGCAATCTCTAAATCGAAGAGAAAAAAATAATAAAAAACGGCTGAATATTCAGCCGTTTTTTTATTTCATATAAGGAGTCATTACTTTAGTCCAGATTTGATATCCTTCCGGCTTAAAGTGAAGCATATCTTCCACAAAAATATCTCTTCTTACCTTTCCGTTAGCATCTTCCATTGCTTTGGTAACATCTATGAACTCAGCATGAGACTGTTTTTTCATAAAAGTTTCAATCCTGGCGTTGGCTTCTTTGATTTGAGGCCAAAGCTTCTCTCTGCTAGGAGAGTATTTCATTGAAATGTAATCTACTTCAATATTAGGGAATCTTTCACGGATTTTTTTGTAAAAGCTTTTGTATCTCTTTACTACTTTTTGTGCCTTCAATTGATGATTATCTGCAAAATCGTTTTCACCGCAATAGATAATAATTTGCTTAGGTTGATAAGGCGATAAAAGATCATCCGCAAAATAATTAAGATCTGTAAGCCTTGAACCCCCGAAACCTCTGTTGATGATGGTTTTAGTTGGGAAATAATCCGCTACATCAGTCCATTTGGTAAAAGACGAGCTTCCTATTAATAAAATAGCGTTTTGAGGCGGCGGGTTTTGCTGATCTTGTTTTTTAAATTCCTGGATGTCCTGCCAGAACATTGGCTTTTTTTCCTGAGAAAAGGCAATAGTGAAACACAGCAACAGAAATGCTGATAGGATCTTCTTCATTGTATTCAGTTTTAAAATTTGAGATAAAAGTAATAAAAAACTCCCGATCAGCGGGAGTTTAAGTTTTATCTTTTATAAGTAATGTACGTGATATCTATAATCTTGTCTTTATCTTTATCATAATTCCCTACTAATTGTGCTAGCCTAAGCTCAGTTTGCGTAAGCATATCAACTCTGAAGCTCATATTTTCAAGCTCTTCATCTCCTGAAAGTTGGATATTCAGGACCTTAGAGTCTGCATTATAAGTGTATTTTCCTTCATTTTTAGCGGCAAATTGACAATTGGTTCCATCTGGATTTCCGTCATACGCAGTATAACTTACATAATAATCCGTTCTGAAGAAAAGTGTATTTTTAGCACTACATCCTTCCGGAGTTGTTGTTTCAAGCACAGTTTTATTATCTTTTCCTGAAATAATTTCTGTCTTTACTTCTTTCCAATCCCCTTTCATAATATCCATTTCATAAGCTGTAAGGTTATCATCATTACATGAAGTAAGTGCCAGAGCTGAAAAGGCAAATAAAAGTAGCTGTTTTTTCATTTTCACAAATTTAAGAATATGCTAAAATATAAATAAATTTGAAATATATGTAATGAAATGATCTTTTTTTAAACGAATGTTTGTAAATAATATGGCTTAAGTGATTGTGGAGTTAAAAGATTTAGAAATTGGAAATAGGGTAGATTATTAGACATTTTTCATTCATTACTATCTAAGTTCTAATATTAAGAAGAGCGGACTAAAGCCCGCTCTCTCTTTCATTTTTATCATATGCTTTAGCCAAAACTTAAAGTAATAAAATAACTCTAAATTTTGAATTTTAAACTTATTAATAGCTCATTTCCACAATCTTGGAAGCATCCTGAGGAGTCAGTTTTTTATATTCTCCAAGTCCCAGCCACTTTCTATCTGTAAAAGCTTTTTCCACCCTTTCAGCAGTTCCTTTATAGTCTTCTGTATATTCTGAAAGTTTGGTTTTGATATGCAGGCTGTGAAAGAATTCTTCAAGTTTTTTAATTCCTAATTCCGCTTTTTCTTCAGTGCTTCCTTCTTTAATTCCCCATACTCTTTCAGCATATTGAGCCAGTTTTCCTTTTTTATCCTCAAAGTTGTAACGATAGTGAGAAGGTGCAATGATCGCTAGGGTTCTGGCATGGTCTATACCGAAGTAAGCTGTTAATTCGTGGCCCATAGCATGTACAGCCCAGTCTGTAATAACTCCTTTTTGAATCAAACCGTTTAATGCCATAGTACAGCACCACATAAAGTTTCCGGCAGCGTCATAGTTAAAATCATCAGCCAGTACTTTTGGAGCCGTTTCCTGAAGGCTAATCAGGATGCTTTCAGCAATTCTTTCCTGAAGATCAGCAGAAGATGGAGCAGTCATATATTGTTCCAACACATGAGTATAGGCATCCGTAATTCCGTTTACAATCTGGTTTTTAGGAATAGATCTGATGACTTCAGGATCTAAAACAGAGAATTGTGGGAAAAGTCCCGGACCTCCTGAAGATAACTTTTCATTGGTTTCTCTTCTGGAAATTACATATCCAGAGTTCATTTCCGAACCGGTTGCAGGAAGGGTTAGAATACTGCCAAACGGCATTCCTTCCCCTTCAAAAGTTCTTACCTGCTTTCTCAGAATATCCCACGGTTCACCATCATAATGGGCTGCTGCAGAGATGAATTTCGTTCCGTCAATTACAGATCCACCACCCACGGCAAGAAGATAGTTGATATTATTTTCCTTGATGAAGCTGATGGCATTAATTAAAACTTCATATTCAGGATTGGCAGGAACTCCACCAAATTCATAAAGATCATGGTCTTTTAAAGCTTCTTTTACCTGGTCATAAACCCCATTATTTTTGATGCTTCCACCACCGTAGATCATTAATATTTTGGCATCTTTAGGAATTTCATTGGAAATTTTAGCGATTTCGCCCTTTCCGAAAAGTATTTTGGTCGGATTTTTAAACTCGAAATTAAGCATTGTTCTAAATTTATTTAACCCAAATTTACGGAATGAAAAGAGAAAATTAAGTTAATGAAATTTTAAAATTGCTATGACTTAATTTCATGAAAGCTATCAAATACTTATTTCCTAATCCGGTTCTACTGATAATGGTTTGAGTGTCTTTATTTAACCTCATTGGAAAGATAAATTTTTGCCCTTTTGATGAAAGCTTCTTTATCTCTTTTAATATCTTCCAATAGTTTTTTTCTTTCCTCGGGAATTATCAGATACTTGTCTCCCCACAGATTGATCTCAACAATAATAGGAATCAGATCAATGCCTTTTTCTGTAAGATGGTATAATATCTTCAACTTATTTTCAGGATAATCTTTTTTATCAATAATTCCATTTTCCAATAGATTCTGAAGTCTTGTCGCCAGAATATTGGATGCTATTTTTTCATCAGCTTTCTGAAGGTCTCCGTAGGTGCATTCTTTATTCAGCATCAGATCACGGATGATTAGCAAAGACCATTTATCACCCCATATTTCCAGTGAACAGCTGATAGGACAGTCTGACCTTTTTTTACTCATTATTTTTTATTTTAAAAATATTACTTGCAAAATGAAAGTATTTAATTAAATTTACTTTTATTTTGCAAGTAAATTTAATCATAAATAATTAATAAATCAAATGGAATATTATGACATTGCCGTGATTGGCTCAGGACCCGGAGGATATGTTGCAGCGATAAGAAGTGCACAATTAGGTTATAAAACAGTAATTATTGAAAAATATGAAACATTGGGCGGAACCTGTACCAATGTAGGCTGTATCCCAACAAAGGCTTTGCTGGATAGCACTCATCATTATGCAGAAGCGCATCATACATTTAAAGAACATGGAATTCAACTTGATAAGATTGAGCTTGATTTTGCCCAGATGTACAAAAGAAAATCTGAAGTAGTAGCTAAAAACACCAACGGACTTGATTTTTTAATGAGTAAAAATAAAATTACCCGTCTGAAAGGCACCGCTGGCTTTATCAGTAATACAAATATTAAAGTTGTTAATGAAACAGAATCCAAAGAGATCACTGCCAAAAATTATATTATTGCAACAGGTTCAAAACCCTCAACCATTCCGGGAGTAGAAATTGATAAAAAGAGGATTATTACTTCCACAGAAGCCTTATCTCTGAAAGAAAAACCGAAATCTATGGTTATCATTGGCGGAGGAGTCATAGGAGTAGAAATGGCTTCCATCTTTAATCGAATTGGCACTCAGGTTATCATTCTTGAATATGCAGATCATCTGATTGCGGGGATGGATCATGAATTAGGAAAAACCCTTCAGAAAATCCTTAAAAAAGAAGGAGTTGATATCCGCTTAGGACAGGCTGTTTATAAAACTGAAAGTTCAGATGCGGAAGCAAAAGTATTCTTTAAAGATAAAAATGGGACAGAAAATAAATTAGAGGTTGATTATATTCTGGTAGCAGTTGGAAGAAGTCCCTACGTAAAAGGATTGGGATTAGAAAATACAGATGTACAGCTGGATGATCGTGGATTCATTAAAGTGGATGAAAGCAATCGTACTTCCGTTTCAAATATCTATGCGATAGGGGATGTAATAGGCGGAGCAATGCTTGCCCATAAAGCGGAAGAAGAAGGTGTTTTGGTAGCAGAAACAATTAACGGACAAAAACATCATATCCATTATGACAGAATTCCATCTGTGGTATATACCTGGCCGGAAGTAGCATCCGTTGGATACACTGAAGAATATCTAAAAAAGAATAATATAGCTTATCATGTTGGTAAATTCCCGTTTTCAGCGAGTGCAAGAGCAAGAGCTTCCATGGATACGGATGGGTTTGCAAAAGTATTAGTGGATCCAAAATATGGAGAGGTACTTGGGGTACATATCATCGGAGCACGAGCAGCAGATCTGGTTGCTCAGGGGGTAATTGCCCAGGAATATGAGGTGACAGCAGAAGATATGTTCCGTATTTCTTATGCGCATCCAACGTATTCAGAAACATTGAAAGAAGCGTATCTGATGGCATCAGGACAAGGAGCTATTAATATCTAATGCTAAATGCTTTAAATTGCCACGAATGCACAAATAAAATTGTTGGTGCATTCGTGGCAAAAAATAACATATATTTTTTATGAAAAAATGGGTGTATATTATGAAAGCTATAAAGTGGTACAATCTTCACTTTTTGAATAAATACCCTTGCTTTTGGCTTCCAGTTTTCCTGTCTTTCTATTGATCTTAATTAAAAATGATTCCTTCGTCACAGGACAGCCTTTAGCCTGTAAAGCGTACAGTGAAATAAATTGGTCTTCAATTTTATAAGACCCTGTAAAACGGTTTTGCGTATCAATAGAGTAACCATACGTCTTAGCCATTAAAATGGCTTCGGGAAGGTTGTCAACTGTTCCGATGAAATCCCTTAATTGCTGTTCATTGGAAAAATAAACGGTTCTGTCTTTTTTGCAGGCAAGAATATAGGAAAAGCAATGATTGCCAATACATTTCTGAAAGAATCCTTTTTCAGGAGCCGGATCATTAATCGTCATAAAAAGAGGAGCCTGGCTTTCATAGATAATAGCTTTGTCCGGATCATCATCATTGGTAAGTACTCTCCAATATTCGTAATCTTTATTGGGAATGACAAAAGGGTAAAGGTATTCTGTGGTATCCAGAATATCCGGGATCTTTTTATAATCATCAGGAACCGTGATCTGTGCAGAAAGCAGATTGGTAAGGATCAGGGAAAGTGTGATGATAATTTTCATAAAGAAAGGTGTTTTCAGGACAAATTTACGAAAATTACTGATGCTTCTTAATGCTTCAGAAAGATTATAAAAATTTCATTGGATACCCTGTTTTAATATTTCCATTGACAATCTTTTTGAGTTTCGACTCTATCATTTTTCTTGTCAGTGATTTTAGGCGATCAATATATAAAACACCCTGTGTATGATCGTACTCATGCTGAATAATTCTAGCCGTTAATCCGGTGAAGGTTTTGGTTTGTTTGATAAAATCCTGATTAAAATATTCGACAGTAATTTTCCAGGGTCTTTCTACCTTTTGAGACAAACCGGGAATACTTAGGCATCCTTCATAATCTTCCCAGGTTTCTTCAGAGGTATCAATAATCCTGGCATTGATAAAAGTTTCTTTGATTCTTTTGTCATTCTTTTCGAAATAGACAAGTTGACTCTCAGTGTCGAGGTTTTCAAAAGTAATCTGGCTGTCAACGATAAAAAGCTGTAAAGGTTTATTGATCTGAGAAGAGGAGAGGCCGCACCCGTTGGAGTTTTCCATGGTTTCCCACATGTTGGTAATCAGGTCCTGGATTTCCGGGCTGTTTTTGTTAATCTGTATACATTTTTGCTTTAAAATGCGATTTCCATAGGCAATAATAGGTAAATTCATTGAAATACTTTTTCTGCAAAGTTCAGCAGAAGAGGAAAGGTATACAATGAACCTATGTTAATTAATGTTTTTGCGGATTCTGCTTAAAGCCTGCGGAGTAATTCCGATGTAAGAAGCAATATATTTCAGAGGGACACGCTGTAGCAGTTCAGGCTGTTCAGTAAATAGCTTTAAATAGCGTTCCTTCGCGGTAAGTTTCAATAAAGAAAGCTCTCTTTTGCTTTTAGCCAGGAAAAGTTTCTCGGAAGCAAAACGCCCTAAATGATTGCCCACATTGGTTTGACTGTAGATTTTCTGTAAATCATCAAAAGAAATTTGCCATACCACTGTTTCGGTAAGTGCCTGCATCTCGTATTCAGAAGGAGTTTGGGTAAGGAAAGAATCATACGCACAAGTAAACTCCTTTTCAAAACTGAAGCTGAAAGTATAACCATATTCATCATCAGGAATATAAAATCTTACCAATCCGGATTCAATAAAAGACAGAAAGTTTTCCGTATCACCTTGTTGGGTAATGATCTCGTTTTTAGCATACACTTTTCTACGGAAATACCCTGCGATGAATTCCCATTCAGATTCCTGTAGTTTGACGATTTGTTCGTAATATTCTCTGATGTAACCCATTTTCGAAAAATTTTAATACAACTGATAATGTTATATTCAAGTCTTAATTAAAATTCAAAGTTACGAAATGTTTAATTGAAGATATAGATAGAATGATTTATAAATAACTTACTTTCTATGTTTTAAATAAACTGTAATTACCATCACTATTTTTTAATTTTAAGCTTATAATAAAGTTTTTATTTTTTGCCATTTGTCAACTCAACTAATTCCAAAATCGCTTACATTTGTTATTATGAGACACGACCAACGCGCAGAAAAATTCAGGCAGATCGTGGAGAACAAATTCCAGATCTACAATTCATTATTTATGAGCCTGCCCTATGATAAAATGACGAATATCGGGATGTTGCTCCCTTTTCTTTATGAGGAAAGCAAAACCGGCTATGATGAAGGGAAGACCCCCGAAGAAATTGTTGAAGAATTTTTTAAAAACCATACGGATCTACAGAACGAAGAGCAGAAACTTGAACTGCTTTTTAAGATTATCCAATATATAGAAAGACAAGTAGTTTTATTTGATAGTATCGAAGATGCTGCATTTCCAAACCTGCACTCAGAAAGTGATAGTGGAACCGTTACCAATCTTTTTGAACGTTCTTTTCAGGACCATAAAATTGAAAAAGTACGTGAAAAACTAAAGGATTTCAGTGTGAAAGTGGTGTTTACAGCGCATCCAACTCAGTTTTATCCAAGTTCAGTGCAGAGAATCATTCAGGATTTGAGAGGAGCCATTACCAGTGATTCTGTTACACAGATTGATACGCTTTTGCAGCAATTAGGAAAAACTCCTTTTGTGAATAAAGAAAAACCAACACCTATTGACGAGGCTTTGAGTATTATTTCCTATTTGAGATATGTATATTACGATACCATTGGGGAGCTATTTACCAAAATTAAAAAGACTTTTGGAAATGAACATTTCCATCTGCATGAAGATATTATTCAGCTTGGATTCTGGCCGGGAGGAGATCGTGACGGAAATCCTTTTGTGACAGCAGATGTTACCAAAAGAGTAGCAGAAGAACTTCGCTCAGCAATTCTGAAATCTTATTACAGTCATTTAAAATTTATCAGAAGAAGATTAAGCTTTAGAGGGGTTTCTGAAGTCTTGACAGCGTTGAGTGAGGAGTTGTATGCGGCCATTTTTAACGGAAAGACCATTACCGCAGAAGCAATTTTAAAGAAAGCCGATGAGGCTGAAAAGATATTAATTAATGAGCACAATGCTCTGTTTTTGGATCTTTTAGTAAATTTTAGAGATCGTGTGAAGATTTTCGGAACTCATTTCGCGACGTTGGATATCCGTCAGGATAGTAGAATTCATCAGAAAGTTATTGATGAGGTTTTTGCAAAATTATATGGAAATGAAGAAGCGGATTACGAACAAAAATTCAACAGATTGATTCAGACTTCAGATTTTGTAAATGCACATGATTTTGAAGACATTGTAAAAGACACCTTATTAACTGTATCTCAGGTTTCTGAAATTCAGAATCTCAACGGATTAAGAGGAATGAACCGTTATATTATTTCTAATTCTGATGCAGTGAAAGATGTAATGAATGTTTATGCCTTCTTTAAGATCTGCAGATATAAGGATGAAGATATCAATATGGATATTGTACCGCTTTTTGAAACTATGGAAGGGCTTGATAATGCAGAATATGTGATGAATGAACTGTATCAGAATCCTGTATATAAAAGACATCTTGAAAGAAGAGGAAATCAACAGACAATTATGTTGGGCTTCTCTGATGGAACTAAAGATGGTGGATATTTAAAAGCTAACTGGGAAATTTATAAGGCTAAAGAAGTTCTGACAAAACTTTCAGAGCAGAATAATATCAAAGTAGTATTTTTTGACGGTAGAGGCGGGCCTCCGGCAAGAGGTGGAGGAAAAACTCACGATTTCTACGCTTCTCAGGGAAAAACAATTGCTAACAATAAAATTGAACTTACGATTCAAGGACAGACCATTACGAGTATTTTTGGAAATAAAGAGCAGGCACAATACAATTTTGAACAGTTATTGACAGCAGGAGTTGAAAATGATGTATTCAAGAATGCTAAAAAAGACCTGACAGAAAAAGAAAGAGCATTGATTATTGAGCTGGCTAATATCAGTTATCAGAAATACTCAGACCTGAAGGCTCATCCAATGTTTGTTCCTTATCTTCAGGAGATGAGTACCTTGGAGTATTATGGGAAAACCAATATCGGAAGCCGTCCATCGAAGAGAGGAAACGGAAGTGAACTGAAGTTTGAAGACTTAAGAGCTATCCCATTTGTGGGTTCATGGTCACAATTGAAGCAGAATGTTCCCGGATTTTTTGGTTTTGGCTATGCCATGCAGAAGATGAAGGAGCAAGGAAGGTTTGAAGAAGTAAGAGAATTGTATAGAGGTTCAGACTTCTTTAAGACCTTGGTGTTGAACTCAATGATGAGTATGAATAAGTCTTACTTCCCGTTAACTTACTACATCAAAAACAATCCCAAATTTGGAGCTTTCTGGAACATCCTTTTCAGTGAATATGAGCTTTCAAAAGAAATCATGTTGGAACTGACAGGTTTCAAAATGCTCCAGGAAGAGGACCCGTTATCCAGAAAATCTGTGAAGATCCGTGAGAAGATTGTTCTACCATTGCTAAGCATTCAGCAATATGCCCTGATTAAAATTCAGAAAGGAGAGGGAAATAAAGAAGCTTATGAAAAATTAGTGACAAGATCCTTATTCGGAAACATTAATGCAAGCAGGAACTCAGCTTAAATTATCCTTAATAAAAGGATATTCTTAAGAATCTATATAAAGAAAAAAAACGGGCTTCAATGCCCGTTTTTAATTTATAATCAGTTCAAATAGAAGTTATTCCTTTATAAATTTCTCATAATATACTTTATCATTGGTCTGAATTTTCAGATAATAAACTCCTTTTGCAAAATCATCAACCTTTACAGATTTTTGATGGTCTGCTTTTCTTATTAATCTTCCCAGGTTATCATAAATTTCCAGCGAATTGATTTTATTCTCTGATGCAATATTCAGGATGCTTTTAACAGGGTTTGGGAATAGGGCAAATTTCTCTTTTTTAACAATTTCAGAGGTATTGAGAACACTGTTATACAGACTTCCGAAATTTAGAATGCCGTATCCCATTTGATCTGTGTGATTAGGATAAATAGAAGCGGTTTGCCTCAATTTTGTTTTGAGCTGATCTCTATTCATAACGGGAAATGCCTGAAGGAGGCAGGCTACACCTCCGGCAGCAATAGGGGTGGCAAGAGAAGTTCCTGTACTGGTATAAGTTGTATCACCTAAAACAGTGGCTGTAGCTGTTCCTCTTGCGCTTCCGTCCGGCTTAATAACCCCAGCAGAATTAGGACCGAAAGATGAAAATACAGATGTGTTTCCTGAAGAATCCACAGCTCCGATTGTAAATACCTTAGCATTATCTGCCGGGGTCAGAAGATAGTGCCAGGGTTTATCTCCGGAATTTCCTGCTGCAGCCAATACAAAGATTCCTTTTTCAGCGGCAATTCCTGCTCCTCTTGCAATAAATGAGGTGCTCCCGTTCATATCAGCATACGTGTAGCTGTATTGAGGATTGTCATAAACATTATATCCAAGTGAGGTCGTAATAATTTCCACTCCTTTTCTATCTGCTTCTTCAGCGGCTTCAATCCAGTAGAGTTCTTCTTCGGGAATTTCAGCAGCAGAATTTTCACTGCGATACAGGTAGAAATCAGCATCGGGAGCAGAGCCTACAAATATATTTTCCAGATAACCACCTATAGCTCCCAGTACTACAGTGCCATGCGCATTCAGAGATGGATTGTAAATGTCATTGGATTTAGTAACAAAGTCATATCCTCCTTTTATTTTGTTATTGTTTCGTAATCTCAGAAAAGCATTTCCTGTATTTACAGTAGGAAATCCGCTATCAATAACAGCGATAGAGACTCCGGTCCCGGTATAGCCAGCAAGATGTAGCGGTCTTATGTTGACTTGGTCAACCTGCAATTCTCCTGAGCCATATTCAAAATTGGTAAGTGTTTTTTGAGTATCTGTAGTATTTTGCCATTTATTTACAGCCATTGATTTTAACACAGGTCCTCCATTTCGGATAAAACTTTCTACAGAAAGTACAAAAGGCTGTGCTTGTAAAAGGGTGATTTGTGCCGTGGTAGCATTTACAGCGGCTCCATTAAGCCATTTCGAATAATCTGTAACGGTAAATCCCAGATTTTGAAGATTTTGTATGTAAGATTGTTCTATAGGGGCATCTTGATCATTAAGAGATAGACCTAAAGTTGTACGCCTGTTAAGGGATTTTTGGCTAAGTTCAGAAAGAGGATTGGCGTAAAATGCCGCTTTATTAGGCTTATCTTTAAAATAAACAAAAACAAGCTGAGTTTGGGCAAAAGTATAGGAGTAACCTGTTAGGAAACAAAAGAGTAAAATTTTTTTCATATAAATTTTTGTATAAAGATAAAAACAAAATCAATAAAATTTTTGATAGGATTTTAAAATCCTTATTTTTACACAAATAATTTATTTATGAAAAAAATTCAGATGGTTGACTTGCAAAGTCAGTATTACAAAATAAAGAATGATGTAGACAATGCAGTTTTAAATGTAATGGATTCCGCAGCTTTTATCAACGGTCCTGAAGTGAAGTCTTTCCAGAATGAATTGGAGTCTTATTTAGACGTAAAACATGTGATTCCATGTGCTAATGGAACTGATGCATTGCAGATTGCTCTTATGGCGTTGGATCTGAAGGAGGGAGACGAAATAATTACTGCTGATTTTACCTTTGCAGCAACTGTAGAGGTGATTCATCTGCTTAAATTAAAATCAGTTTTGGTAGATGTTGATTATGATACATTTACCATTTCAACAGAGGCTCTGAGAAAGGCAATTACGCCAAAAACAAAGGCCATTATTCCTGTACATATCTTCGGACAGTGTGCGAATATGGAAGAAATCCTGAAAATTGCTGAAGAGCACAATTTATATGTGATTGAAGATAATGCACAAGCAATTGGTGCAGAATATACATTCTCTGACGGAACATCAAAATATGCCGGGACAATGGCAACAGTAGGAACAACTTCTTTCTTTCCTTCCAAAAATCTTGGATGCTACGGTGACGGAGGGGCTATCTTCACCAATAATGATGAACTGGCACACCGTTTAAGAGGAATCGTAAACCATGGAATGTACGAAAGATATTATCATGATGAGGTGGGTGTAAATTCTCGTCTGGATAGTATTCAGGCTGCTGTTTTAAGAAAAAAATTACCACACCTGGATTCATACAACGAAGCGAGAAGAAAAGCAGCTGATTATTATGATGAGGCATTTGCAGGTCACGAAAATATTTTAACGCCGCAGCGATCTGAGAGTTCTACTCATGTATTTCATCAGTATACATTGAGAATTCTGAACGGAAAACGTAATGAGCTTCAGAAATTCCTTACTGAAAAAGAAATTCCTGCAATGATCTATTATCCGGTTGCATTAAGAAAGCAAAAAGCATATTTCCAGGAAAGCAATGCTGCTGATTTTGTGAATACAGATAAGCTTTTGGATCAGGTAATTTCTCTACCAATGCATACTGAATTAGACGAAGAGCAGTTGAAGTATATCACGGATGCTGTACTTGAGTTTATGGGATAAGAGATGCTTCATGATGAGAGAATATTAAAGCATAAGTTTGCTTATTTTTTTGCAATTATTTTTGTCCTTTGCTGGATGATCTTTTTTGCATATAATATGTTTAAAATCTTTGTAATAGGCGCTGGATTGAGAGAAGAGTATAATACATTTAAAATACCAATTTATGTATTGTACTTTTTAATCTTTCCCTTATTGATTATTACATTTGTGAGTATTTTTAAAGAATCAAGAAAAATGTTTACTTACTTAAATATTTCTTTATTCTTAATGATTATTTTTCATGCAATTATTTTTTATGTTAAATATCAAAGAACGACAAATCATGAAACATATTTATTTTTGTATATAGTTTCAAATGTTTTATTTGTTGTAGGCCCAGTAGTCCTGATAAATTATTTTAAACATTATCCCGCAAAAAGCGAAATAGAAGAAATAGGAACACATAATGAGTAAAAAAGAATATTAAAAAATGGCAATACTTGTTACCGGAGGACTTGGATATATTGGTTCTCACACTGTAGTGGAACTTCTTAATAATGACTTTGATGTTGTTATTGTAGACGATCTGTCTAATTCGGAGAGATTTATTTTAAATAATATTGAGGAAATTACAGGTAAGAAACCCGTTTTTTATCCTTTTGATTTGAAGCGTAAAGAACTTCTTAATCAGGTTTTTGACGCTCATAATATTGAGGGTTGTATTAATTTTGCAGCTTTTAAAGCTGTAGGAGAGAGCCAGGCAAAACCTGTAGATTATTATGAAAATAATCTGTTCTCTCTTATTAATATTTTACAAGAATTTAAAGAAAGAGAAATCTCCAACTTTATTTTCAGCTCATCATGTACCGTATATGGGCAGGCTGATGTGATGCCTATTGATGAAAATACACCTTTAAAAATGCCTGAAAGCGTTTATGGGAAGACGAAGCAAATGGGTGAGGAAATCCTTATTGATTTTGCTAAGGCCTATCACCGTAAAATATCTTTGTTAAGGTACTTTAACCCGATTGGGGCACATCCATCTGCAAAACTTGGAGAATTACCAATAGGAATCCCAAATAACCTTGTTCCTTATGTAATGCAGACCGCTGCGGGAGTTCGGGAGAAATTAAATGTTTGGGGAGACGATTATTCAACAGAAGACGGAACAGCTGTTCGTGATTATATCTATGTTGTAGACCTGGCTAAAGCTCATGTGGCAGCCCTGAAAAAATTGATGGAAGATCAATCTAATGAAACCGTAATTGATACTTATAACTTGGGAACAGGAAAAGGATCGTCTGTTTTGGAAATCGTAAAAGCTTTTGAAAGTGCGAATGGAGTAGATGTACCTTATCAGATCTCTGAAAGAAGGGCAGGAGATATTACGATTGCTTATGCCAATCCTGCTAAAGCAGAAAAAGAGCTTAACTGGAAATCTGAAACATCTTTGGAAGAATCTTTAAGGACAGTTTGGGAATGGCAGAAATATCTCAACTCAAGAAACTAAACTTATAAAATACAATCATTATCGCTTGGAATCCTGAAGTATATGACCAGTTTAAAGAAGAACGTTCAGCACCTTTTTTTGACCTGTTAAAGCTTGTAGAATCGAGAACGGGAATATCCGTTATAGATTTAGGATGCGGAACAGGAGAGCTTACCTCAAAACTTTTGGATTATTTGGAAGACTCAAAGGTTTTAGGGATCGATTCTTCTGAAGAAATGCTTGGAAAAGCAGCTCACTTCAAGACCAGTAGATTGACCTTTGAAAAAAGAAGTATTGAAGAGCAGCTTCATTTGGGAGATACTTATGATTTGATTATTTCCAATGCTGCCATCCAATGGTGTAGCAATCATAAAGAGCTTTTTCCAAGAATCATAAGCAAGATCAAGGAAGGTGGACAGTTGGCAGTGCAGATTCCTTCTAATCACGAATATGTGGTACATCAGCTTCTTAGAAAAGTTGCAGATACAGAACCCTATAAAAGTGCCTATAATGATTGGAAAAGAGAATATACAGTTTTAACAATTGAAGACTACGCCCGGATATTGTTTGAAAGTAAAGGAAGAGAAATTACGGTATATGAGAAAGTATTTCCTCATATTCTTAAAGATGCAGAAGCTGTATATACCTGGGCTTCCGGAACAGCAATGCTTCCTTATATAGAAAGGCTTCCTAACGAATTGAAAGAAGAATTTAAAAACGATTATAAACAACAATTACAAAACACCTTCCCTGAATCACCGGTCTTTTATCCATTTAAGAGAACGTTTATTTCAGCGAAATTTTAATTTTAACATTAATATGAAGACACAAAGAATAGGTATTACATTTTCCTCATTTGATTTATTACATGCTGGGCATATCAAAATGCTTGAAGAAGCAAAAACAGTGTGTGATTATCTGATTGTTGGTCTGCAGATTGATCCATCCCATGACAGACCCAATAAGAACAGGCCAAGCCAAACAATAGTTGAACGTTATATTCAACTAAAAGCAGTAAATGCTGTAGATGAAATTATCCCTTACTATACAGAAGAAGACTTGCTGGATATCTTAAAATCTTTTGTAATCGACATAAGAATCATTGGTGATGATTATATGGACAGAGATTTTACAGGTAAGCAATACTGTGAAGAAAAGGGAATTGAAATTTTTTATAACAAAAGAGATCACAGGTTTTCCACCAGCGACTTAAGAAAAAGGATCTACGAAGCTGAAAAAGAAAAAGCAGAAAGAGCAGAACCAGTAAAATAAAATTAAAAGCCCCGAAATTTAAATTTCGGGGCTTTTTGTATTACATTGGACCTTGTTGGTCATCTTTATTTTCATTGGAGTTAATATCCTTTTTCCTTTTAGGTTGTTCTATTTTCTCACCTTGTTTGAATCTATAGGTTAAAGAGATAGAAAACTGTCTTGGCTGCCATTGCATAAAGCTGCTTCGGGTATAGTCACTAGTGTAATTAAATACTTCCATACCTCTTGTATTAAAGATATCCTGAATATTGAAAGTAATAGTTCCGTCTCCTTTCCATATCGTTTTGGAAGCCCCAAAGTTTAGAGCATACATATCTTTTCTGTCCTGGTTTACCGTTTTCTGTCCTCCTCTGTAGAAACCTTGCAATTGTACACTTAACGTTTTATCCAGTCTGAAGGTTGTATTAAGACGTAATCTTGTAGAGAAGCCACTACCTGTAAAGTCTAATGTTCTTGTCTGGGCTAAGCCATCTCTATCTATTGTAGCGTAAGAAGTGATTCCTGTAGTTTTGTATCTGAATATATCCGCACTACCCATGATTTTGAACCATGCAAAAGGATCATAGGTAAAGTTCAGATCCAAACCTATACGATCATCATTACCCAGGTTTTCCGGTTTTGTATAGAATACCGTTTGTCTTTCATCCGGTCTGTAGACTAACATTTTCGTATCTTCTGTGGCATGTCTGTAATACAAAGTAGGGTTCAGGGTGAACTTCTTCTTTGTAAGGTTATAACCTACTTCATAAGAATCTACATAGGATGGATTTAAATCAATATTTCCCGCAAAAATATTCTGGTTATTGACATAATTTGAGAAAGGAACCATAAAGAATGATCTTGGTCTGTCTATCCTGCGCGAATAGTTCACTAAGATCTGATTATTTTTAGCAATATCATAGCTTAAGAATACACTTGGAAATAAATTATTGTAATTCTTGGTTTTATCAATTGGGGGGGTGTTTGGATTTTGGCTGATATAATTGATCTTAACATTGGAAACCTCGTCTCTTAATCCTACCTGGTAGGCAAAGCTTCCAATTTTACTTTTAAATTGTAAATAGAACGCATTGAACATTTCCTTATAGTCCGTATTATTATTATAATCTAAAATAAAAGGATTATTAGATGTCGTGCTTACAAAATTATCATAGGTATTGTTATTAATATCCAATCTGTAACCAGCTTCAAGTTTGGAATTTTCACCGATTGGTAATTCATAGTCTGCTTTTCCTATCACGGTTTTACTTACAGAATGTCTTCTTGTAATATCTTGTACAGAAAGAACATGGTCTACACTTTCTTGGATGTCACCATTGTTATTGCTTCTGTTTCTCTGTAAACTTAATGATACGGATAAATTCTGACCTTTATCATCAAACTTATGATCCAAACCTACATCTCCCTGGAAAGCAAGATTGTTAAATATCGTCTTAGAATCCCTCAAAGTGTAAGTATTCATAGGTTTCCAGAGGTTTGATGTATCTCCTGTATATTTATAAAAGGAGTCGTAAGTATTGACAAGTTCATTTCCGTCACCTTCAAAAGTTCTCACCAATCCTGTTAAATTAATAGAGGTCTTATCAGAAATATCATATACAAAACCGGCACTTACGTTATAGTTTTTATTATATGTTTTATTGGTGGAATTTTGAAGCTGGTGAGCAGGGATCGTAGGAATTTGATCTATTCCTGCTTGGGTAGTAGGAATAGGATCTATTTTCGGGAAAGTGATATTATGGTAAGTCGTTTCAGAATTACTTTTGGTTTTATTTTCGGTATAACCACCACCACCGTTTACAAACCAGGTCCAGTTGTTTTTTCTCCAGCTTAGATTAGTGTTAAGAGAGGTTCTCGGAAAGTATCCAAGACTACCCACCACACTACCATTAAATCCTACTTTTTTGCTCTTTTTAAGAATAATATTTAAAATACCGGACGTTCCACTTGCTTCAAATTTTGAAGAAGGGTTGGTAATGACTTCAATTCTCTCAATTTGGTCAGCGGGAATACTCTGCAAAGCATTTGCTCCATCATCAATACCCAATAGGGAAGAAGGCTTACCGTTGATTAGGAATTTTACGTTTGAACTTCCTCTCATAGAAACAGTTCCGTCTGTATCTACTGTAACTGATGGTACATTGGTAAGAACGTCCTGAAGACTTCCTCCTTTACTCACAATATCCTGAGAAGGATCATAGGTTTTTTTATCCAGTTCTACTTTATAAGGTTTTGCTGCGGAAGCAGTAATAACAACACCTTGCAATTCCTGTGTCTTTCCATCTAATGTAGTGGCAGCTTCAGGCTCAATAGATAATGCACCAATATTTCCGGCTCCGGTAATATTTTTGTTGATGCTGCTTTTTTTGTAATCAATAGCTTCTACAGCAATATCATAACTTCCAGGAGTAAGTTGTAGTTTATATTGTCCCTTTTCATCCGTCAATACTGCATCGCTTAATGATTTGTTGGCTTTGTTGCTAAAGGTTACAGAGGCATAAGGTACCGGCTGGTTTTTCTTATTGACAATGGTTCCTGAAACATCAGCCTTCTCCTGAGCAAAAGCCATAGCAGCTGCAGAGAGTACTAAAGTAAGTCCTAGTGTTTTTCTGGTGAAAATATTGACAATTTCTGTCTTATTCTTCATAGGTTATTTTTTTGTATAAAATCGTGAAAGGATAACCCTTAATATGTTGAAAATTAATATTTATTTGATTTTCAATATATTATGATTTAATTATTGTTTCTTAATCTATAAAATTATGGTGTCTGCTAAAAGCTTATTTTATATTTTTTGAATTGAGCCAGTCCTGATAAGCTTTTGCATTTACAGCATGTTCTTCCGCACTTGCTGTAAACTTATGATATCCAAATCTTGCAGGATCTGCACACATAAATATATAATTGTTGTTTTCTGCATTTAAAACAGCATCTACTGAATTCTTATCCACTACACAAATTGGCCCTGGAGGAATTCCCGCATTGGCGTAAGTGTTGTATGGAGATGGAGTAGACAGGTGTTTATATAATACTCTTTTGATTGATTCTTTAAAATTCGTCTGTTTATTGATCGCATAGATTACGGTAGGATCAGATTGAAGTTTCATCCCTTTTCTATAACGGTTTAAATATAAACCTGCAATAGTTTTCATCTCGTCTTTCTTTCCTCCTGATTCTTTATATACAATAGACGCAAGAGCATAAATCTGTTCTCTTGACAGTCCGGATTGTTGTTCTTTATTTTTCCTTTCACTGGTCCAGAACTCATTGTACTGGTCTTCAAATTTTGAGAAAAACTCTCTTGGGCTTACAGTCCAGAAAAAATTATAAGTATCAATGAAGAAATACTTCTTTAGATCTTCAACATTTTTATATCCTTTTTGCTGTGCTACCACATCAAGATCATTGACAAAATGAAGGGAGTCCAGTTCTGTTTTTTTGGTAACTTTTCCAATCATTTGGTACATATCTCCAAAATCTCCGATTCTGAATGAGTTTGCTGACTGGTTACCTGCTTTAATCATATTAACAAGGTCCGTATTTCCTTTTCCGCTTTGGATGTGATAGCGCCCTGCCTTGAAATTGGCAGCAAGACCTTTATCTTTAGCGACTGTTTCAAAAGATTCACGGTCTTTAATGTAGGGAGCAATAGAATCCATGATCTGATTCATGTTCGCCTTATGAGGGATCAAAACATAACCCTCCTTTTCTACATTGTTTCCAAAATATTTATTATAAAATCTCAAACCAAAAAATCCTGCTACTACAAAAACGAGCAGAATGATAATGAGAATAGCTTTTTTCATTCCTATATTATTGATTAAAAGTTTTTTGATTTTAAAGAAGCTCTACCTTCCCTTTAAAAACTTGCTTTGCAGGACCTTCCAGCCAGATATTACAGAAAGAATCATTATTTTTTTCAGCATATACCTTAAGATTTCCGCCCAGCGTTTTAACTTTTACGGAAGTTAGATTGTCTTTTTGAAGAAAAGTTAAAGCAGAAGCTGTAACTCCTGTTCCACAACTGTAAGTTTCGTTCTCAACTCCTCGTTCATAGGTTCTTACAAAAATTTCATTATCAGAAATTTTTTCTACAAAGTTGACATTGATCCCTTTTTCTTTATAATTTTCTGAATTTCTGATCCCATGTCCTTGAGTATAGACATCATAATCGGCAAGATTTTCTACATATTTTACATAATGAGGAGAGCCTGTGTTCAAAACAGCATCACTTCCGTCATAAGAAATGGAGTCTACATCAATCATTTTTAATTTAATGATCCCGTTATGAATTTCTGCGTCATGTTCACCGTCTATCGCCATGAACTTACACTTGTCTTCAAAAACGTCAAGGAAAAAAGCAAAAGCGACAAGACATCTTCCGCCATTTCCACACATTGTGCTTTCTCCGCCATCAGAATTATAGTATACCATTTTAAAATCATAATCAGGATCGTTTTCCAAAAGGATAAGTCCGTCGGCACCTATTCCGAAACGTCTGTCACATAATTTTTCAATAATTTTTTTATCTTTAGGAAACTGAAGGTCACGGTTATCTACCATTACAAAGTCATTTCCCGTTCCCTGATATTTATAAAATTCCATATTGTTTTTTGTCTAAATGAAGAAACAAAATTAATATATTTAAAATGAAAAACGAACAGTGTTAACTGTTCGTTTCCTTATTTATAATCGTTATTTATAATTAATCTATCTAAAGCCGCCACTGTTCTGTTGTCTGTTTGAATTAGAGTTTGAATTTGTATTTTGGCTGCTGCTTGAGTTGTTTCTGAAACCTCCACTTGAGGATTCTGATCTTGTGCTACCCGTACTTTCTGAATTTCTGAAACCACCCGAATTTGAATTGGAACTTGAACTTCTGTTTTCAAAACCGTTTTGAGTTCTGAATCCACCACTGCTTTGATTATTCCTATTTCCTTGGTTATTTTGATTTCCTTGGTTGTTCTGATAACCACTGTTTGGATTTCTGAATCCGCCACGATATCCACTATTGTTATTGGAGTTTCCGTTATTGTATCTTCCGTTATTGGAACCGTTATTACGGAAACCATTATTAGGTCTTTGTGAAGTAACCGTAGTTCTTCTTTCTACATATACTTTTCTTCTGGAGTTATTATAATTGTCATAATAGTAAGGAGCACCATTATCATAGTAGTAATTAATATTGTTTCTATAATAATAGCCGTCATTACCATAATATCCGCCACTACCATAATATCCTGAAGGAGCATAGTAATATCCATTGTTATAATATGGGTCACCGTAGCCATTGCTGCCATACCCATCTGTATATGCCATACAAGATGTTAATGTACTTATTGCAAAGATACTAACTGCTATTTTTAATAAATTTTTCATAACTTTATTGTACTTTTTTTTCTTTAAAACTTTTTTTCCAATTAAGGTATCCTAAGATAGCCATTATAGTAAATACCAAATATTGAACCGAAGTGATGCCAAGCCCCTTAAAAATCATCATAGGGATGCAAATAAGATCTCCAATAATCCAGAAAATCCAGTTCTCAATGCGTTGTTTGGCCATAAACCACATTCCTACTAAAAATATTGAAGTGGTGAAAACATCCATCCAATTTGCCCAATCCAAATGATATAATCCGAGATTGGTTCCTTTCATTGAAAAATGATTGTCAATATAAGGTTTATAATAATAAATAAGAGTAACCAATGCCAGGCTCAGGATAAAAAGGATGGATGCGTAATACCATTCCTTTTTTGTAGCCCATGTAACATCCACATGGATATGATCTTCTGAATTTTTAGCCCATAATATCCAGCCATAGACACTCATCACAGTATAATAAACATTGATAAGACAGTCACCTAATAACCCGAAGTTAAAAAGAATATATACATAGATCAGGGTTGAAATAATGCCTGTAGGATATACCCATATATTTTTCTTAATTGAAAAATATACGCTCATAGTTCCGAAAATAGCACCTGATGCTTCAAGCATAATCTGTAAAGAATCATAGCTTTCATAAGGCTTTACAAAAAGATCATATAAATTCATGCGATCAAAAATAAACAAAAATATGGACTTTTTAAAATGAATTAAATAATATGTTGCTCAGGTTTTTAAAGACTTAATGTAAAATAAATGATGAAAGTTTAACGATAAACGTGAGGATTCCTAAATTTTTTATATTTTCGTAAATCCTTAATAAATAAAAAAACATGTCGAAAATTTGGGTTAAGAAACCACTAAGTGCCTATGAGGCAGATATGAAGAAAAGTGAGCTGAAGAAGGTCCTTGGAAAATGGAGTTTAACAGCAATAGGAGTAGGTGCTATCATTGGAGGTGGAATCTTTGTTCTTACAGGAACAGGAGCCTATTATCATGCAGGACCAGCGCTTGCAATCTCCTTTATCATTGCAGGAATTGCCTGCGTTTTTGCAGCATTATGCTATGCGGAGTTTGCCTCCATTATTCCTGTTGAAGGATCTGCGTATGCCTATGCGTATGGTACAGTAGGCGAAATTTTTGCGTGGGCAATGGGATGGTGTCTCATCCTGGAGTATGCCATGGCCAGTATGGCCGTTTCTGTGAGTTGGTCCGGATATTTTACCAAATTTTTGAAGATTTTTAATATTCATTTGCCGGCTTATCTTACCTCGGATCCTGCAAGTTATACAGGAAGCGGTTTTTCTATGAACCTGCCTGCATTTATTCTTGTTCTTTTGATTACAGCCTTATTGGTAAAAGGTACTAAAGAAGCTGCCGGAGCTAACAACCTGATCGTTTTAATGAAAACTTCAGCTGTAATTTTTGTAGTTATTGCAGGAGCTTATATTATTTTTTCGAATAGCGATCTTTACAATGCTGTGGATGGTGTGAAAAACTGGAATCCTTTTATTCCGGATCAGGTTACGATCAAAAACTCTGAGGGAGATATGGTTTCCGCATATGGTATCCAGGGAATTATTTCTGGAGCTGCTGCTATTTTCTTTGCCTATATCGGATTCGATGCTGTTTCCACTCAGGCGGGAGAGGCAATCAATCCTAAAAAAGATGTACCGTTTGCAATCATCGCTTCATTATTAATCTGTACAGTTTTATATATCTGTGTATCTCTTGTATTAACTGGGATGATGCATTATACAGATTTTAACCCGAATGGAAAATATCCGGATGCCATTAAAGCACCTGTAGCCTATGCATTTGAAATTGCAGGAAAACATTGGGCAAGTAATATTGTAACGATTGCTGCTACTGTAGGATTAATTTCTGTAGTAATGGTAATGATGATGGGACAATCCAGAATCTTTATCGGTATGTCAAAGGATGGTTTGATTCCTAAATTCTTTGGTGAACTTCATCCAAAAACAAAAACGCCTTATAAAGGAATTATTTTATTGGGAATTATTGTGGCACTTATTGCAGCATTTACCCCTATTTCCACTTTGGCGGATATGACGAGCTTCGGAACTTTATTTGCATTTACATTGGTTTGTATTGCTGTTTGGGTAATGAGAAAGAAAGAACCTAATTTGATCAGACCTTTCAAAGTTCCTGCATATAAAATTGTAGTAGGATTAGGAGTAATTATCAACCTATATCTTATTTATAACCTGAGTGATCATGCAAAAGAACTTTCCGGAGGTTGGTTATTGTTAGGTGGAATTGTTTATTTCCTTTATGGTAAAAGAAACAGTAAGCTTAACAATCCTGAGAAATATCAAAAAGATGAACTATAATATAAACCGCTTCGGCGGTTTTTTTTGTAAATAACCAATAAATAGAGATATGAAAAAGATTTTTTCCATTGGATTCCTATCCTTAGGAACGCTAGCGTTTTCCCAACAGGTGGAAAGCATTAAAACAATATTTACGGATAAAATAAGCATCAGAGCTCTTGAACTCTATGATCATAAAGTTTGGTATAGCGGTTCAGACTCCAAATTCGGTTTTGTAGATCTTAAGGATGCGAAGAATCAAAAACAAGTTAAGCTTTCTGATGAAAAGCTTGAGTTCAGAACTCTTGCACAAGATAAAACGTCATTCTATGCCATTAATATTGTAAGCCCAGGCCATTTCTTCAGGATTGATAAAAAAGATTTGAAATCACAGATTATTTTTACAGACTCTGCAAAAACAGCATTTTATGATGCTTTGCATTTTGTAAATGATAAATTGGCGTATGCTTTCAGTGATGCAGACAGTGACCAGTTATTAAAATTAGCAGTCTATAAAGAGGGTAAATGGGGAATGTTTAAAAATACTTTAAAACTGAATGATGGTGAAGCGGCTTTTGCAGCCAGTAATACCAATATTTCTTCTACAAAAAAATATGTATGGATTGCTACAGGGGGCAAAGCTTCAAGAATCTTAAGATTGAATCTTAAGAATGAAAAACTGGAAGTTTTCAAAACACCTTTTATTCAGGGAGAATCATCACAGGGAATGTATTCCATTGATTTCAGTGGTGACCAGTTTGGAATTGCAGTAGGTGGAGATTATACGAAGCAGGAAGCTAATGTTAATAATATTGCTACCACTCATGATGGCGGAGAAACCTGGCAGATTCAGGCTTCAGGTCAGAATGCAGGTTATATGACTTGTGTGAAAATTAAGCCAGGTTCAAAAGGGAAAGAGATTGTTGCAGTAGGAGATCAGCATGTCAGTTATTCTTCAGATTTTGGAAAAACATGGAAGAAAATTTCTGAGGAAAAAGGACTGTATGTCTGTCAGTGGATTGACGAAAATAGAGTGGTTTTTGCGGGGAAGGATAGGATTGTGGAAATGAAAATAAAATAAAATTTTTATCATTAAATCATAAAAAAGGTTCAGTTTTATTTTTTAGGGATAATGATTCATCATTCATATCAAAAAAATAAATGAAACTAATAGAATTTATCATTACTTCTCTAACAGGTTCAAATAGTGTATTTAGACTCATTCTAAACTATAACCTAATATAATTCATAGGTAAAAATTCATAACTAATGGTTAATTTTGTAGGATGGAATTTTAATAATGTTAATTTTCCCCACCTTATAAAATTTTATTTTTCAAAATGAACTCTTTAATAGATAAATATAATATCCCCGGACCCCGTTACACTTCTTATCCTACCGTTCCTTATTGGGATGATTCTACATTTTCACCAGAAGGATGGAAGGAGAGCGTAATCAGGTCATTTCATGAAACGAATGCAGAGGAGGGGATTTCTATTTATATTCATTTGCCTTTCTGCGAGGCATTGTGTACATTCTGTGCATGTCATAAGCGTATTACCAAACAACATAGTGTTGAAATTCCCTATCTGGAAAGTGTTTTAAAGGAATGGAAACTTTACCTGGAGCTTTTTAATGAAAAGCCAAAATTAAAAGAATTACACCTTGGTGGTGGTACTCCTACGTTTTTCTCTCCTGAAAATTTAAAAACATTGTTGGAAGGAATCTTTACTACTGTAGAGATTGCAGAACATCCGGAATTTTCATTTGAAGGGCACCCGAATAATACTACGAAGGAACACCTTCAGACTTTATATGATCTTGGTTTCAGAAGAGTGAGCTTCGGTGTTCAGGATTATGATCCTAAAGTACAGAAAGCGATCAACAGAATTCAGCCTTTTGAAAACGTGAAAAACGTAACGGAATGGGCTAAGGAAATTGGTTACAGAGGAATCAGTCACGATTTGGTATTTGGGCTTCCACATCAAACCTGGGAAGCAATGGAACATACCATCAGAAAAACGATGGAGCTGAAGCCGGATAGACTCGCATTTTACTCTTACGCTCATGTTCCATGGGTAAAAGGAGTAGGGCAGAGAGGTTTTGATGAAAATGATCTTCCAAGTGGAGAAGAAAAGCGCCGTTTATATGAAGATGGTAAAAAACTGCTTCAGGATTTAGGATATATTGAGGTAGGAATGGATCACTTCTCTTTAGAGCATGATGATTTATACCAATCTCTGATCCATAAAAAACTTCACAGAAATTTTATGGGGTATACTTCAAGCAATACCCAGCTGATGGTAGGACTTGGAATGTCTGCTATTTCAGATTCTTGGTATGCTTTTGCCCAGAATGTGAAGACGGTGGAAGAATATCAAACGATGGTGGAAGAAGGTAAAATTCCTGTTGTGAAAGGACACGTTCTGAATGAAGAAGATCTGATTGTAAGAAGACATATTTTAAATCTGATGTGTCAGCTTGAAACGACTTTTACGATAGACAATTCTTTCCCTGAACTTGATAATGCATTAGATATGCTGAAGGAAATGGAAAATGATGGATTGGTAGAGATTTCAGGTAAAGAAATTAAAATTACAGAAGCGGGCAGGGCTTTCACCCGAAACGTAGCAATGGTTTTTGACCTCAGAATGATGAGAAATAAACCGGAAACGAGAATCTTCTCCATGACAATATAAAATAAAAAGCGATTCAAAACTGAATCGCTTTTTATTGGCTTTGATTTTTAGCTTAGAATAGCAAGTTCAAATAGATTTTTATCAGTTGTTTACTTGATGATTAATTTCTGGCTGTAAGACTTTAAATTCCCTGATTTCAGATTGATAAAGTAAACCCCGGAAGGTAAACCGGAAATATCAATGCCTTTACCACTTGTGATCTTATCTGTTTCCAGTACTTTTCTTCCTTCTGCATTGATAAGTTCCAGTGTCACATTTTTATCTTTGATTCCATCAATAAAGATTTCTTTGGAGGCTGGATTAGGATAAATTTTTAGGGTATTTGAAAGATTGTTTTCGTTGGTACTTAATGTCCCTGTTGTAATTTTGAAAATTTTCCCGCTCTCCACTCCTGCTACATAAAGTTCTTTTTGAGAATCTTGTCCAAAGGAGGAAAAACCGTTTCCGCTGTAGGCAGCTGTCCATGTGATAGAATTATCAGTACCCAGAATACCAATTTGATTGGAACAGTAATCTGCAAAGAAATATTTTCCCTGAAGTGAAGGATATTGAGTTCCTCTGTACACATAACCACCCGTGATGGAACATTTGCCTCCGGAATGATCGTAGACAGCGATAGGAAATGTCATTGATGACTGAGCTGGGCATCCTGTTGTAGTGTTATAAGCATTATTTCCTTCATAGCAGCGCCATCCATAATTGATCCCGGCCTGTGTGATAGGCATTTTGTTGATTTCTTCAATGGCTCCCTGGCCTACATCGGCAATCATAGCATTTCCTGTGGAAAGATCAAATGAAAATTTCCAGGCATTTCGAAGTCCGTATGCCCAAATTTCATCTGCTCCATCAACTCCTGCTCCTGCAAAAGGATTGTCAGAAGGGATATTATATGGAACCGGATCTGCAGCATCCACGTCTATTCTCAGCATCTTTCCGAGAAGAGAATTTTTGTTTTGAGCATTATTATTGGGATCACCACTACTTCCTCCATCTCCTGTTATGATCCATAGCTTTCCATCAGGAGCAAAATGAATACTTCCTCCATTATGGTTGGCAAATGGTTTGGGAATGTTCAGTAGGATTTTTTCAGAATTGGGATCTGCTACATTGGGATCTGTGGTGCTTACTTTATACCTTGCGGTTACAACATTTCCTGCTGTGTTATTGTAATACACAAAAAAATACCCATTGGTTGAGTATTGTGGATGGAAGGCTAGTCCTAAAAGTCCTCTTTCCCCTCCATATAGAATTTTTGATGAAATATTCAGAAAGTTAGTCGGATTAATGGCTCCATTGGGTTGGATAATCTTTATCATACCGTTCTGCTGAACAACGAATATCCGGCTGTCATTGACATTCGTAATCTCTACCGGGCTGGTTAATCCGGTGGCAAATTCTTCTAGATTAATGCTTTGAGCATTAAGAATTAAAGAAGAAAAGATACTTAAGGTAAAAAGTAAATTTTTCATAATATTGTGATAATTAGTGTATTGAAGTATGAATGAAAATTTTATACCAATTAAATTTTGAAAACTTCACTAAGATACCTTGAAATAATTGTTAAATCTTAAATAGAAATCAGAATGCTGATATATCTGAAAATAAACCATTTCTGTTGTTAAAAATTCATAAAATACAAGAAAATCATTATATTTGCCGACTTAATTTAACGTAGTTATAACAAAATGCAAGGAAAAGGGCTTATTACAATTGTTGCTATTGTCCTGGGGTTGATTTGCTTAAACGAGCTATTACCAACCTGGTACGCCAGCAAAATTGAATCGCAGATAGAAGCTGCGAAAGGAAACGAGAAAGAGATCAAACGAATCAAGGAAGATACTCTTAATCTTGGGTATACAAAGCTTTATTATTCAAAAGCTAAAGACAAGGAAATGAAATTGGGTCTTGACTTAAAAGGAGGGATCAATGTTCTATTGGAAATCAACCAAAGAGATTTGGTAAATGATTTAACCAATTATTCTACAAATCCTGTTCTTATTGACGCTTTAAATAAGACTGATGAAGCTCAGAAAAACTCAACAAAATCTTACATCGACAACTTCTTTGAACAGTTCGATGCAGTAAACAAAGCAAAAGGAACAAACCTAAAGCTTGCTGATCCGGAACTTTTCGGAAACACAAACTTATCTGAAATCAAGTATAATACTACTGATGAACAGGTGAAAAGTATTGTGAAGAGAAGAATTGACCTTTCTGTAGGAACGGCTTTCGAGGTAATCAGAACGAGAATTGACAAGCTAGGAGCAATCCAGCCAAATGTTCAGAGGGTACCTGGTACCGCTAGAATTTCTGTAGAAATGCCTGGTATGAAGGATATTGACAAGGTGAAGAAAATGCTTCAGACTTCTGCAAAACTTCAGTTCTGGGAAGTACAACAAGTTCCTGAAGTTGCCCCTTATTTCCAAACATTGACAACTATGGTTGCTGCGAAAGGAGATTCTATGGGAGTTGCAAAGAATGTAAACTTCATGAACCTTTTACAGCTTGACAAATTAAGAAGTAATGGTGTTGCCAACGTAAAATTATCTGATACTGCTGCTGTAAACAAAATATTGAACAGCAAAGTAGGAATGGCTTCGCGTCCTGCCAACATTAAATATACACAGTTTATGTGGGGTTACAAGCCTGAAGCTACAAGTCCTGATGACTTAGTGCTTTATGCGATCAGAAGTAACATCAACCAAAAAGCTCCGGTAGACGGTGCCGTAGAAACTGCAAGCATTAGCTATGACGAACTTGGAAGAGTAGTAGTAGACATGCAGATGGATTCTAAAGGAGCAAAAGAATGGAAAACTTTAACGGAGAAAAACGTTGGAAAACCAGTAGCTGTAACTCTTGATAACAGAGTATATACTGCTCCAAATGTTGTAAACGCTATTCCAAACGGTAGAACTCAAATCTCTGGTAACTTCTCTCAGGAAGAAGCTAAAGAATTGGTAGACGTTTTAGGTGCGGGTAAATTACCTGCTGGTGCTAAAGTAGTTCAGGCTACTCAGGTAGGTCCTTCATTAGGACAGGAGTCTATCAACGCAGGGATGATTTCATTTGCCATCGCATTCTTAATCATCATTGTTTATATCATTTTCTATTATGGAGGTGCAGGAGTGTACGCTGTAATTGCAATGATTATTAACCTTTTCTATATTTTCGGAATTATGGATTCCGGAGACTTTACTCTTACGCTTCCTGGTATTGCTGGTATCGTATTAACGATGGCTATGGCGGTAGACACGAACGTAATTATCTACGAAAGAACAAAAGAAGAATTATTTGCTGGTAAGAGCATCTTAGAAGCTTATAAAGATGGTTTCAAACATGCATTAAGTGCAATTATTGACGGTCACTCTACTACGTTATTGACTGCTGTTGTATTGTTCTTCTTTGGAACAGGACCTATTAAAGGTTTCGCATTGACATTAATGATCGGTATTATCATGACATTATTTACTTCTGTATTATTGTCAAGAGTAATGATCTTTAGTAGACTGAACAAAGGTAAGCACCTTTCTGTATGGACTCCTCCTACGAAGAACCTATTCAGAAATACATGGATTGACTTTATCGGAAAGAGAAAATACGCTTATATTATTTCTGCAGTATTAACGGTAATCAGCCTTGTGTCTATGTTTACCCACGGATTTAAATATGGTATTGACTTTACGGGAGGTAGAAATTATGTAGTAAGATTTGATAAAGAAGTTAATGCTAATGACGTTGAAGAAAAACTACTAAAACTGTTCAAAACAGAAGACGGTAAGAACTCTTCTGTAGAAGCTAAGACTTTTGGAAATGCTAAACAATTGAAGATCTCTACCGATTATCTTATCGAAGATGAATCTTTAAAAGCTGACCAGACGATTGAACAGAAGTTATATGAAGGATTAAAAGGAGATCTTCCTGCTAATATTACTTTAAATGACTTTAAATCTGCAGACAAAGATCACGCAGGTATCATTTCATCTGAAAAAGTAGGTCCTACGGTAGCTGATGATATTCAGACTCACGGGATTCTTGCAGTAGTTGCTGCATTGGCAGGTATCTTTATCTATATCCTATTCAGATTTAGAAAATGGCAGTTCTCTTTAGGTGCAGTTGCAGCATTATTCCACGATGCGGTAATTATTTTAGGAACGTATTCATTACTTCATAAATATATGCCGTTCAACATGGAGATCAACCAGGATTTCATCGCTGCGATCCTTACAGTATTAGGGTATTCAATTAATGATACGGTAATTATCTTCGACAGAATTAGAGAATATCTAAGAGAGAAGAAGTCTTTAACATTAGCTGGATTATTTGATGACTCTATTTCAAGTACATTGGGTAGAACATTCAACACTTCATTTACTACGATTCTTGTGATCCTTGCGATCTTCATTTTTGGTGGTGATAACCTAAGAGGATTTATGTTTGCTATGTTAATTGGTATTGGATTTGGTACTTACTCATCTATCTTTATTGCATCAGCAATCGCTTATGACTTCCTTAAGAAAGGAAAAGAAGATGAAGTACACGGAAAAACTACTTCAGATAAAGAAGTACTTGCTTCAAAATAATACAAACTACAATAAATTAGTAAAAGCCTTTCGAAAGAAAGGCTTTTTTTATTTCTATATTTTCAAGGGATTATTTTCTATTGATGCCAAAATCCTTACTTTTTAACGCTACATCATACTTCTGCTGTTCTTTGCTAATATAACCTCATAACCCAACTTATTATTTATCATTTATTATAATCTGAGCATTTTTCAATTCCATGAAAGGCATGATGCTGATTTGGGAGGACTTTCATCCATTTGGATATAAAATAGGAAAGACAGGCTTCACTTTAATTATTTTACGATAGAGAAACCCGGCCTTGGCTAAATAATCCGTATTTATTCCACTCGTTGAAGCAATGATAGATAGGCTGTCGGATTATTTTTTCTTTTGGAAATATTTTCAGAACCAGCTCTCATCACTTATAGTCTGTTTTCAAGTTATTTACGATAAGTTGACGAACTTTTCCTGAACCAAGTTTTATGCAAAACCTCTTTTCCTCCTTGCTGTGACAAGGTAAATTCCAATTGTATGTTTTATCTTTGTCGAAGAATTTTGGATTATTGGTTGTTTAAAATAATTGATTTTCCCAGGATTCTTTTTACTTGAAAAAGTGTAAAAAATTTTTTCATAAATATAAAAAAACAAAAATGAGATTCGAAAAATTATTCGTTGCTACGGCATTATGTGCTGGTAGTATTATCAATGCGCAGACAGGAATTGGTACACCTTCCCCAGATAAGAGTTCTGCTTTAGATGTTACCGATACCAATAAAGGTGTATTGATTCCCAGAATTTCCGATTTATCAGCAGTGGGTACTCCCGCAAATGGTCTCTTGGTTTATGACCTTAAAAGGCAGGCACTGACCCAGAACATAGGAACACCTGCTAATCCCAACTGGGTTCCCATCAGTGGAAACATCGTTAAGTTCTTCTACATGCCATCCATCAGTATTGATACATCAAAACTGAGTACTGGTAAAACATTGGATTTGTATCAACTTTATAAGACCCAGTTCTCAACTCCAAAGGTCACAAGTACCGGAGCTCCCGCAGCCATTCCTTTCTTTGTGAGTGCGACAGACCTTTACTATTATGTAACAGATTTTGATGGCAATGTTTTGAGGAATGTAAGCATTGATGCCAATGGGATACTGCGTTATGATGTAGCAGCTACGGCTACGGCATGTTCTTTTATCAATATTGTATTTGTAGTCAAATAATTTTAGAATACTTACGGTCATTATCATCATCCTTAACCAAGGATGAGTATTCTCTTGTGTACAATTAATTACTTAAAATTATTCGTGATGAAAACAAATTCAATGTTACGCTATATTCTTATAGCATTATGTCTTTTTGTGTCAAACAAAATGATATCCCAAGAAATGGTTTCCCTTCCCAATGGTGGTTGTGGAAGATTATTAGATACCAATACTTCAAGCGCTAGCAATGGTGGAATTCTTTGTTTTAGATTTGGAAAGGAAGCAATCAATCCAGGTAATATGACTGATATGGATGTGAACTCTTTTGCTTCCTTAAAGCCGGGAACCGGAGTTGGAGCTTTTTGTTCAATGTATGTTGGAGTAGGAACTACAAGAGCGGCTTTTCCTGCTAAACCAGTGTATATAGACTTTGCATCAGATGGATTTAACCTTAATCCAAGCTTTAATGCTGGAAATTTTGTTTTCTACAACAATAAAAAGGAGGTTTACAGAACAGGAATCAATGGGCATTTTTTCTTTGATTTTGGTGATAATAAGGAAAGACGAATCATAAAAGTAGAACCAACGGCAGCATGGAATGAAGTTCGGCTTGAATTTGGCGAACTTATTGGTGTGGGTTTTTCGTTTAGCCAGATGCGGGTTTATAATATTCTTTCGGAGTATTATATAGATCCCATGACTTATTTATCCCAGCCTTCTGATAGAACAGTTGCTGTAGGTGAATCTACCTCCATGACAGCTGTCATCAAAAATACAGATACTGATGAGACTCCTGATAATATCACCTATCAATGGCAAGTACTGAATGGAGCCGTATGGACAGATTTGACAAATGATACCCATTATAAGAATGTTACTAGCTCAACGCTTACCATTAATAATGTTCCTGGAGAGTTCAGCAATAATCAGTATAGAGTGGTGGCTCAGTCAAGCTTCCATACCTGTTCATTTCAGACGATTTCCAATGTAGGTAAACTGTTTGTAAATGGAGTGGATAATTCCGGAACCATTGGAACGGACCAAGTCGTTTGTCAGGATATCAATAGCAACCCAGATGCACTCACAGAGATTGTTACAGCCCAAGTGACAGGTTCTGCCAGCTATCAGTGGCAAAGCTCAACTGATAATATAACATTTGTAGATATTGCCAATGCAACCTCTTCAAGTTATGGTGCTCCGGCAATTACCCAAACTACTTATTACCGCCGCGGAGTAAAATCTACCCTTAACGGAAATGTTACCGGATATCAATACAGCAATACTGTTAAAATTACTCTTAAAAAAAACTGTCTCATCAAATGTATTACATCCAACCGGATGATTTCAACGAGGCTTAATAATAATGAGTAGGATACTTAAAAATAAGATTTGAAGAAGACCTATTCCACTTGTTTGGAAATAGGTCTTTTTGTTTTATCACTGCTGAATATTCAATTGTTTTTTGATATGATTCTGTTGTTCAATGTTATACTTCTTTAATATAATGAAATTTAGAATCATTATTTTTTAAGATTTGATTAATTTTGCATCATCATGGAAAATTCAAAGAAAAAAGCAGCGATAGGCTTTATATTTATTACTTTACTAATTGATATTACAGGGTGGGGAATCATTATTCCCGTTGTTCCTAAATTAATAGAAGAATTGATTCATGCGGATATCAGTGAAGCTGCAAAATATGGCGGCTGGCTGGGATTTGCTTATGCATTTACACAATTTATCTTTTCTCCACTGGTTGGAAACCTGAGTGATAAATACGGTCGTAGACCTATTATTCTGATCTCGCTTTTCGGATTTGCCATAGATTATATTTTTCTTGCTTTGGCGCCAAGCATCTGGTGGCTGTTCCTTGGAAGGGTTATTGCGGGAATTACCGGAGCAAGTGTAACCACGGCGAGTGCCTATATTGCAGACATTTCAACAGATGAAGACCGGGCAAAAAACTTTGGATTAATTGGAGCTGCTTTTGGTCTGGGATTCATTATAGGACCGGTTCTGGGAGGTGTTCTAGGTCATTATGGAGCCAGAGTTCCTTTCTATGCAGCCGCAGGTTTATGTCTTCTTAATTTCCTTTATGGCTATTTTATTCTTCCCGAAAGTTTGGATAAAAATAAGAGAAGAGAGTTTGACTGGAAACGTGCCAATCCTGTAGGATCTTTTAAATTTTTAGGAAAACACCCGGAAATTTCGGGGCTTATTACTGCATTGATCTTGATTTATATTGCTGGACATGCCGTGCAGAGTAATTGGAGTTTCTTTACCATGTATAAATTCAACTGGACAGAGAGAATGGTAGGTATTTCATTAGGAGTTGTAGGGCTGCTTGTTGGTTTGGTTCAAGGTCTTTTAATCAGATGGACTACACCAAGGCTGGGAGAGCAGAAAAGTATTTATTATGGTCTGGCCATGTATGCAATAGGATTATTATTATTTGCTTTTGCTTCAGAAGGGTGGATGATGTTTGCTTTTTTAGTTCCCTACTGTTTAGGAGGAATTTGTGGACCGGCTCTGCAGTCAGTGATTACGAAAAGTGTACCTTCCAATGAGCAGGGCGAACTTCAAGGAGCATTGACTAGTTTGATGAGCGCCACTTCAATTATCGGGCCTCCCATGATGACCAATTTGTTCTACTTCTTTACGCATGATGAAGCCCCGTTTGAGTTTTCAGGAGCTCCGTTTTTCCTTGCATTTATTTTAATGGCAATTAGTGTAGTTATCACTTATTCTGCTTTTAATAAAAAAGAGATATTTAATAAACCTAAAGAGAAGTTGTAAAACGGCTTTCATTTAAATTATGGATGATTTAAAATTAGAAAAATACCTCAAAAGAATTTATTATTCCGGAGATGTGGGAGCGAATATGGAGTTTTTAAAAAGAATCCATCAGCTGCACCCTCAGTATATTCCTTTTGAAAATATAGATTCTTATACGGGAACAGTTCCGTTGCTGGATTTCGAAAATATTTTTGAGAAATTAGTGGTGGAATCCAGAGGTGGATATTGTTATGAACAAAATCTGCTTTTGAGTGAAGTCCTGAAATATTTTGGTTTTAAAGTGCAATTGCAGTTGGGGAGAGTACTATGGAGAAAAGATGAAAACAGTAGCGCGGCTAAAACACACTTATTGCTGATTGTAGAATGGGAAGGACAAAAATATCTTGTAGATTGTGGTTTTGGAACGGCTACATTAACTGCTCCTTTGTTGCTGAATAATGTTGAACCTCAGGATACGCCCAATGAACAGTTTAAAATCTCACAGAAAAATGGAGCCTACACACTCTGGACCTGGAGGGAAAAGTGGCTGCCGGTGTATCGTTTTGAATTGGAGGAAGTAGAATATCCTGATCTTGAGATTTGCAATTGGTATCTGGCTACTCATCCGGAATCTAATTTCAAGAAAAATCTGGTTTTTTCAAAGGTTGATGAAAATGCAAGGTATACATTCAGTAATGATACTTTGAATATCAGAAAAAAAACGGGCGGTAAAGAATCTGTTTCTATTGAAAATGATGTTCAGCTTTTCCAGATGCTGAAGGATGTTTTTGGCTTGAAGGAAAATGCGATTGAGCTTCTGAAGCAGAAACGATAAAATAGATCAATCTAATTCTATAATCAATAAAGGGAAGCTGTTATCAGACTTCCCTTTATCATTTTGAAAATTTTATATTCTATGAAAATTAAGGATATAATGATTTGTATCCATTGCTTACCATATTGCTGCCTAATCCGGAGAATGAAACAGAGAATTTGCTGGCATTAAAGCTTAAAGACCCCGTAGGAGTACAAAGTCCCAATGCATATTGGCATTGTCCGTAAGCGCCTGTTTTTTTGGTAATCTTGCTTTCGCTTTTTGCTTTTCCTAAGCTGATATTGGCCCAGTCATTCACATCTGCATTAGATACTGATGAGCCAGTATAATAAATGGTAATCTGATATCCCATTTCACCTCTTTTAGACCCCCAAAGCCAGCTTGCTGTCCACCATTCTTTATACCATTTAGAGGCAACTTTTGCTGCTGCTGCATTTGAATTTTCTACAGTACCTCTGGTGTCCATCATAATCAAACCTCCAAGAACATTATCCCAGATAATTCCTGAATCATTATAGAAACAAAGGCTTGTAAATCTTCCGTTTTTGTTGCTCCAGATTACTTCCATAACGTTGGTTCCTGTTTTTATTGCTTCAGTTACCATTTCTTTTAATCCGGTTTGAGCTGTGCTAAGATCATCACCTACGTATAGATCACCAATTCTACCTAATTTTACAGTAGAAAGATCCATAAGGTTTCCTATAGCAATAAACTGATCCTTATCTGCAACAAGGCTTTTTGAAATTTCAATTCCTTTTTGCGTTGAAATTTGTCCAATAACCTTTACTCCGGCAATCTGTAAATCACTTTTCAAATATTTTTCAAGATTTTTTTGTGATTCATCTAATTGAGTTTGTACAGTACCAGGAACGGTGAGAGAAATGGCAGTAGTTTCCTTTTGCAAATCAGCAGTGGTGATTTTTGCCTGAACCGCTTCCTGTTTTGTGATTTCATTGTTCTCATCACTACAACTGCTGAGCGTCAAAACCGTTAATACGGCCATAAATTTAAAGGCAGTAACTAATTTTTTCATAATATATTTTATTTAGGTTGTGTATAGTAAATATACTTAAATGTTATGTAATTCTCAATATTTTGAATTAATTATTTGTTAATTTGAGGGTAATTACTGTTTTAAGGAAAGGATTTGAGAAAGGGATTGAAGCCTGGAAACAGAAAGATCATAGACAAATAGATGAAAGAAGTTAATGGAGTAATCAAGTATCAAAATTTTGGATTATTGAATGGATCACAACCTTAAGCATCAAACTTTGAGCTAAAAACCTTGAACTTTAAAAGAGTCTTTCACTCAAAATCTTAAAATTTGTTTAAATTTTTAGTTTACCGCAAATAAATGTATAATCTTTCGTAATTTTACAACATGGAATTAAGCATTGGAGAAATGGCATTGATTGCAATAGCAATCGTTGTATTGTTCGGACCGGATAAACTGCCTCAGATTGCACGTGACTTAGGTGCGGGTGTTAGAAAAATGCGTGGCGCAGTGGAAGATATCAAGACCGAGATTATGAAGGAAACAGATAACCCTGTTTCTGAGATTAAGCGCGAAATTGAGAAAGTAAAAGATGCTGCCAAAGATTTCAACCCGATGAAGGACATTGAAAAAGATGTTCTTACAGAACCTGCTTCTACCACTCAGGAACCTCCAAAACCAAAGCCTGCCGATGATGAAACCTACGAAGGGCCTGTAAGCAGATAATGTATGGAGGAAATTATTCAGGAAGATAAGCAGGTATTTTTATACCTTAATAACTTGGGAGACCCAGCCTTTGACCAATTTTGGATGCTGATATCCAGTACTTGGATCTGGGTACCGCTTTACATTATATTCCTATATTTTTTATACAAAAATTATAAACTAAAATCTTTAGTTTTTATTCTTATATTTTTAGCTCTAGGGGCAACGGTTTCGGACCAGCTTGCCAGTGTGTTCAAATATGGAGTGGCAAGGTTGAGGCCATGCCATGATCCTAGTTTAGAACATTATATGAGAATTGTGAAATGTGGTGGACAGTTTGGATTTTATTCTGCACATGCGTCCAATACATTCTTTTTAGCCGCCTTTTTAAGTATTTTGCTTAAAAATAAACTTAAATGGTTTCCTTATGCTATATTTGTATGGGCTATAGTGGTTTCCTACAGCCGAATATATTTAGGAGTGCATTTTCCAATTGATATTTTGGTGGGGGCGTTTGTTGGATCTTTATTGGGAGTGATATTTGGTGCACTCGCTAAAAAAGTAATCAACAAACAAAATATAACTTCATGAAAAAATCTTTATTACTGTTAGCTTCTGTTAGCTTTTCTTTAAATGTCTTTGCACAGGATAAAAAAATGGCTGAAGAATGTTTTAAAAAAGCAGATTATAAATGTGCTGAAGAACAATATTCCAAACTGGCAGAGAAGGAACAGATCCGAAAAATTCAATCTGAATATTATAACAATCTCGGAACGGCTCAAAGAAGGTTAGGAAAGACCAATCTTGCCTTTAAATCTTATGATATGGCTTTAAAGACCAATCCGATGTCTATTTCTGTGTATGAAAATCTTTCTTCGCTATACAGCCAGAAAGGAGATAAGAAAAAAGCATTGGAGTACATTGAAAGTGGTCTTAAAGTAAACGATAAAAGCCCTGATTTATATCTTACACGATCTAAAATCTATGAAACGCAGGACAAAAAAGATTTGGCTAAAACAGATCTCAATCATATCCTGACTTTTGCACCGGATAATATTTTTGCTAAAACAGGATTAGCCAATCTGAAAAAAAATCATGGCGAACTGGAAGATGCATTGAAAGATTATAATAAACTTATTGCAGAAAAACCCGAATCATTACTGTATAACGGAAGAGCAGATGTTTATTTGAAGATGAAAAGAAATAAAGATGCATTTGCCGATGTAAATAAAGCGATTTCTATAGATCCGAAGTTTTCCCAGTCGTATGTAACCAAAGCGATGATTTTATTTAATACAGCGAAACCAAAAGAAGCCTGTGAAAACCTTGATAGAGCCGTAGGTTTAGGCTATGAAAAAGCCATATTAGCTGAGTATTATGCTAAGTGTGTTAAAAAATAATACAATATTCATTATTATTAATCATCAATAAAAAAACAGCTGAATATAACAATACGATTATCTTTAGCTGTTTTCTATTCATATAAAAAATATACATGTTAAATGTTGTTCTTGTAGAGCCTGAAATCCCTAATAATACAGGAAATATCGGACGTTTGTGTGTGGGTACAGAATGTAAACTGCACTTAGTTCATCCTTTTGGATTTGTAATTAATGATAAAAACTTGAAGCGATCCGGATTGGATTATTGGGTACATCTTGACGTTACTGAATATGCCAATGTAGAAGAATGGGTTAAAAATATTCCCGATCCGTCACGTGTTTTTCTAATGAGTTCACATGCCGAAAAATCCTATTTGGAAAATGATTTTCAGGATGGTGACTGGCTTGTTTTCGGAAAAGAAAGTGTTGGCTTGAGTGAAGAGGTTTTGAACCAATTTGACCAACATTTAACCATTCCGATGTCGAAGCTGATCCGAAGTTTTAATATTGCCAATTCTGTTGCTTTTGTGGTAGGAGAAGCGAAAAGGCAGATCGGATTAAAAATATAATCTGCTATTTAAACGGTATTTGTAAAATAAGTGACTTTTAATCATTATGATAAGGCTTGCCCTGAAGAATTTGATCTGCACGGTAAAGCTGTTCCACAATAAATAAACGGATCATCTGATGGGTAAAAGTCATTTTCGATAATGACATCTTTTCATTGGCTCTATTATACATATCTTCCGAAAAACCATAGGCTCCTCCAATCAGGATATGTACTTTTTTTACGGAAGAATTCATCCATGTATCAATTTTCTGAGAAAATTCACGGCTTGTAAACTGTTTTCCTTTTTCATCAAGGATGACAACAAGATCATTTTTATCAATATGATTCAGAAAAAGTTTGGCTTCTTCTTTTTTAAGAAGATCTGGAGACAGGTTTTTAGCATTTTTAACATCAGGAATCTCAGTAATTTCAAAATTCCAGTGCTTAGGAAGGCGGTTAAGATAATAATTAATCAAAGAGGTAATCTCTTTATCATCCGTTTTGCCGATACAAAGTAAGCTGATTCGCATTATAAGAAGTTTCAGGCGGCAAAGATAGTGATTTTTACCGGTTAGAATTAGGTGATAAATGTTTCTAATTGGTGGTTTAAAGTAAATCTCTCCTTGATTTTTAATCTATTAAATTGCCTTTATACTTGTTTTTGTAGTCAATGGGGGTAAGGCCAGTCACTCGTTTGAATAAGGTCCTGAATGTTTTCAGATCATTGTAACCAATACTGTAGGTAATATCCGCAATATTGAATTCTCCGGTTTCTAGTGCTTTTTTGGCTGCTTCTACCTTTACCCGCTGAATGTATTCTATAGGATTCAACGTAGTAGCATTTTTAAATCTGCGGATAAAATTTCGTTTGCTCATATTGACGCGGTCTGCAAGCTGTTCTACAGAAAGGTCAGTTTTAATACCCTTTTCAATATAATTTTGTGCCTGATGAATTTCATGGTCATCATGAAGACGCTGTCCGGAAAAAATACTGAAAATATTCTGCGAAGTTCTGCCATAGTCCAGTGCATAATATTTGCTGAGTTCTATGGCAATTTCCTTTGTGGAATTCTTTTCTATAAAATAAAGCAGGGCATTTAAAGAGGAAAATCCACCACCACCCGTGATGATTGCCTTGGAATGGGTAACAACATGATCTGGTTTAAAGTCAATCAATGGATATCTTTTCCGCAGGTCTTCCATAGCACCCCAGTGTGAAGTGGCAGGCATACCGTTTAATAGCCCGCATTCAGCTAAAAAATAAGCGCCTGTACACAAACTGATGATTTCAGCTTTTTGATTATATTTTTCTTCTATCCATTTAAGAAGCTGATGATTTTCAGCTAATAATGTATCGATCTGTTTTGGTGAAGTGATATTATTGGGTGAAATAATAACTACATCTGTCTTGAACTCTTCAGCTATGGTTTTTGAACATTGAAACTGTATAGGAAGATTAGATTTTACTTCTTTTTTGTCAATTCCGACTATTTCTATTTGAAAAAGAACAGGCAAATGATTCCTAAGGGCCATATCATTGGCACTGGTAAGCAATGCAATAGTGTTGGAAACTGCCGTACCCATTACATTGTCATATAATATAATTGAAATGTGTTTCATATCAGTATATTAATACCTAAAGGTTTATAAATTTTGGCACAAAATACACCGTCATATGTCGTTTTTGCGTAGTAGAACTATTTTTTAAGTATAATAATTTTACAAAAATATTTATTATGAAAACAATATTTGATTCTAATGTTAGAGAAGAACTTATCAGCAGGATTGATACGCTTTCTCAAAAGAATACTGCACAATGGGGGAAAATGAACCTCTATCAAATGGTAAAACATTGTACTGTATGGAATGACTGGATGCTTGGCAGTAGTCATTATACCTATAAGCAGGATTTTTTAGGGAAACTCTTTGGTAAAATGGTCCTGAAGGGAATGGTAAAGGATGATAAACCTATGAGCAGAAATTCTCCAGCAGGAAGTTTTGCAATAAAGGAATCATCAGGAGATACTGAAGCTCTGAAGAAGAAATGGAAAGAACAGATTGCTTCCTATGTGAATTACACCAACCCTAATTTTATTCACGACTTTTTTGGAAAGATGACAAAAGAGGAGATTGGTATTTTTGTTTACAAGCATATGGATCATCATTTAAGACAATTTAATGCATAGTCGTCCGATTATTATTTTTATTATTTTAATGGTTTGCATTTAATTTGAAAAGGATGATATCTATAAAAGGGAAATGATCGGGATTTTTATTGTGAATGTCTGTAAGTCTCCATTCTATATAATTCAGATTGAGAAACAGGAGAGGGAAAATGTTTATATTTGTAAGAGAGACAGAGAAAATATCTTAAAAAATACTCGTAATTTGAGTCATTTGGTATTTGATCTCTTAACTAATTACGAAATTGCAATAGATGAGTGTAAAGGTTCCCCGATTTATCCTGAAGGTTCAGGAGTTTTTTGACGACATCCATATTCCCGTTTTGGGAATATCACTTTGGCAGATGTTTCAGATCTATATCTCCGGGATTTTCAAAGGAAAGATAGGGCGAAAAGCAGCAGCAATTTCCTGGAGCTTTACCATGAGTTTATTCCCTTTTATCCTGTTCCTGCTTTCGGTATTGCCTTATATGCCGCATTATGATAAACTTCAATTTTATATTTTTGAGGTGCTGATGCATAATGTTTTTCCTTCTAATATGGAAGGTGATGTGAGAGGGTATATCGAAACCAATATCATTCCCAATATGAAAGGGATTAGTAATCTGACTATCGTATTGGCACTTATTTTTGCAACAAATGGTACTTTTTCCCTGATTAATGGATTTAATGAAAATACAGAAGAAAAGCTCAGTGATGTAAAGGAATTTATTCTTTCATTCTTTATTACAATAGGCTTTATTACCATTGTATTTTTAACGCTTTTCGGAGTCTATTATGTAGAAGTTGTGATGAAGCTTTTTGCTCCCGCTTATGATGTAACATGGTTGGTGGATAACCTTTCCAGTATCATTGGTTTCGTTTCTTTTCCGTTATTTTACTTTATCCTTTTAACCTTATTTTATTGGTTGGGAACCGTAAAAATTACCAGATTCAGACAGGCTGTTCCGGGGGCAATTCTTACAACCGTATTATTTTTGCTTACGACCTATATTTTTGCCATCTATGTAAAAGATATTGCCCGATATAATGTGCTTTACGGATCTATTGGAAGTATGATCCTGCTAATGGTATGGGTAAATGTCAATGTATATCTTTTACTCTTTGGAAACGAACTGAATATGGCGATCAGGAAACTTAGAATAGAAAAGCTGCTGTCAGATGAAATTCAGAAAGAAACTGTTCACTATCACACACCTGTTACAGAGCCGGATTTTGAAAGTGATGAACAGCACAGAAGAAAGCTGGGAGACCAGAAGAAGAATTAATCTTCTTCCGGTTCCATATTTCCTTTAGAACTTAGACTTAAAATTAGATATCCCAAAATTGCTGCAATAAAAGAAGCAATCAGGATGGCAAATTTAGCTTCATCCTGAATCTCAATCTCTCCTTTAAATGATAATAAGGCAATGAAAATGGACATTGTAAATCCGATCCCGGCCAGAAGTCCTACACCTAGCATCTGAGTCCAGTTACTGTTTTGTGGTAAAGAGCTAAGCTTTAATTTAATGGCAATTAAAGAGAATAAGTTAATTCCAATCAGTTTTCCAAGAATCAATCCGCAGATAATTCCTAGCCCTAATGTACTCGTAACACCGGCTACCATTTCATTTGAGAAAGTAATATTGGTATTTGTCAGAGCGAAAATAGGCATGATTAGAAAGCTTACAGGAATATGAAGCTGATGTTCCAGTTTTTCCAATGGTGAAATTTCTACATTAGATGCATTCGTAGGAATTGAAAATGCCAGTAAAACTCCTGCAATGGTTGCATGGATTCCCGAGTGATGAAGGAAATACCATAAAAATAATCCAGGGATAATATAAAATATTGTTTTGGTAACCTTTAAAAAATTTAAAATAAACAACAGAGCTGTTACACCAAAAGAGAGTAGGAGATAAGTCCAGTGAATCTGTTCAGTATAAAAAATTGCAATCACAAGAATGGCCCCCAGGTCATCAACGATCGCTAATGCAGCCAGGAATATTTTAATTGAATTAGGAATTTTCTTTCCTAACATCGAAATAATAGCTAAAGAAAAAGCAATATCCGTAGCCATCGGAATTCCCCAGCCATTGCTGTATTCTGTTCCGGAATTGAAAATACTGTACACAACTGCAGGTACAAGCATTCCGCCCACTGCTGCAAAAATAGGCAATGATGCATTCTTGAAAGAAGAAAGCTCACCTTCTACAAGTTCTCTTTTAATTTCCAGCCCCACCAAAAGGAAAAATACGGCCATCAGACCATCATTGATCCAGATGCTGACAGGATATTCCAGCTCAAACAGATGGGTTCCTATTTCCTTGTCTAAAAAGCTTTGAAAGCTTCCGGCAAGAGAAGAATTGGCAATAAGTAATGAAATAAGCACGCAGAAAATAAGGATGATTCCTGAGGCTTGGCTGTTGTTGAAAAAATTTTTAAAATAGAGTGATAAATTCATGTTTATGATTGTAGTCGTCTCACCCTGGAGACTCCATTAATATTCTTGAGCTTCTTGAAGGTTTCCTCCAATTGCCCCTTATTTTTAACTTCAAGATTGATATTTCCGGTGAAAACGCCGTTGTTGGATTCAATAGACATACTTTTCATGTCCATTCCCATACTCCCACTAATGACTGTGGTAATGTCATTAATCATTCCCATTCTGTCAAGACCTTCGATTTCAATTTTCACTCGGTTTTTGAAACTTTCTTCGTTCACCCATTTGGCAGGAATGACACGGTAGTCATATTGTGCTCTAAGATTAATGGCATTCGGACAGTTATCACTGTGTACCTTGATTCCATCAGAAATAGTGATAAATCCGAAGATCTTGTCTCCCGGAATTACAGTACAGCATTTTGCATAGGTGTAATTCAGTTTTTCCTCATCTTTTCCAAAGACGATCATATCAAGGTTTTGCTCTTTCGGTTCCTCGAAGTTAACGCTTTTAGATGGAGACTTCCTGAATCTTGAAAGTAAGTTGTTGAATACGTTCTTACTTTCAATGTATTTTCTTAAGCTGCTTACATCCAGTTCATTGCTTTGGAATTTAAGGAAAAGTTCCTGAGAAGATTTTAAGTTAAAAAACTTTTGTAATTTATTAATTTCTTCATCATTAAAATTGATTTTCGCATGACGAAGTTTTCTTTGTAAAATTTCTTTTCCTTCTTCTACCAGTTGATTTTTCTGGGAATTCAGGTAGCTTTTAATCTTTGATTTAGCTTTCGAAGTGACAACGAACTCCAGCCAGTCAGATTTAGGTTTCTGATTCTGAGAAGAAAGGATATCGATCTGATCACCATTTTGTAGAATATAGGAAATAGGAACCAATTTTCCATTGATTTTGGCCCCCAAACACTTCATTCCCAGGTCAGAGTGGACGGAAAAGGCAAAGTCCAGAGCGGTTGCATTAGTTGGTAGAATTTTAATTTCTCCTTTTGGCGTAAACACAAATACTTCTTTGGAATAAAGATTCAGTTTGATATTATCCAAAAGTTCGGAAGTAGACAGGTTTTGCTGCTGCTCAAGCACTTCACGGATCTCCGTAACCCATTTTTCAAAATTACGATCATCAGAACTTTGCTTATAGCCTTCCTTGTATTTGTAATGAGCAGCCACCCCTTTTTCAGCGATCTCATCCATTCGTTCTGAACGGATCTGTGCTTCAATCCATTTTTTATCTGGGCCAAGAACGGTCAGGTGCAAACTTTCATATCCTGTAGAACGGGGTTGGGTAATCCAGTCACGCATTCTTGATGGGTTACTGTGATAAACATCCGTTACAATGGAATAAATCTTCCATGCCAGGAATTTTTCGTTTTTAGCATCCGATTTATAGATAATTCTGATCGCATAGTTGTCAAAAACTTCTTCAAAAGAAACTCCCTGCTTCAGCATTTTTCTGTAAATGGAAGAAATAGCTTTTGCACGTCCTTTGATGGTGAAATTTAAACCTTCTTCTTTCAGTCGTTCAGAAACTTCAGTTTTGAATTCTTCAATATATCTTTCGCGGCTTTCTTTGGCCAATTCCAATTTCTCCGTGATTTCATTGTATACCTCAGGATTATTGTATTTTAGGGAAAGGTCTTCCAGCTCGGATTTGATATTATATAACCCAAGACGGTGAGCCATCGGAGCATAGATATAAACCGTTTCTGAAGCGATTTTTTTCTGCTTGTCCGGAGCCATACTTTCCAATGTCCGCATATTGTGAAGACGGTCTGCAATTTTGATCAGAATAACCCTGAAATCCTCAGACAGTGTCAGCAACAGTTTTCTGTAGTTTTCTGACTGTACAGAGATATTCTGATGATTCATGATGGATATTTTGGTTAATCCATTCACGATATTGGCGATTTTTTCCCCAAAGATTTTTTTCAGATCTTCATAGGTATAGTCAGAATCCTCAATCACATCATGAAGCAATGCACAGGCAATGGAAGTTGCGCCCAAGCCAATTTCTGTCGCTACAATTTTGGCTACAGCGATAGGATGGTAAATGTAAGGCTCCCCGGATTTTCTCCTTTGGTCCTTATGAGCATCCAATGCAATATCGAATGCTTTCCGGATAAGTTTGTTATTTTCCTCATCCAGCGTTCTGTAGGTGTTAGAAATCAGATCCTTATATCTGGCAAGGATCTCTTTATTCTCTTGTTCTAAATCGTAACTCATTTGTGCAGATGCCTATAATTAAACGAAAATACGAAAATTTTTACTTTTTTCAAACATAAAAAATCCGCAGTATGTACTACGGATTTTCGGTTATTAAGTTTTATGTCGTTTAGAATTTCACTTCTGAATTCATGCCGTCACTGGACGTTTTAATTTTAATATCAGGACTGTTATGGATTTCGGCCCTGTTTCTGGCATCGATATACTTTTTTATGGTATCATAATTTGCCTGATCAATGCTCATATTTTCGAAGAAATAAGTCTTTATAACTGCATTTTGCGTGAAAATGCTCCGGGCACTATCTGCCTGGCTGCTATCCTTTACCGCCACACTTGCCAGGTATTGGGGGTTACTCGCTTCACTGTTAAGGTATACAATGTAATCTGAACTAGGAATTCCTGAATTTTCCAGATCACTTTCAAGCTTTTTGTAATCGCTATGGTGCTCAAATAGCCCAGCTAATATATTCGACATAATTAATGGGTTTTAAAGTTCTGATTAAAGTTAATAAAAATTTTCTTATTTTTTTGATGTATAGCCAAAAAAAAATATCTATTAATATTTTATCTATAGTGTAATGCTAAATTATTTGAAGATATCTATTGAACATGTGTTTAAATTTATAAAACTGATAATTTTTTTAAATCACTTCAGGAGTCTGTAATGATTTATGAAGTGCCCTGATGAAATAGGCTGCGAACATGTTTTATTATTTAACTCTAACTTTCTAATATGAATTACTTATTACTCAGGCAGATTTGGCAGACAGTTCGGGTTTAAAATCTACAGATTATATTTTATAATCTATCGTTCTTTCTATAGATAAAAAAAGACCATTTCGTATAGAAATGATCTTTTTGTTTTACTATTTGAGATTCGATTAAATTCTTTCGTTTTTAATTTCATCTACAATTTCCGGATTTAGTAATGTGCTGATATCTCCAAAGTTGCTAAAGTCTCCCTCTGCAATTTTCCTAAGAATTCTACGCATAATCTTACCGGAACGTGTTTTTGGTAGCCCGGAAACAAACTGTATCTTGTCCAGCTTGGCAATTGGCCCAATCTGATCGGAAATCAACTGATTGATTTCTTTCTTAAGATTTTCCTTATCACGACCTTCGCCGGTTTCTTTAAGCGTCACATAGCCATATAAAGCATTTCCTTTGATGTCATGTGGATAACCTACGATGGCAGATTCCGCAACGGCAGGGTGTTGGTTGATGCTGTCTTCAATAGGAGCAGTACCTAAATTGTGTCCGGAAACAATGATGACATCATCAACACGGCCGGTAATTCTGTAGTAGCCTACTTCGTCTCTCAAAGCGCCATCTCCTGTAAAATATTTTCCAGGGAAAGCGGTAAAGTAGGTTTCTTTATATCTTTGATGGTCACCCCAGATTGTTCTTGCGATTCCCGGCCATGGAAACCGGATGCATAAGTTTCCGGTTACTTGATTTCCAGTAATTTCATTACGCTTATCATCCATCAAAACGGGTTGGATTCCCGGTAGAGGAAGAGTAGCATAAGTAGGTTTGGTAGGAGTTACAAAAGGAAGTGGGGAAATCATGATTCCTCCCGTTTCGGTTTGCCACCAGGTATCGACGATCGGACATTTCTTTTTTCCTACGTGATCGTTAAACCAATGCCATGCTTCATCATTGATAGGTTCTCCTACGGATCCGATTACTTTCAAAGAGCTCAGATCATGTTTGTCTACCCATTCAGTGCTTTCTTTAGCTAAAGAACGAATAGCAGTAGGAGCGGTATAGAATTGGGTGATCTTATGTTTTTCAATCACTTCCCAGAAACGATCCGGTTCAGGATAGGTTGGGACTCCCTCGAAAATAACAGTAGTAGCTCCATTCAATAATGGTCCGTAAAGAATGTAAGAGTGGCCTGTGATCCAACCAATATCTGCGGTACACCAATAGATATCGTTTTCTTTATAATTAAATACATTTTTGAAGGTATAAGCGGTATAGACCATGTATCCGGCACAGGTATGAAGCATTCCCTTTGGTTTTCCAGTAGAACCGGAAGTGTAAAGAATAAAAAGCGGATCTTCAGAATCCATAATAACGGTTACGAAATCAGGGGAGGCTTTTTCATACAGATCTGCAAGCCAATGATCTCTTTCTTCCTTCATCTTGATTTCATTATGAGTTCTCTTCACCACCAAAACTTTTTCAATAGTTGGTGTTTTTTCCAATGCTTCATCCACAATACTTTTCAGATCCAGAACTTTACTTCCTCTATAACTTCCATCTGAAGTGATTATCATTTTAGCTTCACAATCATTCACCCTTGACGATACGGCAGAGGCAGAAAATCCGGCAAAAATAACAGAATGAACAGCTCCTAGTTTGGCACAAGCCAGCATGGTAACAGCCAACTCCGGAATCATTGGAAGGTAGATGCAAACTCTGTCCCCTTTTTCAATACCCATATCCTTTAAAACATTAGCTGTTTTATTAACACGGGTGTACAATTCGTTGTATGAAATATGCTGAGCCTCTTCTTTAGGATCATTCGGTTCCCAGATAATGGCTGTTTTATCTCCTCTTATGGCGAGATGTCTGTCCAGACAGTTTTTGGTGATATTAAGTTTGGCATTTTTAAACCATTCGATTTTAGCTTCATTCATATCGTACTTAACAACCTTGCTCCATCTCTGATACCACACAAAATTTTGATCAGCTACCTTATCCCAGAATTTCTTCGGATTTTTGATAGATTTTTTGTAATCTTCAAAGTATTGTGGTAAATCTTCTATTAAGTAATTTCTCATATCCCTTTCGTTTTTTGAAATTTGAATTGTATTTTAAATATATGTTTAATTTTTCGCTTACCCCCTATATTCCCTGATCTTTTCCTGGATTTCTTCAATGATTTTTTCATCATCAATGGTAGACGGAATCTGAAAATCTTTCCCGTCCAGCAATGTTCTGATAAGCTTTCTTAAAATCTTTCCGGATCGGGTTTTGGGTAATCTTTTGACAACCATTGTGTTTTTTAAAAAAGCTACAGCGCCAATCTTTTCACGAACCATCTGAATGATATTTTTTTCGATGTTCTCTTCGGTAATGGAGGAACCATTTTTTAGAACCACCGTTGCAAACGGAACCTGTCCTTTTAAATCATCATCAATTCCCACCACGGCACATTCCGCAACATCAGGATGTGAAGAAACAATTTCTTCCATTTCTGAGGTGGAAAGTCGATGGCCGGCTACATTGATGACGTCATCCACTCTTCCCGTGATGAAAATATAGCCATCTTCATCCTGTATAGCTCCGTCACCAGAAAAATAATATCCTTTGTATTGGGATAAATAGCTGTTTTCAAATCGATCATAATCCTTCCAGATTCCTAGCATAGCTCCTGGTGGAAGAGGCAACTTTATGACTAAATAACCTTCGTGGTGCGGATCCAGCTCTAATCCGTTTTCATCAAAAATTTTGATGTCATATCCTGGAATAGGTTTTCCTGCAGAAGCTCTTTTGATGTTGTAATTGTCGTCAAATGTTAATAAGCCGAGCATTGGCCATCCGGACTCTGTCTGCCACCAGTGATCAATAGCTGGGACCCCGATATGCTCACCAAACCAGTCCAAAGTAGCTACATCACATCGTTCCCCGGCAAGGAACTGCTTTTTGAAATGAGACAGATCATATTTTTTTACCAGTTCACCATTGGGGTCTTCTTTTTTTATTGCTCTGATAGCGGTGGGAGCTGTAAACATAACAGAAACTTTATATTCAGAGATAATTCTCCAAAAAGTGCCTGCATCAGGTGTCATAATAGGTTTTCCTTCAAAAATAATCGTTGTATTTCTATTGAGGAGCGGCCCATAAACAGAATAACTGTGTCCAACAGCCCAACCGAAATCAGAGGCAGCCCAATAGGTTTCGCCGGGTTCAACACCATACATGTATTTCATGGAGAACTTTAATGCTGTGGCATAGCCGCCCGTGTCACGAACAATCCCTTTAGGTTTTCCTGTAGTTCCGGAAGTATAAAGCAGATAGAGTGGGTGAGTGGATTCTATAGAAACACAGTCAATAGGAGCTGATTTTTGAACCAATTCTTCATAATCAATCAGTCCATCAAACATTTCATCCCGATTATCTACTAATTTTCTGTCGTAAACGATAATGTTGTCTACTTTATCCTGTGCCAATTCAATGGCCTTTTCTACCAATGGAAGATAAGGGATTCTTTTGGCGATCTCTATTCCTGCGGTTGCCGTGATTAAAACTTTAGGCTTACAGTCATCAATTCTTACCACCAGCTCATGAGGAGCGAATCCGCCAAAAACCACATTATGAATAACGCCAATTCTTGCGCAGGCAAGCATAGCAAAAAGGGTTTGTGGGATCATCGGCATATAAATAACCGCTGTGTCACCCTTTTTTAGTCCTAAAGAAGCTAATCCGCCAGCTAATTTTGATATTTCTTCCTTGGCCTGATTGAATGTATATATTCTCTTTTGACCCGTAACCGGAGAATCATAAACAATAGCATTCTGATCGCCAAAACCATCTTCAATATGTTTGTCAATACATAAATAACACATATTAAGCTTTCCATCAGCAAACCACTGTGGATAGTCGTTGGGGTCTTTTGATAGGATTTGTTGAGGGAATTGAAACCATTGTATAGCTTCGGCCTGCTTTTTCCAAAATTTTTCTTTGTCTTCTATGCTTTGTTTAAATAGAGTATCTGAATCCATAGTAATAATCGTGTGTTTGGTGTTTTTTTTGCTTCTTCTTGTCAAAGTGAGATGCTTCTTGTCTCCCTAAAACATCTCCTCAATCTGCTGCATCAGTTTTTTAATAGAATAGGGTTTTGTTACATAAGCATCGGCGCCCATTTCAAGCCCTTTTTCAATATCTCTTGGATTGTTTTTCGCGCTCAGGAAGATCACCTTTGTATTTTTCATTTTTTCATCCTGTTTGATGAGGTCTAACGTGCTGTAACCGTCAAGATTCGGCATCATGATATCGAGAAGGATCACATCCGGAACCATGGTTTTTAAAAACTCCAGAACCTCCGTTCCATCACGGGCAATATAAACGTCATAACCGTTCTTTTTAAAACTATATTCCAGTGACATTAATATTTTGTGTTCATCATCCGCAATGATTATCTTTTTCATAAAGGTTTTTTAAAGGTGTTCAACTTCATTTTTAATCTCTTTTGTTATACTGTCAGGAAGGCTGATGGTAAAAGTTACTCCAAGACCGCTGTTTTCTGCTTTTATACTTCCGTTGTGGGCTTGTATTATTTTCTTGGAAATGGCAAGGCCAAGTCCGCTTCCTGTAGGTTTTAAAATATTTTGATTTTTGGATTGATAAAACTTGTCAAAAATCATTTCCAGATCCTCTTCCGGGATGTGCTTTCCGGTATTGAAAATGGTAATTACCAATTGATTTTCCTTTTCAAATAATTTAGTTTGTATCGTTCCCTGTTCATCCGTAAATTTTAAGGCATTTCCCCATATATTCTGAAGCAATTGAATCATTCTGGCTTCATCATACTCAAATATAACCCGATTCAGGAGATTGACCTCACTTAAATGAATGTTTTTCTGTTGTATCAGGTGGAGGAGGGGGCTTAATGCTTTTTTATAGGTTTCAAGAATGTTATTTTGTTGGATACTTAATAAGATTTCACCATGTTGAAGCTTATCAAGATAAAGAATATCGTTGATGATTTCACTTAATCTGTCAGATTCGGTGATGATATTGTTTAAAAACTCCTGTTTAATTTCAAAAGGAATGTCATCATCATCAGCCAGTATTTCCCCGGCTGAGCGGATCGCTGTGATGGGAGTTCTCAGTTCATGGGCAACAGAATCCAGAAAATCATCTTTTTGACGGTCTTTAACGATTAAGTTTTCATTGGCTGTTCTAAGGTCATTAGAGAGCTTTTGTAATTCTTCAGACTGTTCTGTAAGTTTTTTGTTTAAGCTGATGTTCTCTTTGGATTCTTCAAGGATATTCAAAACTTCCTTCAGAGATATTTTATCTTCTTTGGTGACGCCTTCAATCAAAATTTTAGCTGAAGCCGTCCCGATTCGTCCTGCCAGAAGGTTTTCCGAGAATTTGATGAATCTTGAATCGGCAGTCTCTGTTTTAGAATCAATATTATATTTTAAATTGAAAATTCTCAAGGCCTGTTCGGTCTTGTTTTTACCTAAAAATCTCTCCAGTATATTTTGAATGTCAGAGATGTAGGCTGTTCCTCTCCAGATAAAAGCATTTTCATGATTCTGAATGTATTTGTCGATATCTACATACAGTTCGGCAAAGTTTCTTTCACGGTAATTTCCTTTGGTACTCACAGAAATAATGGTAAATAAACCTGTATTCACCAGCATTGACCAAAAAAATATTTGCGGAATCCTTGCCAGATAAGGAATGGTGAAGAAATTGAAAGAATTGTACATATCTCTTAAAACTCCTTTGAGTTCCTGGTTGTATGAGAAATAATACTGCGGGATGATTAATCCGAAATAGCAGATGGCTAATCCTGCAACAAGACCAATCACTGCGCCTTTGTAGCTTCCTCTTCTCCAGAATATAGCGCCGAAAAAGGCAGGTGCAAGCTGTGCAATGACTACAAACGAGATTAATCCAACAGAATCCAGTGATGTTTTTAAAATGAAATATTTATAGAACACAAAAGCCATGATAATCAGTGCGAAAATGCTGAATTTCCTAATGTTGGTGATACTTCTTGTATTTTGTGTTTCATTTTCAGATTTCAGTTTTCCAAGCAAACCATAAGGAATGATAAGGTTGTTAGAAAGCATAATGGATAAGGTGATGGCCGAAATAATAATCATGGAAATACATGAACTCAATCCGCCAAGGAAAACCAAAACGGTGATTAAAGTATTGTCAAAATGCTGCGGAATTAAAATAGAGTAGAATTCAGGGTTTACCTTTTCTCCATCAAAGATCAGTCTTCCGCCCCATGCAATCGGAAAAATGAATATAGTGAAGGTCAATAAATAAAGCGGAAAAAACCAGATGGCTGTTCTGATATGCTTTTCCTGTCTGTTCTCAACAATCGCTGTGTGAAACTGTCTGGGTAATATGCAGATTGCTGTTGCTGAGATCATGCACAGAACCATCCAGTTCATGGCTCCTTCAATCCCATTAAATGTATTTTTTTCTTTAAAATCCTCAAAATGACTGGCTTTCTGATAAATATCTGTAAACCCGTCAAAAACATAATAGATCACAAAAAAGCCAAGAATGATAATAAAGAATAGCTTTAAAAAGCTCTCCAGGGCAATGGCAGAGATGATTCCCAGTCGTTTTTCCGAAGCATCTACATATCTCGTTCCATAATAGGAAGAAAACAAAGCGATTAGAACAACAACAAATGTGGCATTATCGGTCAGGATATCCTTTGACATAGGAGTTTCCGTTACCAGATGGAAGGTTTCAGATATGGCTTTGATCTGTAATCCGATGTAAGGAACAATTGCTAACAGGCAGACAATCGTAATGATAGCACCCAGACTTCTACTGTTTCCATATCGTAACGAGATGAAATCTGCAAGACTGCTTATTTTATTAACCCTGGCGATTCTTACAATCCTTGTATTGATATAGATCCAGGCAGGGATAATCATGGCAGGGCCAATATAAATAGGTAAATAATTTAATCCGCTTGTAGCAGCTACACCAATGCTTCCGTAGTAAGTCCATGCTGTACAATACACAGCAAGAGACAATGCATAAATGTAAGGATTGTTGATCCAGAACTTACTTCTTTTCTTCTCTGCCAGGTGAGCAACTAAGAACAGAAGAGCCAGATAAAACAGAACCACAAAAAATAATGCAATACTACTCATTGTATTTTTTTACAATTACAAAGGAAATTATGATAGAGATCATCCAGACAGCGAACAGGTAGATAAGGAACATGGGATATCCAAACACTTCTTTTTCACTGTTGAAAAGCAGCGAAATAGGGATGCTGAAGGCAATCATCAGTCCAATACTCAGGATAACCAGTTTTTGTTCGTGTCTCTTTTTCATAAATGATGATGGATAAAAGATAATTGATGAACAGTATTATTCACCAATTACCTTTATCTTTTATAATTATATTTTTTCGTCAGAATATTCTCCGGTTAAGGAATAGTAACCAAAAACAGCCATTCCGCCTGAGATAATCGGCATCAGTACAAACATAATGATGATTCCGAAAACCAAATCTTCCTGTTTTCCTGAAGTGATCTTGGGGATTCCCATTACCGTAATTCCAAAATACCCTACGACCACTGCTATTGCGATCCAAAGTATACCTAATATTTTTTTTAGTCCGTTCATTTTAGTAGTTTTAAAATTAATAAAAATTTGAGTGATTCAGTGATTAATCGTGAAGATTATTGTTCTTATTTTTAAGATAAATTAATCCGATAATCAAACAGACTGCGGCCACTCCAATCGGATACCATAATCCTTCCAGATACCATGTGGCATGTCCGGCTTCTTTTCCGGTGGTTACAAGATAAGTAGCTACGGCAGGAAGAAGTCCTCCAAATACCCCATTTCCAATGTGATAAGGCAAGGACATCGAGGTGTAACGGATTCTTACCGGGAACATTTCAACAAGGAACGCAGCAATGGGACCGTAAACCATGGTTACAAAGATGACCTGGATGAATACCATGAATACCAAATACCATTTTGTGCTGTCACTTACTTTTACCGATTGTGAAACCTTTGGTTCTTCAGCTTTTCCCTCTTTCATAACCGGACCGCTTGGTGACCAGTGAACGATGCTGTCTTTTTTTATTAAAGTACCATCGGTGAAAAGTGTTTCTTTATGGAAGGTAACAAGGCTGTCTGTTGCAATATCCTTGTGAATTTTTGCCGTTCTCTTTTCTGTAATTCCGTTGGTGGCAACTGTTTTATTTTCAAGGCTGACGCTTTTGAACATAGTGTCGTAAATAGGTCTGTAAGCTAAAATAGCAATCAGCATTCCGGTCATCATCACCGCTTTTCGTCCGATTTTATCTGACAGCCAACCGAAAAATACAAAGAAAGGAGTTCCTAAAAACAAAGCGGTTGCCATTAAATAATCTACCTGCGTAGAATCAATATTCATTACTTTTTGCATGAAGCTCATGGCGTAGAATTGTCCGGTATACCAGATTACCCCTTGTCCCATAGCTGCTCCAAAAAGGGCAAGCAAAACGAATTTGAAGTTGAATTTATTACCAAAACTCTCTTTTAAAGGATTTTTAGAAGTTTTGCCTTCACTTTTTGCCTTGGCAAAAAGCGGAGATTCTTTCATGTTTTTTCTGATGATATATGAAACACCTACCATTAAAATGGAAATCCAGAAAGGAATTCTCCAACCCCAACCATCGAATTCTTCCGGAGAAAGGGTGGTCTTTGTGATTAAAATAACAATTAGTGAAATGAAAAGTCCTGCGGTGGCTGTAGTTTGGATCCATGAAGTCCAGTAACCTCTTCGATGTGGTTGTGCATATTCTGCTACATAGGTTGCGGCTCCTCCATATTCACCCCCAAGAGCAAGTCCTTGTAATAATCTTAGGATTAAAACCAAAACCGGAGCAAGGAACCCGATGGTTTCATAACTTGGGATACATCCGATCAGGAACGTGGAAAATCCCATAATGAGTAGCGTGACGAGGAAAGTATATTTTCTTCCGATAATGTCACCCAATCTTCCGAAGAATAAAGCCCCAAAAGGTCTTACCACAAATCCTGCGGCAAAAGTAGCTAAAGTAGACAAAAATGCTGCTGTCGGATTGTCAGCCGGGAAAAACTTGGTCGCTAAAACGATGGCTAAACTTCCAAAGATATAGAAGTCATACCATTCTATCAATGTTCCGAGGGATGAGGCGGTGATCACACTCCAAATAGTGCGGTTTTTCTGCCTGTCGGTCATATTTTCGTAGCTTTCGTGATGATTTTCGCTCATATTGATTAGTTTTTGATGTTAATAGAAAATGGAATAGTGAGGCGTTTTATTCTTAATATCTTATTCCTATGACTCTGTCATTCTGAATACAGATTGAAGGTCTGCGAACGTAGTTCAGAAGTGAAATGAAGAATCTAAGCGATATTATGAGATTCTTCCTTCGTCAGAAATCGAAGATTCGACGTAGTCAATGAAAGTGATGTAAAATTGTATTGAGCCACTATAATTTTTATAGCCTTAGTGTATTCAGATTATAAATAGATCTGGAATTGTACAATGAATTCTCCTTTTGAAGATGGGCTTTCAGAAGGACTTGTGTAAACCGGTCTTGTAGAATATTGCGTAGTGATTTTTGCATGATGTCCATCAATAAACCAATTGGCTCCAACATCAAACTGAGAAGATGATTTATCAAAAGCTTCAAAGTTTTTATGAGTATAAGCTGCAAAAGGTTGTATTCTGATCTTTGGCTTTTCTGCCTGACTTGGTAACAGTAAACCAGCCTGTGCGTAGATAATATTGCCTGTTCCGATGGTGGGTTGTAGATTTCCTGGCCCTGCGATGGCTTTGTTGCCAATGAAATTAGGATCTGTTGCTGCAATGTTCATTGTTCCTAGATTTCTTACATAGTTTGGACCGAAATTGTAATTATAATATCCTGCGTAAGCCGAAACGGCCATTTTGTTTTTTGCTTCTCCTAAAGGAATATCTGCGAAAGCATCTACTGCGAAAAGAGTAATGTCGTGTTTTTCAACATTTGAATTTACGGAAGTTCTGGTGCCGTCTGCCTGATGATAAAACCCGGCTCCTACATTGAAAACCTTTTTTGTTCCCAAATAAGACCCTACTTTGAAGGGTAGTGTGTTGGATTCCTCATCAAGAAATTGATATTCCACATATCCTGCTTTTGAGAAACTTGGATTTCCATTATTGTCTACGGCTACAGCTTTTGATGGATCGGTTACGTTGGCAGGAGCAAGATCTGTAGCAAAAGGTTTATTTAAACTAAAACGATACTCTAGTTTTCCGTATTTCCCCTTGGCGAACATTCCGATTTGTCTTCCAAACTGATCCGAATTATCAATTAATGGCCAGGAGAATACCGGAGAATCTACCGTAAGGAAATTAAGAGTGGAGGCCATGGTCATACGGGAAAGTCCCATGTAATAATGAAGTCCGGCTCCTAAAGATAAACTGAATTTTCCTGCTTCTCCAGGTAAAATAACTGCGTATTCATTCCAGGCGTCATGAAAAAACATCTGGGTTTTCTTTCCGTTTCCATACCCTCCTGTTCCTGAAGTACCTGTAGCACCTCCGTTAATGAAAGTCTGATTATTGATCCCAAAATGAAGAAGAATCATATATCGTTTGGAGATTTGTGCATATGTTAAAGCGCGTAATCGTCTGTTTCCCAGGTTCCATGTGTTGTCTGTTGGTTCATTTCCAACCATGCTTCCGGGATTCATTGCGCTGTTTCTTAGCCACAGCTGATCCCATAAAATAAATCTGATGAATTTGTCTCCCTCAGGATTGAGGTTTATTTTTAATCCACTGCCGTAATCAGGAGAACCCTGCGAATACATAGATCCGCTAATTAAGGCTACTCCAATGAATGTAAGTAATTTCTTCATAAATTATCAATTTTTGGCGTTGTTTTTTGTGAAAGCCAAATTGGAATTAATAATTTATTTACGAAAATTTAATATATATTAGTGGTAATAGTATAGTTATAATTCGATACCTGTTGCGTGCTCCGCATTTTGTGTTTCTGTTTTTTGGAAGTTTTTTATTTTAACCTGTTGATATTTAGTAGTTTTTTGTATCCTCACAACGCACTATGAATCTCGTACCTTAAAATTACTTCTTAAATCTTTCCCATTTAATCAACATATATTTATCTGCAAACTGAGTAATAATAATCCCTGAGTTTTTGATATTGTCCTCCTGAGCAATGTATTCAATTAATTCATTTTGTTTCAGTATTTTATATACAGGATGGAATTCGGAATGAGGAGGTCTTGTAATATTATATTTTTTGATCCATGAACTTATCGTGACATGGGAAACTCCTATAATTCTTTCGATTTCACGGTAGCTTAGCCCTTCAAGATAGAGCTGTAATGCTTTGGTGACATAATAGTCATCAATCTGTTTTCCCAGTTTTTTAACAGTAAAATAATAGTTGCAGCTCTTGCAGAGAAACCTTTGTTTTTCATTAACGATACCACTTTTAACTACTTTGTTACTCTTGCATTTAGGGCATATATTTTCCATAGCTATATTATTTTAGCAAATATATAATAAATTAGCAAATATACATTTTTCAATAAAGATAATTTTACCTGTGTAATTTTTTAAAACAAAAAAAATATCTTTTTTATTTGCATTCTAAAGAAAATATATTTTAAATTTGCCAAAAAAATTAGATAAATAAATGGAAATAGAAATTTCCTCATGCGAACATCTAATGTATGTGAGTGAAATACAGCAGGAAATGTATGATTCTGCACAGCGCAGAGGAACGGGAATCGCAAAACGTTCCATAGAATATTTGAGTAAGAAGATTTCAGAGGGCAATGCTGTGGTAGCCACTGAAAACGGTGAGTGGGTAGGCTTCTGTTATATAGAGACCTGGTCACATGGGAAGTTTGTGGCTAATTCGGGATTGATTGTATCTCCCAAATTCAGGCATGGTGGAGTAGCTACTCAGATTAAGCATAAAGTTTTCCAGTTATCTAGAGAAAAATATCCGGAAGCAAAAGTATTCGGATTAACAACAGGTCTTGCGGTAATGAAAATCAACAGTGATTTAGGATACAAGCCGGTCATTTATTCTGAACTGACTCAGGATGAGGAGTTCTGGAGCGGTTGTAAGAACTGTGTGAATTATGAAATTTTAATGAAAAAGGAACGTAAAAACTGCCTTTGTACAGCGATGCTTTTCGTTCCTGAAAATGTGAAAAAAGATAAGGTTGTAAACAATCAGCCTGATAATAATAAAGTAAACAGTGTTGTGAATGAGCAACCAGAAATTAAATATTGCAATGAACAAGAAAGTCATCTTAGCGTTTAGTGGAGGTTTAGATACTTCCTACTGTGCAAAATATCTTAGTGAGACTCTAGGGTATGATGTGTATGCGGTTACTGTAAATACCGGAGGTTTTTCCAAAGAAGAAGAAAAAGAACTGGAAAGAAAAGCTTTAAACCTTGGGGTAAAAGAGTACAGGTGCGTAGATGCTCAGGAAGATTATTACAATTCTTGCGTGAAGTATTTAATTTTCGGAAATGTGCTGAAAAATAACACATATCCTCTTTCTGTAAGTGCTGAACGTACGATTCAGGCGCAGGAAATTGCAAAATATGCCATTGAAGTGGGAGCAGATGCTATTGCCCATGGAAGTACAGGAGCTGGGAACGATCAGGTTCGTTTTGATCTGATTTTTCAGGTGATGTGCCCAAATATTGAAATCATTACGCCGATCCGTGATATGGCTTTGTCCCGTGAAGAAGAAATTGAGTTTTTGAAAAGCCACGGATATGAAATGGAATTCCATAAAGCACAATATTCAGTGAATAAAGGACTTTGGGGAACTTCTGTAGGAGGGAAAGAGACTTTGACATCAAGAAACTATCTTCCGGAAGAAGCTTTTCCGTCTCAGGTTCAGGAAACTCAACCTTCAGCATTAGAAATTGAGTTTAAAAATGGAGAAGTGGTAACGGTAAATGGTGAGAGCTTTGAACATTCTGTATATGCTATCCAAAAAATAGAAGAGTTGGCTTCTGCATACGGAATCGGACGTGACATCCATGTAGGAGATACGATTGTAGGAATCAAAGGAAGAGTAGGATTTGAAGCGGCAGCAGCTTCAGTGATTATCAAAGCGCATCATTTATTGGAAAAACATACGCTTTCAAAATACCAGCAGATGATGAAATCTCAGTTGTCTGACTGGTATGGAAACTGGCTTCACGAAGCACTTTTCTTGGATCCTGTGATGAGGAATATTGAATCTTTCTTAACGGATTCTCAGAAAACAGTGAGCGGAAAAGTATTTGTAACCCTTCATCCATACCGATTTGTTTTAAACGGAATTGAATCCAATCACGATTTAATGTCGGATAAATTCGGAAGCTATGGAGAAGCTAACAGAGCGTGGACAGGAGAAGATGTAAAAGGATATACCAAGATTGTGAGTAATTCTTTAAATATATATCACCAGATTAACCAAAATATCAACTAGAGTTCCGAAAGAACGATTTAACAAAAGATAGGATATGGTCCTATCGATTAAAACATGAAAAAAACAGTAGGAATAGTTGGTGCCAACGGTTATACAGGAAGCGAGCTAATACGTTTGCTGGCTTTCCATCCCCATGTGACATTGAGTTTTTTATATAGTCGTTCGAATTCGGGAATAAGAATTTCTGATCTGTACCCGGATTTAACGACCGTTTGTGAACAGGTTCTGACGGATAAGCCTGAAGAGGTGGATATTCTTTTTCTATGTCTTCCTCATAAAGAAAGTCAGAATTGGTTAACTCAAAATCCGGTTAAAGAAGAAACGTTGGTTATTGATTTAGGAAATGACTTCCGTTTGGATGGAAATTTTGAAAACAGAAATTTTATCTACGGATTACCGGAAATCAATAAAAAACAACTGTCAGGTTCAAAAAGTATTGCCAATCCAGGATGTTTTGCTACAGCAATTCAATTGGCATTATTACCATTAGCTGAAAAGGAAGTTTTGGATGAGGTTTTCACAACAGGGATTACAGGATCTACAGGAGCGGGACAGTCTTTACAGGCAACCACACATTTTACCTGGAGAAATGATAATGTATCAGCTTATAAAACGTTGACTCATCAACATGTAGATGAAATTTTACAACAAATAGTTTTGTTTAATCATAAAAATGTCAGCCTGAATTTTGTACCATGGAGAGGGGATTTTGCAAGAGGGATTTTTACAAGTTCTACAATGAAAACAGATTTGGGACTTTCTGACATCTATCAATTGTATCAGGATTTTTATGCAGAAGCACCGTTTGTTACGGTAAGTGAAAAGGCAATTGATTTAAAGCAGGTTGTCAATACCAATCGCTGTGTGATCCAAATTGAAAAGAGTGGAAATGTTGCCGTTATTCACTCAGCGATTGACAATTTGTTGAAAGGAGCTTCAGGACAAGCTGTTCAGAATATGAATATTGCGATGGGCTGGGAAGAAAATACAGGCTTGAATCTGAAACCGATAGCATTTTAATGCACCAACTGATATTTATGGTGACTCGAAACTCGAATCCCATATCATTAATCAATTATCATTTATAAAAGACATGAATTTATTCAACGTATATCCATTATTCAACATAAATCCGGTTAAAGCTCAGGGATCTTTCCTTTGGGATGATAAAGGTGAAAAATATCTTGATTTTTACGGAGGACATGCTGTTATTTCTATCGGGCACAATCATCCGCATTATCAAAATAAATTAAAAGAACAGTTAGAGAAAATTTCTTTCTATTCTAACTCAGTTCAGAATGAATTGCAGGTAGAGCTGGCTGAAAAACTTGGGAAGCTTTCAGGATATGAAGACTACAATCTTTTCCTGTGTAATTCAGGAGCAGAAGCTAATGAGAATGCATTGAAATTGGCTTCTTTTCACAATGGAAAAAGTAAAGTGCTTTATTTCTCAGGGTCATTTCACGGGAGAACTTCCGCAGCTGTTTCTGTAACGGATAACCCAAAGATTGTTGCTCCGGTGAATTTTTCAGAACGATTCATTAAATCTGATTGGAATGACATTGAGCAGCTTGAAGAAACCTTTGCAATACACGGAAATGAAATTTCTTCCGTAATTATTGAAGGAATTCAGGGTGTAGGAGGAATTATGATTCCAACAACAGAATTTTTATCTAAAATTAAAGAATTATGTGATCAATATGATACGGTTTTGATTTTAGATGAAGTACAATCAGGATATGGAAGAAGCGGATACTTCTTTGCTCATCAGGAATTCGGGATTCAAGCAGATATTATTACCACAGCTAAAGGAATGGGAAATGGATTTCCGGTTGGTGGAGTTTTGATTAGTCCTAAATTCCAGGCTAGTAATGGCCTACTGGGAACTACTTTTGGAGGAAATCATTTAGCTTGTGTAGCTTCAATTGCGGTGCTGGATGTAATGAAAGATGAAAATCTTATCGAAAATACTCAGCAAATGGGCGAGTATATTGAAAATGAAATTAAAGATTTACCCCATATTAAGTCCATCCGAAGGAAAGGATTGATGATTGGAATAGAACTCGACAGAGACTGTTCAGAAGTAAGGAAAACCTTACTGTTCGATCACCACATTTTCACCGGAAACTCTAATGATAAAACAGTGTTGAGGATTCTTCCGGCACTGAATATCAAAAAAGAGGAAACGGATCTTTTTATTAATGCTTTGAAAACAGTGTTGAAAAGTATTTAAGACGTTGAAGTATTAGGGAAGAGGGACTAGTGGAGTGTTTGTTATTCTGACGAAGGAAGAATCTCTTTCTTGTTTATGATAGATTCTTCATTCCACTACGTTTCATTCAGAATGACAAAAACGTATATGCAAAAATCTTTAAAAATCAATTCAAATGAAAAAATTCACAGCTGTAAGTGATGTAGAAAACTTACAGGAAATCATAAAAAAAGCTTTAGAAATAAAAGCAAATCCACTTTCTGAAACAGAAAAAGGAAAAGGGAAAACAATTGGTCTTGTCTTTTTAAATTCAAGCTTGAGAACCCGTTTAAGCAGCCAGATTGCAGCACAGAATCTTGGTTTAAATGTATTAACCTTAAATGCAGCACAGGAAGCATGGAATCTTGAATTTGCCGATGGTGCGGTGATGAATGGAGATACAGTAGAACATATCAAAGACGCTATTGAAGTTTTAAATCAATATTGTGATATCATCGCGGTACGTTGTTTTGCTGGAATGAAAAGCAAGGAAGATGATGTAAATGAAAGCATTCTAAGCCAGTTTGAACAACATGCAAAAGTTCCTGTTATTTCCTTGGAATCAGCAACGCGTCATCCTTTACAAAGTCTGGCAGACTGTATTACAATTACGGAAAACTGGAAAGAAGACCGTAAACCGAAAGTGGTATTAACCTGGGCACCGCATATCAAACCGATTGCTCATGCTGTAGGAAATTCCTTTGCAGAATGGATGCAGGAAATGGATGTTGAACTAGTAATTACTAATCCTGAAGGATATGATTTGGATCCGGCTTTTATAAAAGATACAAAAGTGATTCATAATCAGGAGGAAGCCTTGAAAGATGCAGATTTTATCTATGTGAAAAACTGGTCTTCGTTTGATGATTATGCAGCAATGCCTGAAGTAAAGGAAGATTGGATGCTGACTAACGAAAAACTGGCGAATACCAACCAGGCAAAAGTAATGCACTGCCTTCCGGTTCGCCGTAATGTAGAATTAAGTGATGAAGTAATGGACGGAGAAAATTCCATCATCTACCAACAGGCAAAGAACCGTATTTTCTCGGCACAGGCAGTATTCAGCGAAATTCTAGACAATATAAAATAACATCCAATAAGTCCCAAAGGGACGATTTAACCCAAGATAGGAATAGATTCCTATCAATTCTAAATGTAAAATAAAAATGAAACAGAAAATATACATCATAAAAATAGGCGGAGCGCTCATTGATGATGAACGATTACTGGATCAGTTTTTAGATCAGTTTTCCGAAATTAAAGAAAAGAAGATCCTTGTGCATGGCGGAGGTAAGTTAGCCACAACATTGGCTGATAAGCTAGGCATAGAGCAGAAGATGATTAACGGAAGGAGGATTACGGATAAAGATACATTGGATATTGTAACGATGGTGTATGCTGGTGGAATCAATAAAAATATTGTTGAAAAACTACAGCAGAAAAAATGCAATGCTATTGGGTTTTCCGGGGCAGATGGAAATCTGATTAAAGCAAAAAAAAGAGAGCATTCGGAAATAGATTTTGGATTTGTAGGAGATGTCAATAAGAAAAGTGTGAATAAAAAGCTTGTTTCAAAATTGATTAAACTGGATCTTATTCCTGTATTTTCTGCTATCACGCATGATAGAAAAGGAAACCTTTTTAATACCAATGCAGATACTATTGCCTCTGTAATTGCGCAGGCTCTGTCTGAGAAATATGAAGTAGAACTCCTGTATTGTTTTGATAAAAATGGGGTCCTGGAAAATGTAGATGATCCCGAATCTCTTATCAAAAGTATTTCCGAAGATGATTTTACAGCATTGAAGGAAGAAGGAAAGCTTCACAAAGGGATCTTACCCAAATTAGAAAATGCTCTTGGAGCTATAAAGAATAATGTAAATAAGGTGTTTCTGATTAAAGAAACAGAATTAAAAAACCATATAGAGAATCATCATGCAGGAACTGAAATCTGTTTATAATAAAGAAGAATTATTGAATAATGCTGTTGAGCTGCTTAAAAAGCTGATTGAAATTCCTTCGTTCAGTAAAGATGAATTCAATACGTCGGTAGAGATTGAAAACTTTTTTAAAAAGCATCAAATTCCGACGAAGCGTTTTAAAAATAATATTTGGGCGGTCAATAAAAACTTTGATGTATTTAAGCCTTCAGTTTTATTGAATACGCATCATGATACGGTAAAACCTAATAAAGCTTACACACTTGATCCATTTGTACCGGTTGAAAAAGACGGTAAACTTTTCGGATTGGGCAGTAATGATGCCGGAGCTTCTCTGGTTTCTATGGCGCAGGTTTTTTTACATTTTTATGAGAAAGAAGATTTAGAATATAATTTAGTGATTGCGTTGACAGCAGAGGAGGAGATTTCAGGTTTTGACGGAATCGAGGCTCTGTTTCCACAGTTGCCAAATATAGAGCTTGCCATTGTAGGAGAACCCACGCAGATGAATCTGGCAATAGCTGAAAAGGGACTGTTGGTGATTGACGGAGAAATGAAAGGAACTCCTTCTCATGCTGCTCATCCTAATGATGATAATTCCATTATCAAATGTATGGCGGATCTTCAGGGAATATTAAACTTTAAATTTCCGAAGGTTTCAGACTATCTGGGCGAAGTGAAAGTAACCCTGTCCGGAATCCATGCCGGAGTACAACATAATGTAGTACCGGAGTCCTGTCATTTTACACTGGATGTAAGAGTAACGGATGAATATTCCAACAAAGAAGCTTTTGAAATCATCCAGTCACAGATGAAATCAACACTTACGGCGAGGTCTTTCAGGTTGAATTCTTCAAAAATAGAGATGGATCACCCGTTTGTAAAAGCAGGATTGGAAATAGGAAAGACAACCTATGGCTCACCCACGTCTTCAGATCAGGCAATTATTCCGTGTACATCTGTCAAATTAGGACCTGGAGACAGTAGGCGCTCGCATACAGCGGATGAATTTATCTATATCAATGAAATCGAAGAAGGTATTGATATTTACATCCAGATTTTGGAAAAAGTGTTATAAAGAAGAGATGGGAATAGGAAGATGGAAGAATGGAAGTTGTTATCGTTGGTTATTAACTTCCAGCCTCTAGCTTCAGGCTTCCAGCTTAACATATATTTTGACTAATGCTCAGCAGGCAATAAAGTTTACGTTTTAATAAGGATTTATGCAAACGATACCATTAAGAAGTGACTTTATATATTAAGGAAATGTTTTTTTATAGTTAATAATAATAAGGATAGTCTTGCTGGGCTTGTCAAAATCAATCAAATATTTTAAATCGGGCTGTTACGCAATCAATATATGATAGCAGTCTTAGAAAAATCAATCATACTTATGAAAAAAATATGGCAAAAGGATGACCTGGCCACCAATATATTAGTCAATAACTTTACCGTAGGAAAAGACCTTGACTTTGATGAACGTTTAGCCAAATATGATGTTAAAGGTTCTATGGCACATTGTATAATGCTTGCAGAAACCGGAATTATTTCTCATGAAGAATCCGAGCAGATGCTGGTAGTATTAAATGATATTTTACAGCAAATTGAAAATGGCAATTTTGAAATTGATAAAGAAGCTGAGGATATCCATTCTCAGGTAGAAGCAATCCTGATTACAAAATTAGGAGATACAGGAAAGAAAATTCACACGGCAAGATCAAGAAATGATCAGGTTTTATTAGATATAAAACTATACTTACTAGATGAAATCCGTGAAATTACCGCATTGACCGATGAATTTTTCCAGGTTTTGATTCAATTGGCAAATCAGCATAAAAATGTGCTGCTTCCGGGGTATACGCATTTGCAGATTGCGATGCCTTCATCCTTCGGATTGTGGTTTGGAGCATATGCAGAAGCCCTTTTGGATGATGTTGAAATGTTGTTCTCAACAAAAAATATCATTAATAAAAATCCGCTGGGTTCAGCAGCAGGTTATGGTTCATCTTTCCCGATCAACCGTGAAAGTACTACTTATAATCTGGGGTTTCAGTCCATGAACTATAATTCAGTCTATGCACAGATGACCCGTGGAAAATCGGAGAAGATGCTGGCAATGGCAATGGCAACTTTAGCAGGAACTTTAGGGAAATTTGCATATGATGTATGTCTGTATCTGAATCAGAACTTTGATTTTATCAGCTTTCCAAAAGAATTTACAACAGGAAGCAGCATTATGCCGCATAAAAAGAATCCGGATATTTTCGAATTGGTTCGTGCACGATGCAACAGAATTCAGGCGTTGCCTAATGAATTGATCCTGTTGACAAACAATCTGCCATCAGGATACCACAGAGATGTACAGTTGACTAAGGAAATTTTATTTCCGGCTATTGATTCATTAAAGGAATGTCTTGAGATCTTAAGCTATACCTTACCCAATATTCAGGTAAAAGACGGAATTCTCGAGGACGAAAAATATAAATACCTGTTCAGTGTAGAGAAGATTAATGAAGAAGTGAAAAGCGGAAGTTCTTTCCGTGATGCTTATGTAAAAGTGGGACAGGAGATTGAAAACAATGAGTTTGAATTCGAACCGGGAAGTTTAGATCATACTCACCAGGGAAGTATAGGAAATCTATGCCTGGATAAAATAGAATACCAGTTTAATAAACTGAAGAATAAATTATTAGGTTAAAATCTGAACCATTAAGATATATAAAGGCTTGAGTTGACATAAAAAATCTAAAAATTACTTTAGAATCGCCTTATGTTTTATCGTTGTGAAATCCTTAAATCTTAATTGCTTAAGCTGTCTTAATGGTTGGATTTTATTTTGATCTTTGAAATTGATGATTGTGATGAAATCACATAAAGCTTCTTAAGGCTTAATAGTAAAAGAACTATTCAAGTTCAATTTTGAATTTAGTAGATTTTTTCACCTCATGAAGTACGATGGAGCTGTGGTACTGTCCGATATTAGGAACGTTTGAAATCACATTGACTGCAAACTCATTATAAGAGTTGATGTCTTTGGCAATAATTTTCAGCATATAGTCATACTCTCCGGAAAGACTGATGATTTCCTGTACTTCATCATATTTTCCGATATGTTTCTCAAAGGTTTCCAATACCTTCTTGGATTGCTCTTTAAGACGTACATTACAGTAGACTACAATATTCAAGCCCAGCTTTTCACGGTTTAAAAGCCCTACATACTTTTGAATGATCCCCTGCTTCTCCAATTGTTTGATTCTTTCATACGTCGGAGTAAAGGTAAGACCTATCTTTTCAGAAATTTCTTTCACCGATAAAGTAGAGTCTTCCTGTATAATGCTGAGAATCATTTTGTCTTTTAAATCCATAGAATAATGTTGTGTTGTAACAAAAATATTAATTTTAAATGAGAATAAGAAGTACTGAAGTTTTTAATTTATTTTAAACTTAATTTTTGTAGGTTCATAAAATTGTTGTATCTTTGCACCTAATGAATAAAAAAGCATTTATATCATTAGATTTACCGGGCGAAAGCGCCCTTTACGATATTTATTGTTATTAGCGAAGATAGTTGTCTTCGCTTTTTTTATGCTTAAAAATTAAGATTATGTTTACGATTACAGAACTAAGTACCGAGAAAATCAACAGTATACTGACAGAAGCGATGGCTTTCAGAAATGGAAAAACTGCTAAAATTGAAGGCGAAGTTTTTTGTTCCAATCTTTTCTTCGAAGACAGCACAAGAACAAAGACAAGCTTTGATATTGCAGAAAGAAAATTAGGATTACAGGTTGTTCCTTTTGATGCTTCACACAGTTCTGTAAATAAAGGTGAGAGTCTTTATGATACAGTAAAGACCATTGAAAGCCTTGGAGTAAATCTTGTAGTGATCCGAGATAAGAAAGACAGATACTTTGAAGAACTGAAAAATATTAAGATCCCTGTAATCAATGGAGGAGATGGAACAGGAAACCATCCTTCACAATGTATGCTGGATCTGATGACCATCTATCAGGAATTCGGAAAGTTTGAAGGACTAAAAGTAGGAATTGTAGGGGATGTAAAACACAGCCGTGTTGCCAACTCAAATGCTGAAGCGTTAAGAAGATTAGGAGCTAAAGTTTATTTCTCAGGACCTGAGCAGTGGTTTGATGAAGGAGCAATAATCAACGGAACTTATCTTTCAGTAGATGAACTGATCGCTGAAGTAGATGTTCTGATGTTATTAAGAATCCAACATGAGAGACATGATGCGGCCATGAGTTTCACAGCCTCTGACTATCATAAAAGATATGGTCTGACTAAAGAACGAGAGCAGGCTATGAAAAAAGAAGCAATCATCATGCACCCGGCACCTATCAACAGGGGAGTGGAAATAGATTCAGATCTGGTAGAATGCAAACGTTCAAGAGTCTTCAGACAAATGGAAAATGGTGTTTTCGCCAGAATGGCCATCTTAAAAGATGCACTGGAAGAGAAAGGATTTACCTTTAAATAAACGAACTAAGATAAAAGTAAAAAGTATTCATAAATACATTAATACGTGAATACATTGTACAAAAAAAATAAAAGAAAATCTAAATAGAAAAAATGAAGAAAAAATTAATACTGGAGTCCGGTGAAGTGTTTCATGGAGAAGGTTTCGGAGCAGAATTGGAAACTGCAGGAGAAGTAGTTTTCAATACCGGAATGACAGGGTATCAGGAATTGATCTCTGACCCATCCTACTGCGGTCAGATAGTTTGTATGACCTATCCGCTTATCGGGAATTATGGTATTAACCGTGATGATTATGAGAGTATTGAGCCGGCAATTAAAGGACTTATCGTAAAAGAACTTTGCGATCTTCCTTCTAACTTCCGTACTCAGATTACTTTAGATGAATTATTTAAGAAGAAAAACCTTTCAGGAATTTCAGGAATTGATACAAGAAGACTGACAAGAATTCTTCGTAACTCCGGAGTAGTGAAAGGAAAAATTGTGAATGCCGATGCAGACGAAGCAGCAACAGCTGCAGAACTGAAAACCACGACTTTCCCAATTAATCAGGTAGAAGAAGTTTCTACCAAAACACCTTATGCTAACCCTAACAGAGGTTTCAAAGTAGTATTGGTAGATTTCGGTGCTAAACTGGGAATTATCAGAGAACTATCTCAAAGAAACTGTGATATCATTGTGGTTTCTCAGGATACAACAGCAGAAGATATCTTATTAATGAATCCAGACGGAATTATGCTTTCTAACGGTCCTGGTGACCCGGAAGATGTACCACACGCATTAGACATGATCCGTGGATTATTAGGAAAAGTTCCAATCTTCGGAATCTGTTTAGGACACCAGTTAATTGGTCTTGCTTGTGGAGCTAAAACATTCAAACTGAAGTTCGGACACAGAGGAGGAAATCACCCTGTATTGGATTTAGCGAAAAACACTGTAGCAATCACTTCTCAGAACCATGGATATGCAGTAGATCAGGAAAGTTTAAAAGGTACAGACCTTATCGAAACGCACATCGCACTAAACGATAGAACCAACGAAGGATTAAAGCACAAAATCCACCCTTGTTTCTCCGTTCAGTATCACCCTGAAGCAAGCCCAGGTCCGGAGGATGCAAACTACCTGTTTGATGAGTTTATTGAAATGATGGAGGATTTTAAGAAGTAATAAGATTTCAGATATTAGACATCAGATAACAGACTTTATTATGCATAATTTTGAAAAACTGGTTTTTTGGCAGAAATCTATAGAACTTGCAAAACAGGTTTATATTATTTGTGCTGAGTTGCCTAAAGATGAAAAGTTTGGTTTGATTTCTCAAATTAAAAGGTCTGTAATCTCTATTCCTTCTAATATAGCCGAAGGAGCAGGGAGAAATAATGATAGAGAATTTTATCATTTTCTTGGAATAGCAAATGCATCCTCTTTTGAACTACAGACACAGTTAATTTTAACAAGAGAATTGAATTTACTTGATGCAGAAAAAGTAGATCGTTTAATATCGAATCTGAATGAAATTCAAAGAATGATTTATACATTCAAATCTAATTTAAAAAAGTAAAACATCCTGTTGGAAGTCTGAAATCTGACATCTAACATCTTGTATCTAAAAAAAAGAAAAATGGCAAAACGTACAGATATAAAAACAATTTTAGTAATCGGTTCAGGACCTATCATCATCGGACAGGCAGCTGAATTTGATTACGCAGGAACGCAGGCTTGTCTGTCTTTGAAAGAAGAAGGCTACAAGGTAATTTTGATTAACTCAAACCCTGCAACGATCATGACAGATGTAGAAATCGCTGATAAAGTATATATCGAGCCGATTTCATTACAGTTTGTAAGTCATATCATCAGAAAAGAACGTCCTGATGCATTACTACCAACGCTTGGAGGTCAAACTGGTCTTAACATGGCGGTAGAGCTTGAAAAATCGGGAATTCTTGAAGAATGCAAAGTGGAAGTATTGGGAACTAAGCTTTCTGCGATCAACAGAGCAGAAGACAGAGACCTTTTCCGTGAGTTGATGAGAGAATTGAATGAGCCGGTTCCGGAATCTGATATCGTAAACACGGTAGAAGGAGCACTAGCTTTCGCAGATGCAATCGGCTATCCTGTAATTGTTCGTCCTGCCTTTACAATGGGTGGAACAGGTGGAGGTATCGCTTCCACTGAAGCAGAATTAAAAGAAATTGCTGAACTAGGACTAAAACACAGTCCGGTTACACAATGTCTTATTGAGAAATCAATTGCAGGTTTCAAAGAAATTGAGTACGAAGTAATGCGTGATGCAAATGACAATGCGATTGTGGTTTGTAACATGGAAAATATTGACCCGGTAGGAGTTCACACAGGAGACTCTATCGTAGTAGCACCTTCTCAGACCCTTTCAGACAGAGAATATCAGTTACTGAGAAATGCCTCACTAAAAATCATCAGAGCTTTAGGAATTGAAGGCGGATGTAACGTACAGTTAGCATTAGATCCACATTCATTTGATTACTATATCATCGAGGTAAACCCTAGAGTATCCCGTTCATCAGCTTTAGCAAGTAAAGCTACAGGATATCCGATTGCAAAAATCGCTGCGAAAATTGCAGTAGGATTAACACTGGATGAAATCATGAATCCGGTAACAGGAAAAACATACGCATGTTTCGAACCTGCTCTTGATTATGTGGTGACTAAATTCCCAAGATTCCCATTCGATAAATTCGAAACAGCAGACAGAAGACTTTCTACTCAGATGAAAGCGACTGGGGAAGTAATGGCGATTGGAAGAAACCTTGAGGAATCTTTACAGAAAGCAATCCGTTCATTAGAAACAGGAATCAAGCATCTTGGATTAAAAACAAAGCAAGCTCAGGCACTTACTGCTGAAGAAATCGAGAGAAGAATCAGAGTGTGTGATGATGAGAGATTATTCATTATCGGAGATGCTTTAAGAAGAGGATACGACTGGGAACAAATCGTAGAATGGAGCAAAATTGATAAATTCTTCATCTGGAAACTTAAAAAGCTTGTTGATTTCGAAAAAGTAATCGCAGATAATAAATTCGATAAAGAAACCTTAATTGAAGCTAAGAGATTAGGTTTTGCAGATATCAACATCGCGGTTCTTTGGGATGTAAAAGAACGTGAGGTATTCAACTTCAGAAAAGAAAACGGGGTAATGCCGGTGTACAAAATGGTAGACACTTGTGCTGCTGAGTTTGAAAGTGAAACACCATATTTCTACGGAACTTACGAAGAAGAAAACGAAAGTGTAGTTTCTGATAAAGAAAAAATCATCGTGTTAGGTTCAGGACCTATCAGAATCGGACAGGGAGTTGAATTCGACTACGCAACGGTACACTCAGTATGGGCAATCAAGGAAATGGGGTATGAAGCGATCATTATCAACAACAACCCTGAAACTGTTTCTACAGACTTCTCGATCTCGGATAAATTATACTTCGAACCATTGACCGAAGAAGATGTAATGAACATCATCGATCTTGAAAAACCTAAAGGAGTAGTGGTTCAGTTCGGAGGACAGACAGCGATCAACCTTGCAGATAAATTAGCTTCTCACGGAGTACAGATCTTAGGAACTTCATTAGAAGACCTTGACAGAGCTGAAAACAGAGATAAATTTGAAAAAGCACTTCAAGAGATGGGAATTCCTCAGCCAAAAGGAAGAACTTCCACTTCGAAAGAAGAAGCCATTAAAATTGCTAACGAAATCGGTTACCCGGTATTGGTGCGTCCAAGTTATGTTCTTGGAGGTAGAGCAATGGAAATTGTATACGCAGAAGCAGAATTGGCTCACTATATGGAGCACGCAGTAGACGCAAGCCCTGAACACCCGGTTTTGGTTGACAAATACATGGTAGGAAAAGAGATTGAAGTAGATGCAATTTGTGACGGTGAAACAGTGGTAATTCCAGGAATTATGGAGCACATCGAAAGAGCAGGGGTTCACTCCGGAGACTCTATCGCAGTATATCCGCCACAGAATATTTCTCAGAGTGAAATCGATACTTTAGTAGATTATACTCAAAGACTGGCAAAAGGACTGAAAGTGATCGGATTAATGAATATTCAGTACGTTCTTTTTGAAGGAAACGTATATGTGATCGAAGTAAACCCACGTTCTTCAAGAACAGTTCCTTTCTTATCTAAAATCACAGAAGTTCCAATGGCTAACCTTGCAACGAAAGCGATCTTAGGACAGAAATTAACGGATCTTGGTTACAAAAACGGATTGGTTCCGAATAAAGAAGGAGTCTTTGTAAAAGTACCGGTATTCTCTTTCTCAAAACTGACAAAGGTTGACATCTCTTTAGGCCCTGAAATGAAGTCTACAGGAGAGGTTATGGGGAAAGATACTACTTTAGAGAAAGCCCTTTACAAAGGATTGGTTGCAGCAGGAAGAAAAGTTCCTATGCACGGTTCTATCTTATTTACTGTAGCTGATAAGCACAAAGAAGAAGCAGCTGATTTGGCAGCAAGATTCCATGAAGTAGGTTTCAGAATCTGGGCTACGGAAGGTACAGCGAAATTCTTCGAAGAAAAAGGAATTCCTTGCAAAATAGGATACAAAATAGGAGAAGAAAGCGTAAATCTGATCGACCTGATCCAGAAAGGAAAAGTTCAGTATGTGGTAAATACCACTACAAAAGGAAAACAGGCAGAAAGAGACGGATTCCAGATCAGAAGAATGAGTGTGGAAAACGGTGTTCCTTGTTTAACTTCAATGGACACAGTAGAAGCCATCTTGAAAGTAATTGAAAGCATGAGCTTCAAAATGGAGACCATGTAATTTCGAAAAATAGATATTTCAAATCCCGCGAGTTTTCTTGCGGGATTTTTGTTTAATTGAGTTTGTATATTTATAGTTAGTAATATTTCTTACTAAGATAATTTAGGACTTTAAATCTAAAATAGAGTAACTATTAAGTTAAATACTTGTCCTATTTTTTTTATTCTATAATGTTTGTAATTTAGTTTTATTGAAAAGCTTTGTTTTATATTTAAACTAAATTTTTTATTTCAACATCCATTTCTTCAAATCTAAATTTATTAATATTATAATGGCAAAAACAAAAAAAGGGACAAAAAGAAAGTTTGAAGTTGCAATTTGTGCATGGATAGATTTACTTGGTTATGGTTCAATGCTCAAAGATTCACAATTTGATCCAACCATTGATCTATCAATTGAAGCAATAGAAAGATTGGAGCTATTTCATAAAATTGCCTCTAAGCATGCTTCAAGAAATTTTAATATAATCGCTTTAAATGATGGTTTAATATCTACTAGAAATATTTCTCCTAGAACTCATAAAGTAACTGCAGATTTTGTAACAAGAACTATTAATTTATTTAAAGAATTAAATTATAAAGATAAAGAAAAAGGATATTATGGAGCAAGATGTGTAATCGCTACGGGCTTTAGGATCAGATATTCTGAGAGTTTAGTAACTCAATCGGGAATAAAAGAGGCTATTTACCGTAGATTGGATGATGGAACATTAAATACAACAGAAGCAATAAATATGGCAATGAAAGCTAGGCCTTATTTTGGTATATCTCCTGAATTGCAAGCAAATTTTGCTTTTACTAAAGCATATTTAATTGATAGTGGAGGTAGTAAAGAGGGATTTGGAGGGCCAAACTGTTTTATTGACTTAAGCATATTTTCAAATCCTATTCCAAAATTTATTAGTTTCTCTGAATACATAAATTGGTCTGGGTCAGGATTATGGGGAAAGTTTGGGAAATTAGACAATTATAAATTGGATGAAGCACATAAACTTGAATATAAAGGGTTTTTAAGTGCATTTGAAGTTGGTGAAAACATCACAAAGACTCCAGCCTTTTCACGACTTTAGCTTCTTTTTTCCAGTCATATTTAAAAAAGTTGACGTTAGCCGGTATACAGGCTGCACAAATATGCCTTAATGAGGAACTGATCCCAAAGGATTTATTACCCATTATCAGTAAGGCAGGAACGGTAA